>NZ_JAWOUX010000001.1:0-434594 GCF_033339595.1 Vibrio sp. 2096
TTTCCAATGGTTATCCCCCACATCAGGGCAATTTCCTAGGCATTACTCACCCGTCCGCCGCTCGACGCCGTTATCGTCCCCCGAAGGTTCAGATAACTCGTTTCCGCTCGACTTGCATGTGTTAGGCCTGCCGCCAGCGTTCAATCTGAGCCATGATCAAACTCTTCAATTTAAGATTTTGTTCGGCTCAATGAATACTGAACATTACATAAAGTAATGTTTGAATTGACTGTGCTCTTATTGGTTTTTACTTTTGAAAAAGTAAAACAAAACAGCTCAAGGCTGCTTCCCAATTCGAATGGTCACTTCGTTTCATTGAAACCTAAATTGTTTCCGAAGAAACTATTTGGATTATCATCAACGAGTGCCCACACAGATTGATAGGTCTATATTGTTAAAGAGCTTGCTTCATAAGCTTTGCTATCGAAGCGGAGGCGTATTCTAAGGAATTAACTTTCAGTGTCAAACACTTTTTAAAATTAATTTTTAGAAGCTTTCTTTCGCCTTATTGCCAATTGCTTTTGCGTTTCCGCTTTGCCCTGACAACGGAGGCGCATTATAGGGAGATGATTTTTCTTGGCAACCCCTTTTTAGAAAAAAACTTAAAAAAAAGCATCGAGTGATTAAATCTCACTCAAACGCTTAATTTTAGCACTCAGTTGTTAACTTCAAGTAACAAATAGGCAATCAGTATGTGTCTACCCAGCTCTCTTTAAAGCTAGTGATATCAAGATCCAGTGATTGCGCCGCTTCGATTTGCTCGATAGCCTCCAATTCTTTATTTACACTGCTCATCGTCAGTGTGTTGTTGTCTAACTCAAACACTTGGCGTTGCGTGGTGTAATAGAACTTAAGCGTAGTGAGCGCTTTTACATTGTCATTGCTCGCGGCTGCTTTAATGCTTTTTAGTTTACGAAAGATTTTGTTGTGCAGTTGCTTGAGTTTCCAAACGTACAGCACTTCTTCCATGTATGGTCGAGTTTTAATTTGATTCAATAAAGAGAGGGAAGTTGCAACTGCGAGAACGACACCAATCAAATTCCAATGGAAATTGCCCGTTGATTGTTCTGGTACGACTTCAGTGTTGCCAAACAAAACAATCAACAAGGTACTAAAGGCAAGAGAGGAGATTGCGAGCAACGCAACAAAACCGCCAATCACAAGGTTTACTTTCTTTTTATAAATGTCTTTATTTATCTGTTTGATTTCCATATACCACTCCTAACAGGGTTGCCTCCTATTCTAACCAGCACACCCAGCTCCACAATCGAAGCTTTGTAAGTAAGTTCACATTTGCTATTAAACTCGCATCCCTTCCCTGCTTGGGTATATACTTCCGCGCATTCACTCTTCCTATATAGAGGCTAAATTCATGCGCTCTTTTGTTTTACGAGCTCGCGCGGCGCCAACCACCAGCAAAGCACTGTTAGAAGGTGTTGGTAATGAAGCGCATACAGAGATTCTTGCTCATACCATGATGAACACGATGTTCGTTGCTCAATCACACCGTGAAGATGTGGTTGTTCACTTGGTTTTAGAAAGCACAAAAGATTTCTCACGCACCATTACTATTCGCTCCAACGACATCACCAACATTGGCGGCTTCCATGAGTCAACCTTGATTGCAGCAGTTGCTCGCGCTTTGGATACTTCGGTTGGTATGGGCAAAGAGCAACTTCGTGAAGTCGAACCTGGTATCACCGTTCGTACCGTCAGTTTTGAACGCCTAGTGCAAGAACTGGCAGAAGATCACCAACTATATATGTTGGATAAAAAAGGCGAATTTGTTCGTGATGCAGAAATCGGTGGAAACCCATGTTTCTTGCTAACTGACCATATTCCGATGCCGAAGAAGTCTTTTAACAGCTTGAAGCGCCTTGGCACAGAGAAAATCAGCTTAGGTCCTAAGATGCTTTTCGCTTCTCAGTGTGTGGTATTGATCCACAATGAGTTGGACATTCGCGAATTCTAGTTATTCGCGCACACGTTGCTAGATAATGAAAGAGGACTCCATTGAGTCCTCTTTTTTGTTTCTATAGGGATGCTAAGTTTACTTACCACCAATGCTCAAACGAGCAAAACGAACGTCTGGCGAGAAGAAAGTTCGGCTATCGTTAATTAGCTGAGTATCACCCACTGCCTCAACTTCTTGCAGCATCTTGTAGAAGTTACCCGCTACAGTGATACCACGCACTGGTTGAACGCGCTCACCATCACGGCACAAGAAGCCACTCGCACCAAATGAGAAATCACCACTCACTGCATCCGCACCAGAATGGACACCTTGAAGTTCGACTAACTCTAGGTACTCACCCGCTTTTACTTCTGACGCACTGCTGTTACCTGTCGCAATCACTTTGTGATTCGCTGATACGTCTAGGCTCGATTTTGCACCGTGAGCGGCACTTGCTGTCGAGACTGCGCCCAAGTAACTTGCGGTCTGGCTGTTGTGTAGCAAGGTTTTCAACTCACCATTAGCAATCATCACATTGTTTTGAGTAGCGAAGCCTTCACTATCAAAACTCGCGATTGCCATACCATTTGGCATGTAAGCCGTATCAGTAAAGGTAATCAAATCACTCGCAACACGTTGACCAAGCTTGTCACCCAGTGGCGTAATGCCTTTCATCGCGCTTACGCCAGAGAAAGCACTGCCGAAAGCACCGAATAAACTTGCTAGCGCATTGATGTGGAAGATAGCAGGGTAGTTACCCGTCGCAACCGGTGCGCCTTCAAGAAGATCGCGAGCAAGGTTGTAGCCACCCTCGATACAGTAAGCTGGATTCAACTCATCAAAACGGCGACCCAGTGACATTCTACCCGCCATTGACTGTTTGCCGTCTTTTTCAAACAAGGTATACGCATAACAAGTGAACGAGCGCTCGAAGTGTTGACACAATGTGCCTTGAGTATTGGCAATGATCAGTTGTGTTTCGCCATCGCTGTAACCATTGTAAGGTGCGCTAGAGGCGTGAGGCAGAGCCACTACGCCTTGCTCAAGAGCGAGAGACAGTTCGATTTTTTCGTCAACAGAAGTTGTATCTTCTTGCGCAATCTCAGCAACATCAGTCGCGATTTGACTGTTCACGCAACTAATCGTCTGATGTTCATCTTGCTTGGAAAAGCGAGCGCTTTGCAGTGCGTTGGTCAGCATCAAATCCAAGCTTGGTTGCTCTAACGACTCAGAATAGCTTGTTGCAACACGCGCATCTTTCACAACACGAACACCCAGAACTTGGCTTGAGCTTACTTTGTACTCATCCAGCTTTCCTTGGTTCGCTTTCAAAGAAAAGCTACTGTTACGGTTTACAATGACGTCCGCTTCTGCACCTTGGCGTTTTGCTTCTGATAGGACGTAATCAACCGCATTAAGAAGTTGTTGTTCTTGGCTCATTAGTTACCGCCTCCTACCAGAATGTTATCTACTTTCAGCGTTGGCTGACCGACAGTTGTTGGTACTGAACCACTCACGGAACCACACATGCCCGGCGCAAGCGCCATGTCTTTGCCGACCATGCTGATTTCTTTCAACACTTTTGGACCCGTGCTGATCAGCGTTGCTGTTTTCAGAGGCTTGGTGATTTTGCCATTTTCAATGAGGTAGGCTTCACGAACAGCAAAGTTAAACTCCCCCGTACCCGGTTGAACAGAGCCACCGCCCATCTTCTTCGCATAGATACCACGTTCGATGCCTGCCAGCATGTCATTAAGTGAATGCTCGCCCTCTTCGATAAAGGTGTTACGCATGCGCGAGGTTGGTGCGAACTTGTAGTTTTGACGACGACCAGAACCCGTAGGCTCATAACCTGTCTTCATGCCACCCATTTTATCGACCATGAAGCTGGTTAGCTTACCGTCTTTGATCAGTTGAGTGCGCTGAGTCTTCATACCTTCATCATCAATGTGAATCGAGCCCCATTCGTTGGTCATGGTGCCATCATCGACTGCATTCACTGCGGTGTGAGCAACCATTTCGCCCATCTTGTCGTGGAATACTGATGCTTTCTTCGCAACTGAAGTGGTTTCTAGCAAGTGACCACATGCTTCATGGAAGATAACGCCGCCAAAGCCGTTACCAATCACCACCGGCATTTCACCCGATGGACAAGCATCCGCGCCAAGTTTTACTAACGCTTGCTGCGCGATAGTTTGACCTAGCTCTTTGGCATCAAGCTGTTCACTGAATTCCCAACCAGCAAGAGCGCCAGGACCTTCCATACCAGAAGACTGCTCATTACCTTTTTGCGCGACAGTGTTACCAGCAACACGAATGTAGTGGCGAGTATCGTCAACGTGTAGACCTTCTGAGTTGAAGATAGACACTTGTTGCTCGCGCTGAAGAACGCTGCCAATAAACTGGCTGATATGCTCACTCTCAGCACGTGCGGCTTGGTCAACTTTCAATAGAAACGCGATTTTTGAATCTAGGTTAGCATCCTTACTTAGCGGCATGCGGCAACCATGTTGGATTGGGTAGCGGTTCAAATTCAAAGAACCCGCTGACGCGATTTGCTCACGCTTGTCTTTTGCAGCAAGCAGCGAGGTTACGCGCTTTAGTTCGGCTTCATCTGTGCTGTTGGTGTAACCGTAAAGCACCTTATGACCGAAAAAAAGACGAATACCGATACCAAAATCGATACCCGAGTTAACCTTATCCACTTCACCAGATGCGATCTGGACAGTGTTGGTTTGGTGATGTTCAACGAATAGTTCAGCGAAATCAGCCCCCAAAAAGAGAGCATGATCGATCACTGACTTCGCTGTTACAGAATTAAGCATGAAGTCTCCTTGCTCGATGATCGTCTTAGCCTTCCTAATTAACTGTGAAAAAGTTCAACAAAGTTAAATTGGCAACACGTTAAATTTTAACAGTTTTTTAACCTTGTTTTGTGCTAATCCTTGCTTAACGAGACCACGATTATTTATTAAATATTCCAGGTTCTGCTCATTCACCAGAGCGTTGCACTAGTAAATTCCACCCAGCAAACCATTTAGGTGCTTACTTTATCACTCACCTCGCATAATTGAATACTCATTATAATTACGCTCAAAAAACGTATCCCTTCCGCAATGGTCCTGCTATCATCCGAACGAAATAGTCGGGGGGCCACACGACAAGTGTTGGCTGAGATCGAAATTCGAGACCCGTTGAACCTGATTCAGTTAGCACTGACGTAGGGAACTATGCACACTTTGCCTTTCGTCGCCCCTCTTAGGTAAGCGATAGCGATCGAAAAATCGATCTATCTGCAACGGTCAAAGTCAGTTCCTATACGTCTTGTAGTAGGAGCGACCATGACGCAGCAATCACAACCTCATTCACATCACACGCCAGCCTTGCCTACCCCTATCGTATTGACCATCGCGGGCTCAGACAGTGGTGGCGGTGCAGGTATTCAAGCCGACATCAAAGCGATGTCCGCAACCGGCAGTTTTGCTTGCTCGGTAATCACGGCGATTACTTCGCAAAATACCCAAGGCGTTTCTGCGATTTTCCCCATTCCTCTCGACCATGTAGAGAGCCAACTTGATGCAGTATTTACCGACCTCAACATCGTTGCAGTCAAAGTGGGCATGCTGGCAGATTCCAACATCATCAAAGTCGTTGCAGACAAAATTAAACAATACCAGCCAAAACACCTCGTGATTGACCCTGTAATGGTGGCCACCAGCGGCGATCTATTACTGGAACAGTCGGCAATCCGCACTTTAAAAGAAGAATTGATTCCGCTCGCAGACATCATTACCCCTAACCTACCCGAAGGCGCAGCATTGACGGGTAAGCCAATGCCTCAATCAGAATCTGAAATGAACGATATGATTACCGACCTTCGTGCGCTTGGCGCCAAAGCTATTCTGCTCAAAGGCGGTCACCTTGAAGAAAATGAAAACAGCAACGATCTGCTTATCATGCAAGACAGTGCCGAGTTAATTAGCGCCAAGCGATTTCCAACCAAAAACACTCATGGCACAGGCTGTACACTTTCTTCCGCCATTGCGTCTTATCTTGGCCAAGGCAACAACCTACACAAAGCGGTGCACCTGGGTAAGCAGTACATCAGCCAAGCTATCGCACACGCTGATGAATTGGATGTAGGTAAAGGCCATGGCCCTGTGAACCACTTTTTTGCGGGTCATACTTATGTTCGCTAACGCGATTGGCATTCAGCTTTCCGATGCTAGTCTGCGATACAAAGACAGCCAAACACCAACGCTAGCAGGGTTGAGTATGACTATTCCTGCTAATCAATGGACAGTGTTACTTGGTCGCAGTGGCTGCGGGAAAACCACAATATTGCGTTACTTAGCTGGCCTACTGGATGACCAAGTTGACTGGCATGGCGAACTCATCACAACGGATGGCGCTGCACTGCATGACCGTATCGCTTACATGGCTCAGCAGGATTTATTGCTACCGTGGTTGAATGTGTTAGACAACGTCTGCCTCAGTTCTCGATTTTCTCAAGTGCAAGCACCAGAGCAAAATAGACAACGTGCACTGACTTTACTAAGCCAAGTGGGACTCGCCGATTACGCGGATGCTAAGCCAGCTCAGCTCTCTGGCGGCATGAGACAACGTGTTGCCCTTGCTCGCACTCTGATGCAAGACAAGCCTCTAGTTCTGATGGATGAGCCTTTCTCTGCACTGGACGCGGTTACTCGTCATAAGTTGCAAACCTTGTCTGCCGAATTGCTGAAAGATAAGACGGTTGTTCTGATTACCCACGACCCACAAGAAGCGGTGCGATTAGCTCACCAACTCTATGTGTTGCAAGGCACACCTGCGCAAGCTCAGCACTTGGTCGTTCCAGACTCCAAGCCGCCCCGAGTTCTCGATGGAGAGTGCGCGGCGTTACAACAAGCGATTTTGGATCAACTGGAGAAAGACTATGAGTGATATGACTCAGTACAACTCCGTTTCGGCACGCATTAGTAAAAAAGAACGCGTGACCCATCCGGCTCTGCGCTTGGTCATTAGCACAGCGGTGATCTTGGGATTGTGGCAGTTGGTTGTTGTGGTATTCGACATGCCAAGCTTCATCTTACCTTCACCAATTGAAGTGCTGGATAGATTGGTCACTCGTTACGATGTCTTGCTCAAACATACTTGGGTTACCGCGCAAGAGATTTTACTTGGTTTGGCGCTTGGATTATCAATGGGTTTGCTGTTCGCATTGCAAATGCTGATGTTCGAACCGCTGAAGCGTTGGTTACTGCCCATTCTGATTGCTAGCCAAGCGATCCCTGTGTTCGCCATCGCGCCAGTACTCATGCTTTGGCTGGGTTACGGCATTGCATCGAAAGTCGTCATGGCGGCGATCATCATCTTTTTCCCCGTCACCACATGTTGCTACGACGGCTTACGTAATACACCAACAGGTTACCTCGACCTTGCCAAGACCATGGGCGCGTCTAAATGGCAGTTACTTCGTCATATTCAATTGCCAGCCGCCCTACCAACTTTAGCCTCAGGCATTCGTGTTGCCGTCGTTATTGCGCCGATTGGAGCAGTGGTCGGTGAGTGGGTAGGTTCAAGTGAAGGCTTGGGTTATCTGATGCTCCAAGCTAATGCTCGCATGATCATTGATGAGATGTTTGCGGCGCTGTTTATCCTAGCCGTGCTGTCTATCTCACTCTACTTCATCACCGATAAATTATTGAAAAAAGCCATCCCTTGGGAAAGCAAATAATTACAGAAAATAACCAAAGAAAATTGGGAAAGAAAAGGAAGAACCCCGTGAATAAAAACAAACTTATGAGCGCTGCTGCTCTACTCGCTTCAGTGGTATCAACCAATGTGCTTGCAGCAGAAAAAGAGATGACACTGATGTTGGATTGGTTCGTCAACCCAAATCATGGTCCTATCGTGATTGCCAAAGAGCGTGGTTACTTCAAAGAACAAGGTTTGAAGGTCAACATTCAAGAGCCGGCAGATCCAAGCACGCCACCTAAGTTGGTCGCGGCGGGTAAAGTCGACATGGCGATTTCTTACCAACCAAGCCTAACTATCGATGTCGCGGCGGGTTTGCCACTAATCCGCTCTGCGACTTTGATTGCTACGCCACTCAACACGTTGATGGTGCTGGATAACGGTAAGAATGAAAACCTTGGCGACTTGAAAGGCAAGAAGATCGGTATTGCGATCGCAGGCAACGAAGAAGCGACAATCGGCACCATGCTAGCTCAAGAGAACGTGAAGTTTTCTGACGTACAAATCATCAACGTAGGTTGGGCGCTGTCTTCGTCTCTTGCGTCTGGCAAGGTGGATGCGATTTGGGGCGGTCTACGTAACTTCGAAACCAACCAACTGGCACTAGAAGGTTATAAAGCTAAGGCCTTCTTCCCTGAAGAACACGGCGTGCCAGCGTATGACGAGTTAGTCTTCGTAGCCAATGCAAAAAACTACGACAAAGAAGCCATCAAGGCATTCAACAAAGCACTAGAGCAAGCGACCACTTACATCGTTAACCATCCAAAAGAGTCGTGGAAAGAGTTCGTGGCTTATTCACCAGACACGCTCAACAACGAGCTTAACCAACGCGCTTGGAACGACACGCTAACTCGTTTCGCTCTTCGTCCATCCGCAGTAGATCTGAAACGCTACGATGATTATGCGCAGTTCATGTATTCACAAAACATCATCGAAACACTGCCAAAAGCGAAAGATTACGTACCGAGCTTTGACTAATTCTACTGACCTTAGGATCTAAGCCTAGGGTCTTTTGATAACGAGATACTCATAATGAAATACCAAGATTTGATCGACGCTTGCCGCCAAGATTGGCAAGAATACACTGAGCATGCTTTCGTGCAGCAATTGGCGCAAGGCACTCTGGCTCAGCCTTGTTTTCTGCATTACCTAAAGCAGGATTTTCTTTTCCTAAAGCAGTACGCACGAGCTTACGCATTAGCGATCTACAAAGCACGTACTTTGGATGACATGCGCCGTGCCCTACCAAGCGTACACGCATTGCTCGATTCTGAAATCGCCCACCACGTGACTTACTGTGAGCAATGGGGACTGACAGAATCCGACTTAGAAAACGAGCCAGAAGATTTCGGCACTGTGGCTTACACCCGTTACGTATTAGATGCTGGCATGACGGGCGATCTTGTTGATCTATACGCGGCACTAGCACCATGCTCTATCGGTTATGCCGTAATCGGTAAGATGCTGATTGAAGACGAAAGCACTGTGCTCGAAGGTAACCCATACGCAAGTTGGATCAACCTCTACGGTGGTGAGGAATTCCAATCTGGTGTCGCAAAAGGTGCAGAACACTTTAATCAGTTATTGGCGGAAATCGATATCAATAGTCAGCGTGGTCAAAACCTGATTCAGGTATTCAAAACTGCAACGCGTATGGAAGTGGCATTCTGGCAACAAGGTCTAAACGCTCAGCAAGATTAATCGGAGAGTCTCATGTTAATTGAACAAATCACCCAAGCATTAACCGCAGTACGCCAGCAAAAGCCATTAGTCGTCAACATCACTAACTACGTGGTGATGAATAACACAGCAAACGCACTATTAGCGATCGGCGCTTCTCCAATCATGGCGCACTCCAAGCAGGAAATGGCAGAGATGATGTCGTTCGCGGGTTCACTGGTTATCAACATTGGTACCCTAGACAGCGTTTGGACACCACGTATGAGCTATGCCGTAGAGCAAGCCAATGCCAATGGTAAAATCGTTGTACTCGACCCTGTCGGTTGCGGAGCAAGCTCACTACGTACAGAGACATCACGTGAAATCGCACGCCTTGCAGACAAGTTGATCATTCGTGGTAACGCTTCAGAAATCATCGCTCTCGCTGGCGAGCAAGCACAAAGCAAAGGCGTTGATGCGTTAGACAGCAGCGACGCAGCACTTGGCGCAGCCAACTTCTTAGTCGCAGAGTATGGTGCAAGTGTAGTGATTTCTGGCGAGACTGATTACATCGTCACGAAAGAGCAAACCGTCCAGTTGAATAATGGTCACGAGATGATGCCTTACGTAACCGGAATGGGCTGTACACTAACGGCACTGACGGGTGCTTTCGCTGCTGTTGGTGATGATACCGGCCTTGCTGCAGCGGCGGTACTGGGCGTTGTTGGCGAGATTGCAGCGGAACAAGCTCGCGGCCCAGGTAGCCTGCAAATGAACCTGTTGGATGAGCTTTACCAGTTGGATGAAGAAACGCTGGCAAAACGCTTAAAGCTGCAAGTGAGCTAAGCTTTGCTCTAATAAATACCGGCCTCTCATTCCATCTAGGAGAGGCCCAAAGGAAACACAATGAACGCCTATCGTTTATATTTGGTCACCGACGACCAACAAGATTTAGCCACACTAAAGCGTGTTGTGAGAAAAGCCGTGAAAGGTGGGGTCACCATGGTACAGGTGCGCGAAAAACATGGTGACGTTCGTGCATTTATTGAACGAGCTCAAGCCGTGAAGACGATCCTTGAAGGCACTGGCGTCCCGTTAATCATCAATGATCGTGTTGATGTTGCCCTTGCCGTCGATGCCGATGGTGTTCACCTCGGGCAGTCAGACATGCCAGCAGAGATCGCTCGTCAATTGATTGGCCCAAACAAGATTCTCGGCTTATCGATTGAGACTGAAGAGCAGTTGGCAGAGGCGGGGTCTCTGCCCATTGATTACATCGGCTTGAGTGCCATCTTCGCGACGCCGACCAAAACCAACACCAAAAAACATTGGGGTATTGATGGTTTGAAAATGGCGTTAGAGACGACTTCACTGCCGATTGTTGCCATTGGCGGCATTAACGAAACCAACATTCCTGCCCTGAGTGCGACAGGTGTACACGGTTTGGCTTTGGTTTCTGCCATTTGTCATGCAGAAAACCCAACCAAAGCAGCAGAATACTTACTTTCTCTGATGGATTAAGACCCCAACGCTTAAGGATGAGCGCCTTTACCCTCCGGATAAATGTCATCAATTCATCACTCAACCTTCATTCTCTCGTCAAATTGACAAAGCGTTGATAAGTTTTTCACGCCAGATAACGTAAGATAAGCCCCTTATTTTAACGTGGTTGAATAACCCTCAATAAAAACAAAACGCTCTCAATGAAAACCAAAAAATATGGATTGATGACGCTCGCCTTGTTTGTTCTTGGCATCATCCCAATGTCGCTGTTTGGCTCTTATCACAATCTCACTTCACAGGTGTCTGAAAGTCTGGGTATTACTTTTACTTTGCTCACTGATTCTGCTGGCAGCAAAGGCTTTTTAATTACGTTAACACTGCTACTGCTTTCTTTATTTCGCTTTAAACCAAGTCGCATTGAGTGGATGCAAAAACTCTCAATGTTAGGGCTGTTACTCGTGATTGGCTTTGCCAGCAAAACGGGGCTAAAACTGATGACAGAAAGCCCGCGCCCATACACGGAATTGCTCGCAGCAGAACAATTAATTGAAACACCAGAAACGTTTTATCAGTTAGATAGAAAGCAACAAGCCAACGTAATTAACCAGATTTCTGAACACGTCAGTGATTGGCGGACACGCCATTGGCAAGGCGAGAAAGACTATTCTTTCCCGTCGGGCCATACGATTTTCGTTTCGATTTGTTTGGCTTTCTTTGGTGGGCTGTTCTTACAGAACAAGTGCTATATCTCTGCACTGTCATTATGGATGTGGGGAATGAGCGTCGCATATAGCCGCTTATGGCTGGGCATGCATCGCCCTGAAGATTTGATAGGTTCGGTCTTGTTTGTCGCGATTGTATTTACTTTACTCCCGACATTTCAGATTAAGAAACAGATGCCGTTTGTTTCTCTTGCTTCACGCTAATGTGAACGATTACTAGAAAAAAAGAAGCCAGCGATTCGCTGGCTTCTTGCTTTCAAGCGCTACTTTTTTCTAGCCATTTTTTGGTGGTTCAAACGCTGTTAGTTCTAATTCTGGGCCAGTGTATTTTTCAATACGAACCAGTGCCGAGTTCGCCGCACAGCCGTTTGCAAGTCGAGAGGTCGGAATATCCAACGTTAACACGTTACAACCGCCATTCTTACAAATGCCGGTTTTCGGATCCAAATCCGGCCAACCGCCTTCATGAATACATACTGAACCTTGCTTGATTCGGTCAGTGACTTCTGCGCCAACCAATACTTGGCCACGATTGTTAAACGCACGAACTAGATCGCCCGTTTTAATACCACGCGCTTTCGCATCTTCAGGGTGAATCCAAATAGGTTCACGGTTTGCAATTGCGTACTCTTCGCGAATCTTCGCGTAGTTAAACTGGCTGTGTAGACGATGCGCTGCGTGCGCGGTCATTAGCTGCAACTCGCCATCTTTTGCATTGCCGGTGTACTCGGTTGGTGCCATCCACGTAGGGTGTGGAGGACAGTCTTCCAACTGGTAACCTTCAATGGTTTTCGAGAAGATTTCAATCTTACCACTTGGCGTACCTAGTGGGTTCATGATCGGGTCTTCACGGAAATCCGCGTAACGAACAAACTGTGCGTTCTTCTCGTTCCACTTCATCTCGATCAGTTGGTTATCTTCCCAGAACTTGCTGAAGTTCGGCATTGCAATGCGAGAGCCACGGCCACCTTGTTGCGCCGCCTTATAGAAGCCGTACAGCCATTCCATTTCGGTTTTACCTTCAGTGTATACGTCACGGCCACCCGGTGCTAGCATCTCTGCCATGTCCGCGAATACGTCGAAGTCATTACGCGCTTCACCTTGCGGCTCAACCACTTGCTTCATTGGCACCAAGTGTTGGTTACTGTAGTCACCCGTCATCGTTAAGTCGTTACGCTCGAACGATGTGGTGATTGGCAGAACGATATCCGCATGCTTCGCAGCCGCCGTCCAGTAAGGCTCTGAAATTACGATCAGCTCAGGCTTTTGCCACGCTTTAATCAAGCGGTTGGTGTCTTGGTGGTGAGTAAAGTTCGCACCGCCAGCCCACCAAATCATCTTAATGTTCGGGAACGTCAGTTCATGACCGTTGTGATGGTAGGATTGACCTGGGTTTTCCAACGCCTCGACGATACGCGCCACAGGGAAGCTTTGCACCGCGCCAGACACTGCCCAGTCGTTCCCCGCAGAAGAGCCGCCACCCAGCGATGCCGAAATCGCAGGAAGTACGCCAGCATCACGAGCAGGGTTACCACCGTTTGAGTAGTGGTAAGAGAAACCAAAACCACCGCCCGGTAAACCGATTTGACCCAACATTGTTGCCAGTGTAACCAGCATCCAGTGACGCTGCTCACCGTATTGTTGGCGCTGCATGCCCCAACCAGCCATCAGCATGGTGCGGTTTTTACTGAAGATATCAGCCAGTAGCTCAAGTTGCTTCGCAGGTACGCCACAGATTTGTGATGCCCATTCTGCTGATTTTTCTACGCCGTCTTCTTCGCCCATCAGGTACGCTTCAAACTTGTCGTAACCTGCGGTGTATTTATCGAGGAAGGCTTTATCGTGCTTACCTTGTTTCACTAAGGTGTGTGCGATACCCATCATCATTGCCACGTCGGTCATTGGGTGAGGAGCAATCCACTCCGCATTCTCGCCAAAGAACTCGATGGTTTCAGAACGAATTGGGTCAATCGCAATGATCGTCTTGCCTGATTTTTTCAATTGATGGAAGAATTCAAGACCAGCACAGTCTGTTGAGCTCCACGCGATTTTTAGGGTGTTGATTGGGTTTAAGCCCCAAAGCACAACCACATCACTGTGCTCTAGTACCACTGGGTACGTGGTTTGTTGCTCGTACACTTCGATAGAGCCCACAACGTGCGGCATGATGATCTGCGCAGCACCCGTTGAGTAGTCACCCAAGTGGCCTGAATAACCGCCCGCCATGCTCATGTAACGTTGCAGCAAGGTTTGTGCTTTGTGCAGCACGCCACTTGAACGCCAGCCGTAAGAACCAGCAAACACAGAAGCCGGGCCATATTCTTTGCGAATTCGCATGTGCTGTTCGTGGATCAGCTTGTAAGCCTCATCCCAAGACACACGCACAAACTCATCACTACCGCGCACACCTTCTGGCGACGATGGGTTTGCCAAGTAACCTTTGCGAACCATTGGGTACTTAACACGCGCTTTAGTGTGCACTTGGTCAGGACCGGTGCTTTGTAGGCTGTTTGGTACCGTTTGTGGCAATGCGTTCGTGGTTGAAACCAGCTTACCGTCTTGCACTTCACACAGCATTGGGCCCATGCGGCCCGCCGTTAGAATGCCTTTGCCGCGAGCATTAGAAGAAGCAACAGACATAGGTGCAAATGAAGTGAATGCCATTGCACCAGCCGCCATACCAGTGCCTTTTAGAAATCCGCGACGGGTCATATTAGTCATAATCTTATCCTTCTATTTATCGTTAGTGACCAACCACATCTTTCGCGTGGTGCTGGAAGAACTTGGTTAGAATTTCTAGGTTCTCGGCTGAAATATCAGTTCGATCACCCATACTTTTCGCTACCGGTCCCCATGCATTCACTGTGAAGTGATTTGAAGGAATTTTCGCGTGACAAGTTGCACAGTAAACGTTGTCCAACTCTTCTGCGTATGACCATACTGGTTCAAGCGTGTCAACAACTGGAGAATCAATAGCGCCAGTTAGAGAAACCGCGCGCCATTCGTTGCCGTAAACATCTGCCTCAAATTCACCAGTTTCAAGCGCTTGTTGGCCTTGCTCTGTTAGCGTTGCAACGATGGCACGTTGACCTTCTCCCATGTAAAGCACTTGCTCTGCGCCTTTCATTTGGAATGCGTTCAACTTAACAGTGCGGTTGTCGCCTTCAGAGCTGATTACTTCCAACTTCGTCGTTGGGTTAATTTTACCCATCTCACCCATTGCGATTTCAGTCACAGGGTAAACAACCTTGGCATTAGGTGATGTTTTTGTGGTGAAGCTCATCAACGTTTCAAATGCCTTGCTGTCTAGCTCTGCTTCTGGTGCAAAGTGCGCCACACCTTTATGACAATCGATACACGTTTGATCGTTTGCTTTCGCGTAAGCGTGCATCTTCGCCGCATCACGTGATTGCTCAAACTCTTCCATTGCATCGAAATCATGACACGAACGACACGTCGCTGAATCATTTTCACGGAACTGAGCCCATACCGTTTCAGCCATATCTTTACGATGTGCTTCATATTTCTCTGGCGTATCGATCTTACCTGTCACAAATTCATGGTAGATGTCTTTCGACGCGCGAATTTTGGTGATCAGGTAATCCATTGGTTCTTGAGGAATATGACAGTCAGAACATTCCGCGCGAATGCCTTTCGCATTACTGAAGTGCACTGAGCCTTGGTACTCTTTGTAAGGGGTTTCCATAGAGTGGCACGAGAGACAAAATTCAGTATCTGAGGTGTAATGCATTACTGCCGCACTCCCCCCCAAAGTTAACCAGCCCACACCAATGCCGGCAGCAACCAGCAGTGCAACATATCGTTTTTTTATTGACATAATTAGCAACACTTCCAAATAAAATGTAATTATAGGTCGCAAATTACTACTTTATGGGTAGTCCTCTCTTGATCCACATCATTTCCGTGTTGCTCTGTATGCCTCAAGTATGAAATTTTGTTATTTGCATCTCAAAGATGAATATATGGCAATAATCCATTACCCAGCCAACTATTCACCACATAAATCACTTTTATGAATGCAACTATTTGATTAAACAGATAAGAGGATGAGAGACTGAATCTCCACATTGATGCAGTAAGGACACGCATGTCAGTTTACATCGAGACGCACAGAAGCCAATTAAGACCCATCAAAGCCAGTGACTGGGAACTCTTTCAACGATTACTTTCCGAACAAGAGGTTATTGCGCTCTGTTTCGATCGTCCCAGCGAAACAGAAATAAGAGAAAAATTTGCTTCGCGATTATTACCATGGACCCCAAATTGCCAGCATTGGCTTTGCCTTGTAATACTCGATAAGCAATCTGAACAACCCATCGGCATCACTGGCTTTGCTATTGAAAACGGTAAGGCAGAGGTAGGTTACTTACTTTTGCCGGAATTTCATGGCCAACAGTTTGGAACAGAAACTCTTCAAGCGCTTCTATACTGGGCAACCTCGACACATAACATCAACCACTTTTCCGCGACGGTCACTGAAGGCAATATTGCATCAGAGCGTGTCCTGATAAAATGTGGTTTCGAACTCATTGAGGTCATTCCAGACGCATACCAAATTGGTGGCAAACCCTACGCCGATAAAATCTACTCACTACATAAATAAGGACGTATTTTGAATAAAGTAGTCATCATTACCGGCGCAAGCCGAGGCATTGGAGCCGCAGCGGCAAAAAAGCTGGCCGAGCAAGGCTATCGCGTTTGCGTTAATTACCGCACTCAGCAAGAGGCCGCCGACCAAGTTGTGGCAGAAATACAAGCAAACGGTGGAAAAGCGATTGCCATCGCCGCAGACGTAGCCGATGAGAAGCAAGTGCTCTCCTTGTTTGATGAAACAGAACGTGAATTTGGTGCAGTGACGCACTTGGTCAACAACGTTGGCATCCTATTTACTCAATCGCCTTTGTCTGAAATCAGCTTGGAACGCTTTCAGAAAGTAATGAACACCAATGTGAATAGCTGTTTCCTCTGCTGTCGAGAAGCGGCGAGGCGATTCAGTGCAGGCGGTGCAATTGTGAATGTCTCCTCTGGAGCGTCGCGCTCAGGCGCGCCATTTGAGTATGTCGATTACGCCACATCAAAAGGCGCGATGGATACCTTAACTAAAGGGCTCTCGCTAGAGTTGGCAGAGCGCAATATTCGCGTCAATGGCGTTCGACCTGGTTTCATTTACACTGATATGCATGCCGACGGCGGAGAACCAAACCGAGTAGATAGACTCAGCCCTCAAATTCCTCTTAAACGCGGTGGCACGGTAGAAGAAGTGGCAAATGCGATCGCTTGGCTATTAAGTGACGAAGCCTCTTATGTCACGGGATCATTTATCGATATTGCAGGGGGCAGATAGAATGCAAGTCCATATCCGACAAGCAACTCCCGATGATTTAGACGAAATTTTTCAGCTTAATTTTCAAATTAATTCACTGCATTTTGCAAATGCGCCAGAAGCCTTTGTTGCGCCTTCAGAAGCTGACCGTGAATTTCTTGCACAAGCACTAGAGAACAAAGAGCGACTCTTTTTGATTGCCGAACGCGAACAGCAAATTCTCGGCTTCTTAACCGCGATGATCACCCAAAACGACACCGTCAGTTTTCTGATCAAAGACCCAATTTGTCGCGTGGGAACAATTGTTGTCGATGAAGCGCAAAAGCAGCAAGGAATCGGCCGCCAACTGCTCCAAGCCTGTGAGCAATGGGCGCGCGATGCCAATGCCACACAAATTCGATTGGAAGTGATGGAATTCAATCAGCCAGCACAGCGCTTTTACGATAATCAAGGTTTTAAAACTAACTCACGCATTATGCTGAAACATTTGTAACGATAACGACAATTAAGCGCTTTTCACGACTAAACCCACCTAAATCGCATTTATCAATGCAATTTACCCCCCTGATTTTAGAAAAAGACGATATGATGTGCGGATAAGGAGATTCGAACATGATTTATCTTTTCGATTGGGGGAACACCTTGATGGTAGATTTCCCTCACGCACAAGGAAAAATGTGCGATTGGGAACACGTAGAAGCAGTTCCTCAAGCCAGAGAAACACTGGCAATACTTTCCCAAAATCATCCCATCTACATTGCGACCAGTGCATCTGATTCCAACATGGAAGAGGTTCAGCGTGCATTTGTTCGCGTCGACTTAGACCAATACTTAAATGGCTATTTTTGTTTTGCCAACCTCGGCATCGCTAAAAACCAACCTGAGTTTTATCTCGCCATCGCAAAACAGTTAGGGGTTAACGTGAGTGGAATAACCATGGTTGGCGATTTACCTCACAAAGATATTTACCCTGCGATGAAAGCGGGCGTAAACACAATTTGGTTTAACCCAACGGGCGCTGATGCACCAGCCGAAGCCATTCCTAACCAAATTCGTTGTTTATCTGAGCTTATCCCCTAACCGTTACTAACCTGCACTAATCAAGGAAGATGAATGCAAATCAGATCCATCAAGGTGAGCGATATCGCGCGCTTCACCGCGCTGTGGAATCGAGTGTACTCCGAAGGGGAATTTTTGATTTCTCCGGCACCCGATAACGCAACGCTTCGCAGAATCCTGCAACGTGTGGAAAACGAGTCCATCCCTCAGTTTGTCGCGTTTGACCGCCAAAAACTTATCGGTAGTGTTGAAATCTACCCAGCTGAGATGTGCGGTTACGAAAGAGGGCAACGCCTTCGCGTCGGTATTCTTGGTATTCACATCGACAAAAACTACCGAGGCAAAGGATTGGGGCGGAAACTATTGGCAGTCGCGATCGCACGTGGTTGGGAATTTGGTTACGACCAAATCGCACTCTACGTATACACAACCAACACACCAGCGATTGCTTTGTATGAACGGTTTGGATTTGAACATCAGGGGGAACTTGGGGAAGTGACCTTGCCAAATGGTAAAGTCTTGATGAGTCAAAAAATGGTATTGTATAAAGCGCAAAGCCGTTCGAAAAAACCCGATTTGTAGAGTCACGATAACCGTTGTTCGCAACACTTATTCGGGGTTAACACCCTTGCGTCACATGCCCTCGAACAATTGAATCGTTAGAGGCTTGATTCACGTAATAGAAATAGCATGCTTCTTCTGCCAGTGTGTAACCTTGCGGCCAAATGTACACAACGCGATCAACACCCGATTTATCTAAGAACTGATAATCAGGAATAGCGACAAAATGAGCACTGTTTGGGTGCTGCAGACCGATGATGCAAAAATCACTGCCTTTGCACGGCACGTCAATTTTCGAATAACCTCTGGCTGGTAGATCGATTTCTAACAAAGCTCGAATACTATCGGCACTCGCTTCTGGCATGCCTTTGCGTGTTTTGACATGTCGGTCAATGTAGTGAACGTGCTCTTGGGCGTAAGCGTTATCAATCACTGATTGAGCATGAAAGAATTTGAGAGCCGTACCCAAAGAAGACTGAGAACTGTGCAGCATCGCAGCGTATGCTTGGCGATGAATATCGAGTAGTACTGGTAAAGCAGCTAATGCGATGAAAGCCAAAGTGGTAAGCACTATGGTGATTTCCATCAGCGTAAATCCCTTTGATTTCACGTTTCTTATCTCAACTAGCCCAAGACAATAGCCCCACATCCATGTGAGACCGAGCCAATATATCGCCAATTTTTTACGATTAAAGGCCCAAAGGGTAAGAAGAGACAAACACCACGCAAACTTGAGAACAGCACCCAAAGAGCAGTGTAACAAAACGACGCTATGTGTCAGATATTAGACGGTTTTTACTCTCTAGTTACTGAGTAAAGGCACATTATTTCGCACCAGACCACGACGAACATTCGTGCACATTTTGCCAAAACGACGAATCTCATCGAACTGCGGAACAATGCCGCGCTCCATGGCTGACTCCCAATAAGTGACTTCTGAATCGACCATTTCCAACAATTTCTTCGGACAGCCAATGCACTGCCCTTCTGGTCCACATACAAACGTTTCTGGTTCATAAATTGGTAGTTCCGCTTTTACTTGCTCTATGATGCTACGCATGGCGGTCATTCGATCTGGCTTTACCTTCATCATTCTGCTCCACGGATTAAGATGAAGCAGATTGTACCCACTGATACGCAAATGTCCCTACCCAATTTAGGTATATTCTGTTTGAATCGATTTCTTTATCGTCAGATCCGGCTTTTTAACCACCAAATACACCGCCGTAGCTGCCAGTACGAAACCAGAAATCCCCATCCAATCAAATGACTCTCCAAACGCGAGCCAAGCCTGAATCGCCGTCGTTGGCGGCACCAGGTAGAATACAGAAGCTACGCTCGATGCAGCACCGTTCTTAACCATGTACAGCAGCAGTAGAATAGCTACACAAGAGAGCACGACGACCAACCACAACACAGTCAAAATAAACTCCAGTTCCCACTGCACTTGCATGGTTTCAAACTGCATCGCAACGGGCAGAAACATGACGAGCGCGGCCAAATATTGCACCGTCGCACCACCCACCATATCCACTTGTTGGCAATGTTTTTTCTGATACAGCGTCCCTAGCGTGATACCAACCAAAGCCAATAAACACAAACCAATGGCCAACACTTTATGCTGCTCGGATTGCCACTCCATTTTGCCCATCAACACCATAGCAATACCGACAAAACCAAGAGCCAAACCCAACCATTGCGAGGGTTTAAATTCCTCACGAACAAACGCCACCAGCAAAGCCGCGGTTAAAATCGGTTGAATACCCACCAGCAACGAACTCAACCCAGCAGGCATACCCAAGGCGATAGCGAAATAAGTACCGCCCAGATAGAAACCGTGGATCAATGCACCAACCACACAGCTGTGCCAAAAATCTTTTCCTGTCGGCAACCTTCTACGCAATACCGCCACAAGAACCAAAAACAATAAGACATTGAATGCCATACGGATAGAAAGTAGTGTCGCTGGCTCGGCATATTGCAAACCAAAACGCGCACCAACGAATCCAGAAGCCCAAAGGATGACAAATACAAAAGGGATGGCTCGGATTAACATGATCGCCTCACTCACGCTTGTTTTATGTTTTGAGATACTGCTAATGTAATTAGGTACAGTGTTTTCAAAAAGTGACAGATGGAAGTGTTTTTATGGGTACAGATTTATTGGGAAGCGGTGAAGGGAATAAGTACCTCGTGGTGGAAAAACACCTCAAACAAGCCATTAATGATGGCGTTTATCAGGCGGATGATCGACTGCCCTCCATTCGCTCGTTGAGCCAAGAATTAAGCGTCAGCAAAAACACCGTGATTCGTGCGTATCAAGAGTTGGAAGCGCAAAACTTGGTGTACTCGGTTCCCAAATCGGGTTATCGAGTTAAAATCGCCTTGCCGACCTCTCGCTCAATTCCGGATCCGACTCGTGTGGATTTGCTCTCGATCTGCAAAGAAATCCTTACTTATCCTGAATACCAAGAGCGTTTGCCTACCGGTTCTGCCCACCCAAACATTGACTCCCCCGCGATCAAAAGCTTGTACGCCGAGATCGGCCGCCACAGCCGCCAGCAAACGCATGTACCGAGCCATTACCAATTACCACCCGGTGATCACCTCTTAATCAAACAACTGGCGAAAATCACACAAGATTTGGGCACGCCAGCCAAGTTGGATGAGATCATGGTGACGCACGGCGCGCAACAAGCCATTAGCCTAGCGCTGCGCGCAACGACACAAAAAGGCGATATCGTCGCGGTGGAGTCCCCTTGCTATTTTGGCAACTTATTGATGCTAGAATCACTCGGCCTCAAAGTGGTGGAAATTCCGAGTTGCCCACGCGACGGTATGTGCCCCGAAGCCTTAGCAAAAGCAATGGCGACATGGGACATAAAAGCGATCATCGTAACGCCAAACTTCACCAATCCAACTGGTGCCATGATGCCGCTAGAAAAGCGCCAGCGATTGCTCTTGGCATCTGGCAATATTCCTATTATCGAAGACGATGTGTTTGGCGGGTTAAGCTATGACAAGCCGTTACCAAGCTTGAGATTGCTCGATGACAAGCAACGCGTAATTTACGTGAATTCGTTATCCAAAACGCTCGATTCGCGTTTGAGAATTGGTTGGATGTTGGCGGGGCGATATCGAGATCAGATTGAGCAATATCTACTGTGTGAGAACATGGGCAGTTTGAACCTGATGCAATCCGCCGTGGCAACGTTTCTAACGTCAGGCAAGTATCGAACGCATACTGCGCGAATGGGTCGGGTTTATCAAAACAACATGCGCCGATTTATCCAGATGCTTCATCAATACTTGGATGAATACGAACCTCTAAAAAATCGATACCAGATCAACGCCGTGCAAGGTTCGTTCTTGCTTTGGTTGCGACTGCCCGAAGACACGGACAGCTATGCGTTGTATCAAGCATGCAATAAGCACAGAATCAGCCTACTTCCCGGCACCGTATTTGGCACTCAAGGGCAATATCGGCATTGCGTACGCCTCAGCGTGGCAAACTTTGGTCATGAAACCGATTGGAGTCACGCGATGCAAACACTGGCAAAATTGATAGCAAAGCATGCCTGTTAACTCGCTCTTACTAAATGAACTTATGCCGACACACGCAAACAGGTAACAACAAAAAACTCCACGCAAAGGTGGAGTTTTTCATATCGTCATCGCTTTCAGTGCGACTTAATTTGCCACATTCTCGCGACGTTTTCGGCTAAATTAGCAACGTTGACGTCGGCCTCTTTCATGGCCTCAGGTAAGCTCATCGCCCTTGGTACACAAGCAAACACCGCATCAATACCGCACTCATAAACCGCCTGATAGTTGTCGCCCACACAGCCTGCTAATGCAATGACTGGTAAATTACACTGCTTGGCCACCTGAGCAACGCCCATCGGCGTTTTGCCATGTGCGGTTTGATGATCGATTCGACCCTCGCCTGTAAATACGATATCCGCATCCTCAACATGCTGAGCAAGTTTGACCGTTTCAAGCACAATCTCAATTCCTGGTTGCAAACGTGCTGGCGTGTACCCGAGCAAGGCCGCGCCCATACCACCAGCAGCACCCGCCCCTTCACGAGTCAGTACATGCTTACCCGTCGCTTGTTCCGTCAACTCGCCAAACTTGCGCAATGCGTTATCGAGCTGAGTGACGTCTGATACGGTCGCTCCCTTTTGAGGGCCAAAGATAGCCGACGCGCCTTTGTCACCACAGAGTGGGTTATCAACATCGCACGCTACCAACACTTCGCAAGTTGCTAAACGAGGGTCAAGACCAGAAATATCGATGGACGCAAGCGCCGCTAACCCGCCTCCATTTGGGGTAATTGCATGACCAGAGTCATCAAGAAACGCCACCCCCAACGCGGTCAACATGCCCACGCCACCATCATTGGTAGCGCTGCCGCCCAAACCAATGATTAAACGTTGAATGCCTCTGTCTAGCGCGTGTTTGATCAGCTGTCCGGTACCAATGCTACTGGTCAGTTTTGGGTCGCGAGCGTCACTCGGCACAAGGTGTAGCCCACTGGCCTCCGCCATTTCAATAACCGCAGTTTCGCCGTCGCCGAGGATGCCATAAAACGCTTCAACATCATTCCCTAATGGCGCAGTCACTGTTGTGAAGACTTGTTCGCCTTGAGTTGCATCTATCAAAGATTGAACCGTGCCTTCGCCACCGTCTGCGACCGGAACCGTAACAAACTCAGCATCATGCCATACGCGAGCAAGACCCGTTTTGATCGCCTCGCTCACTTGTTTGGCGGTTAAGCTTTCTTTAAATGAATCAGGTGCAATTACCACTTTCATACGTATTTCCAGAGACTTATAAGAGAACGAGGCTCAAAATGTACACCAATGCCATTGCCGTGACACCTTGAACGAGCGTAGCCATGGTTTGCGCGCGGTACGCTAAGCCCACCGACATGCGGCTAAACTGCGAAACTACCCAGAAGAAACTGTCGTTTGCATGAGAAACCGTCATCGCACCAGCACCGATCGCCATCACCGTTAATACGCGGCCCATTTCTGAATCGAGCCCCAATTGCGTAAGCATAGGCGCAACCAAAGCCGATGTGGTCACCAATGCAACCGTTGATGAACCTTGCGCCGACTTTAGCGCAGCCGCAACGATAAATGGCATGAAAATACCCACGCCCAGCGCCGATAGCGTCGTACCTAAGTATTCACCTAGCGGCGTGGCTTTTAATACCGCGCCAAATGCGCCACCAGCACCGGTAATCAAAAGAATAGGCGCAGCAGCCGTAATACCTTGGCTGATTCGCTCGCCAAATTCTTCAATCTTGTTGTCTGACTTGAGTAGGCGAACAGAAAGGAACAGGCCAATCACCAATGCCGTTAGTGGCTGTCCTAAGGAAGTCAGAACATCAAACACAAAACCTTCGCCCAGCGGTAGGCTTGGGAATTTCGCGATAGAGCCAAAACAGATCAATAAGATTGGAACAAAAATAGGAGCGAATGCTTGGCTCGCCGTTGGCAATTTGCCGTAAGACGCTTTGAGTGCTTGCCAGTCTTGCTGAATTTCTTCTGCGGCTTCAATGCCATCTGGTTCAACATGTTGGAATCGGTTCGCCCACAACATCCCCGCTAACGCCGCAACCGCTGCAACAAACACACCCACACCAATCACTAAACCAAGGTTAGATTCCAGGCCTAAGTTACCCGCAGCGGCAATCGGTCCAGGAGTTGGCGGCACAAACGTGTGCGTTGCGTATAGGCCAGTTGCCAACGCCACACTCATCGCAACGCTTGAAGTTTTTAAACGCTTCGCGAGTGATTCTTTGAGCGAGTTCAGAATGACAAAGCCTGAATCACAAAATACCGGAACAGAAACGATGTAACCGATGATACTCATGGTCAATGTTGGGAAACGCTCACCCAACACTTTGATGACCGTATCGGCCATAGTGATCGCTGCACCACTTTTTTCCAAAATAACACCGATGATGGTACCTAAAACGATAACCAAACCAATGTAACCAAGGATGCCGCCAAAGCCAGAAGCAATGGTTTTGGCAATGCTATCTGCCGGTAAGCCGTAAGCAAATGCCGCAAGGAACGCCGCGATGATCAGCGCTAAAAAGGGATGTAATTTGAATTTGGTGGTCGTGAGCACAATAAATGCGATCACCCCGAGCAGGATTAATATAAGGTTCATGATAACTCCATTTATTCTTATTTTGCTGAACGAGTCCGTGTTGGCTCACTCAACATGTAGGGACGCATGAATTATTAATCGTTTGCTTTCGAATTCCTTTAGGCGGAGTGACAAATGATGTGGTCAAAAAATAACGCGTATTGTGCAAATGCACAACATCACGACATTTTTGAGAGCCGAGTCGCAATATAAAGCTCCGCTAACCCCACAAAATTGGTTGTTGGTAGCCCTGTTATCTCGGTGATTTTCTCTAACCGATAGCGCAGAGTGTTCCGGTGAATAAACAGCATTTTAGAGCATTCTGTTACATTGCCATTGCATTCAAACAGTGCATCTAGGGTTTTCAATAATTGCCCAGATTTGTCTTTCTCTTTCAACCGTTTCACACCATCAATAATTTGTTCACCTTGCCAAATATCCGCCAACGGCGCTAACAAAACAGGCAAACGAAGTTCATCGAACAGGTACTTACGTTTCTCTGGGTAGAACTGCTTGCCAATGGCTAATACCTGCTTCGCGCTTTGGTATGACAACGCGACATCTTTAGGCTCATTAAACAGCTGCCCTAGCGCAATGTGAAACGTATGCGAATCGTGATCGCTTAAACGCGACATCAACTTATCAATGCGCTCACTTTCAACTTGGCTATCCCACTGCTTGGCGGAATGACACGGTTTCAACACCACAATTTCATTCACCGAGACAATCGCAACTAGGTTGTTACGCTCTGGGTATTCAAGCAGTTCAACAATATTGCGCACACTCTTCATGCTTTTTGAGGCCGACGGCGTCGAGACTTCAATCACCGTTGCCACCCGTGGTTGAGTAACATCGATATAAAGACGCATCGCCCAATCTTTCAGCTCTTCATCGGTCAATTTCCCATTGATCCAAGCCAGAATAAACTCTTCGCGATGACGTCTGTCCCACTGAAATTTTTCCACCAGCGCGGCTTGCTCGATTGTCAATTCAGCGGTCATTTTAACCAGTTTGGCAAAATCTCGGATTTTCTCCGGCTCGCCTGTGACACCAACAATACCGACCACGTCACCATGTAATTTCAACAACATATTGATACCGGGTTTGACACCCTGCAACGTCAAACATTGCTGCTCATTAAGCTCTAACGAATCGCCATGATTCAGCGCCAGTACCGCGCCATCATGCACTTGCCCAACACGTTTAGGGTCGCCACTGCCAATGATGATGCCTGCCGAGTTCATCACATTCACATTGTGACCAATGATGGACATGGTTCGATCAACAATTTGTTGTGCTAAAGCGTGGTCGAGAATCACCATTTCGAGTTTCCAAATTGACCGTTTAATCACTCAATAAATCACAAATGGCAAACTATCGCGATGCTGCGGTTCTAAATAACGGAAGCAGCTCAAAGCATTATCCAATTAACCACACTTAAAAAGAGGATTAAACCTTCATTTTTAGCAGAGGGTTATATACTTAGAACAAAGGTTACCAATGCATTCTTCACTGTGCATTGATGCCACTCGTCTACCTACAGAGGAGAGATCAACATGGAGTTACGGAATAAATCGGGGGAAGTTGCAAATATTGCTGATAACCTCACTTTGAAGGAAATCACAGAAATGGGCTACACCGTAGATTTATGCGATGAAGCATTTGCTCCTGGAGAGCATTGGAAAGCGGAAGGTAAAACGCAAGGTATGGGCGAGTATCCAGAGGAGTAAACGTCCTGGCGAACCAGCGTACAAAAGCGTTCCACAAACAGAAAAGCCGAGCGACTTAACGCTCGGTTTTTTTACTTTTGAACTTCTTGAATAAACAAGCTCATCTCTTCAAGATAATTGCCGTTTGAGCATCCCCAGTCGGTGACCTCAATCAACTCTGTAACTAACTGTCCAGACTCATCATCTTGCACTCTCTGCACAAACGCTTCAAAACGTTCCAGTTGTGCCTGGCTCTTAACGCCATGCACGGCATATTCTACAAGCAAGCCGTTGTACGTCTGCCAGCGCTGGTCGCCCGCAACATCATTGCTTAAAATCACAGAACACTTTTGTTGAATGCTTTCAACCGCATCATTTCTTGGTGGCGCGACTGTGGAACATCCAACTAAAATCGTACCTACCGCCAATAACGTAACTTTTGTCTTATTTATCATATCGTTTCCAACTGTATCGCCACGATATGGAAATCTTATTACACCTGATAAGGATCATCGATAGCGCACCGCAGATTAATTACTTAATAAACTGTAAACTCCATACCAGTCTTAACACTGCAAGCTCAGAACTCCTATTAACCCACCCAAATGTAAACAAATAGTAAAATCACCTTTACGCGATGCAAAATCGACAAATGAGATTAGCGTTCCTTTCTCGCGACCAAGCGTGCAATAATCAACTGTCTACATAACGAAACCATTTGAAGGATCAAAATGACCGCAACGGATTACCTCAACGACCTCAATCAACGTTACCTTGCGATTCACCGCACCAAAGAAGATTTCTTTTGGGAAACTTACATGGGGATCAGCGATGACCATGATGGCTCGACGCAAGCACAAACGGCATGGACAAGCTTTTTAAGCAACGCCGAGCAAATTACTGCCATCAAACAACAGCTTGAAGCCGCGGACTCAATTACCGACCCACAAGAGAAACAACAAACCATTACGGGTCTATCTGGTTGGCTGGCGATGTTTGAATCTCACGCTATCGAGGGCGAAAAAGCACAAGCGTTGAAAAATCAGCTCATTGCCTTTGAAGCTGAGTTCTTCGAGAAAAAACAGAACCACGTACAAACATTTACCGATGAGAACGGCGAGCAAGTAGAAGGTTCACTTCCAGTATTAAGCTCAACCATTCGCACCAGCAATCATGAAGAAGTTCGCCAATCGGCTCATCAAGCGTTGCTGAACCTTGAACAATGGCTACTGCAAAACGGCTTTATTGAACTGATCAAACTGCGCAACCAGTTCGCTCGCTCACTGGGTTATGCGACTTTCTTTGATTACTCCGTGCAAAAAACGGAAAAGATGAGCACTGAGCAGCTATTCGAGATTTTGGAAGATTTCGAACAACGCACGCGAGATGCGCACCTAAACAGCTTAGAAAACTTGGCGAAAGAGAAAGGCGCAAGCGCACTAGCAGGCTACAACTTTGTTTACTCATTCGCGGGTAACGTTATGCGTGACCTTGACCCATACGTGCCGTTCTCAAAATCTCTGAGACGCTGGGTAGAATCATTTGGTCGCCTAAATATTGATTACTCTGGCGCGACGCTAACGCTGGATTTACTAGATCGCAAAGGTAAGTACCCGAACGGGTTCTGCCACGGCCCTATCCCTTCTTTCTATAATCAAGGCGAATGGGTCGCAGCACAGGTGAACTTCACCAGTAATGCCAAACCAGACCAAGTGGGCAGTGGCTACGATGGCATTAACACGCTGTTCCACGAAGGCGGCCACGCAGCACACTTTGCGAACGTAAAAATGAACGCGCCTTGTTTCTCGCAGGAGTTTTCGCCGACGTCAATGGCTTATGCAGAAACTCAGTCGATGTTCTGTGATAGCCTGTTAACCGATGCCGATTGGCTAAAACAGTACGCACTGGATGATGAAGGGAATTCTGTTCCTGATGAGATCATTCAAGCGATGATCAACAGTCGTCAGCCATTCAAAGCTTATGAAGAACGTAGCATCTTGGTTGTGCCGTACTTTGAACGCGCGTTATATCAACTGAGCGATGACGAGTTAACGCCAGAACGCATCACTAAGCTGGCTCGCGATTGTGAAAAACAGATCCTTGGTTTGGAATGCAGCCCTCGCCCACTGATGGCGATTCCACATTTGCTATCCGACGAAGCGGCGTGTGCGTATCAAGGTTATCTACTCGCGCACATGGCGGTGTATCAGACCCGTGCATACTTCCTTGAGAAGTTTGGTTACCTGACGGATAACCCAGAAATTGGCCCACTGCTGGCAAAACACTACTGGCACGCAGGCAATCACTTGTCGCACAACGAAACCATTGTCAGCCTGACTGGCGAAGGCTTCAATGCCAAATACCTTGCAGACGTGTGTAACCTGTCGCCAGAACAGGCATGGGAAGTGCAGCAGAAGAAAATCGACTCACTTGCGACGCGAGAGCGAGTACCAGTCGCTTCACTGAACGCCGCGATTAAAGTCGTCGACGGCAGTAAAGAGCTGGCAAGCAACGCCATCTCTGACGAACAAATGTGTGACGATTTTGAACGTTACATCGTAGAGACTTACGGTCGATAACACGCAGAAAGCCAGGAGCTCGCCTTCTGGCTTTTTATTCTTTAGCTAATGCAATAGGAAGGAAGATCCATGTACCAAGAAGTCATCAAATTTTGGTTCGAGGAGCTATCGCCCCAAAATTGGTTTGAAAACAACCCAGAACTGGACAAGCGTATTACATCGCGATTTGCCTCGGTATTAGAACAAGCCGCTCGTTGTGAACTGTTTAATTGGCGTGACAGCGCACAAGGACGATTGGCCGAAATCATCGTCCTCGACCAGTTTTCACGTAATGTGTATCGCAACACCCCAAAAGCGTTTGCACAAGACCCACTCGCATTAGCATTGGCTCAAGAGGCAATTCGGTTAGGTCACGACAAAGAATTAGCGCCTGAGCAGCTAAGTTTTTTGTACATGCCGTTTATGCACAGCGAATCTCGCCTCATTCATGTCGAAGCTGAAAAATTGTTCCGCGCATCAAGGCTTGAAAATAACTACGATTTTGAGCTAAAACACAAAGCCATCATCGACCAGTTTGGGCGCTATCCTCATCGCAATGCGATATTAGGAAGAAAGAGCACTCCCGAAGAGTTAGCGTTTTTGCAACAACCTGGGTCAAGTTTCTAAATAACAATGAATAATGAGTTAACCATGAGAGACCACGCAGTATGTTGGCCATGCTTGCTAAAACTAGACGGCGACGATGAGCTGATCTACACGCATTCCCAGTCCGACTTAGACTCTGAATGCGAAGCCCTCATTTTTGGGCAAGATGATTACGTTATCGACTCAAATGGCAACACGTTTGAATTGAAAAACAATGGTTCGAACACCACTCTTTTACATCTAAAAGAACGAACGCTTTCCGTAGAAGAGGTTACGTCATTAATCCAATCGCATGAATTCAGCCTCGCGCAACGGTGCATTATCAAGATTCATTTCACCTCGGTGAGGCAAGCTGTTGAGGCCTTAGCTCACTAACTCAATCCCAACGCGCAAATCATTAAATAAAATTATCATTTTTATAATTTATGATAATTTCATGTAATCAACATCACGCCATATACTCTCCCACATCGAAACAAGACAACGTTCAAACACACATGTTGGGAGCAAACAAATGAAAATGAATCATGTCGGTATTATGGTCGGAGATATGGACAAAGCGGTTGAGTTTTACACGCAAGCGCTAGGTCTAAAAGTCGTTATGGGCAACACGAAAGTGATTGAAGAACGCGAAACGGCAATTGGCAGAATGTGTATTGCGGTCTTTGGGGAAGGCTTTAAAGGCTTCAACATTGCGCACCTTGTGACAAGTGATGGCATCGGCCTTGAGTTATTCGAAATGAAAGAACGTCAAGAGCGCCATGAAGTGGATTTTTCTCGCATCGGTATCTTCCATTTCTGTTTACAGACAGACGATTTTGAAGGTGCTATCAAACGCACCGAAGCACTAGGTGGCAAAGTTCGCATGGACATCATGCGTTACCACCCAGAAGACGATAATAAGCCTGCGAAAATGGTTTACCTAGAAGACCCATTCGGCAACCTATTCGAGCTTTACTCACACTCTTACGAAGAAACTTACGCTTCTGATTACGAGTAATAGCCCCATCCATATCCCAAAAGGCTAGCAATACGCTAGCCTTTTTTGTTTGCTTTGAGTTGCAGTGTTTCTGCACTCGCTCTAGCAAAAAAACATCTGGAATTTGATCATTTCTCTCACCACTTTTAAGGTCACTTTATACTTACCTCAACACAATGCAAAAAGGAGTGAAGCATGCCCACCAAAAATCCAATCGCCATCAAAGCGCTTGATCATGTTGTTTTAAGGACCTGTAACCTCGATGCTATGTTGCATTTCTATCGAGACATTTTGGGCTGCCCTGTCGAGCGCGAAGTAACGGAACTTGGTTTAACTCAACTTAGGGCAGGTAACGCATTGATTGATGTAGTGACGGTAGACAGCGAATTGGGCCAACTCGGCGGAAAGCCACCAGTTCAAAATGGTCGTAATATTGACCATTTTTGCCTGCAATTGGCGCCTTTTTCCGAGGATGAATTACTGGAATATCTGCGTTCGAACGGCATTGAAACCGAAGAGTTTGCGAAACGCTACGGCGCACAAGGATTCGGTCGCTCACTCTATATTCATGATCCGGAAGGAAATGTCGTCGAGTTAAAACCTCAAGTGATTGATGAGTAAGCGAGTAAAAAACCTTGTTATATTCTGAAAATAACAAGGTTAACTTCTAAAATAATTATTGAAGTAAGAACATATTATTAAGTCAAAATTATATCTGGCTCACCTGTTTCTTTTTCTCGCCACCATTGTTTATTTATCTGTTTTTTATGAACGTAAAAACTCTCCCCCGGCATTGGCGTCAGCAGCGTTATATGTTCTTTTTGACAATGGGTAAGCAAATCTAAAATCGGTTCGTCCCAGCGGTGAGTAAATAGCTCGTATGTAGCCCAATGCACGGGCAACAGTTTTTTCGCATTTAAATCGCGAAACGCTTGCACGGTATGATGAGCCTGCATGTGCCCCCAGTTTTCGACCGGATAACCTTGGCCTTTCACATCAGCAGCCACTTCCAAACAGGCAATGTCGATTGGTCCACATCGCAGTGCGATCTCGGAAAAGTGCGAATCGTAAGCTGAATCGCCACTAAAATAGAGCGTCTCTTCTTTGCCTTTGATGACCCAAGAAGCCCACAGGGTCGAGTTTTTATCGAAATAAGTACGACCCGAATTATGGTTAGCAGGCGTACAAATCAGTTCGATTCCGGCATAGTGCACGCTATCCCACCAATCGAATTCCACGATGTTGTCTGCGCAAACGCCCCACTTTATCAGATGCTTGCCAACCCCTAAGGGTACATAAAAAGTCACGGGTTTATCGGCGTAGAAACGTATGGTCGATGCTTCTAAATGGTCGTAATGATCGTGCGAAATCACGATAATTTCAGGAATCGGCAAACAATCTCTGGCATGGGTATTGGGAATATTGCGTTCAAACCACGCTTTTGCGATGAACGGAGAAGCGTAATCAAATACCGGATCAGTCAGAATTCGAATGCCATCGACCTCCACCAGCATGGTGGAATGGCCCAGCCAAGTAACGCGCATCGATTCACTTCTCTGCGCAAACTGCGTAGGTTGAATTGGGAAATGTGGCAGATGTTCGTTAGGACTCAATGGCGTTCTACCACCAAGATAGCTCCAACACACCTGCCAGAATGATTGCGGGCTAGGGATATTTGGCATCTCGTTTTTAACGCGGCCGTTTTCAAATTGAGGCGAGTGGTGAACACGGTGCGCCAACTGCGCATGGTAGGTTTGAGGGGAAATCAGTGAACTTGGCTTTTGTGTCTTTTGTTCACTCGTTAGGTATGTGCGCTTAAGTATCGTTTCAGACATATCGTAGTTTTGTCTCGCTTGCGAACGCTCAACAGTAGGTTTATTAAAACGTGCGTGTATGTCTATTTCGTGACCAAAATGAGGTGTAAGATGAAGATTCAGTTTCAATCAAACGTTTTCTATATTAAGGAAGCGGTTCTCAAACCTTCTGAATACTGCGTCGGTTTGAAAGGAGAAAGCTATGGTGACTTGCAGCCAATACGATTTTATTGAAATCGCCTGTATGTTTAAGCTCCCTATCGAGATCACACTAAAAAATGGTGAAACTCATCAGGGCAACGCGTTCGACACAGGCTACGACATGCAGCGACAAGAGTGCTTGTTTTTAGATATGGATGGTGAGCACACCGCCTTCCCGACTGAACAATTAGTCGCAATGCGCGCGCTCAAAACCAATCCGCATTTTGACGAAGTGACATTTGAGTAAACGTCCTTCTTTCACTGGCACTGTCCAATAAAAAACGCCTCTCAAGCTGACACAACTTGAGAGGCGTTCTCTTACACTATTCACCGGAACTTCATGTTATTCACGCGACCGAATGAAAACCAGCATCGGCATCATGATCACGAACATCACTCCCACAAGCTGGAAGGTGTGCACAAACGCGACCATTTGCGATTGCTGCTGCAACATCTGTTGGTATTGGTCTAACGCAACCGGGTCGGTAATAGAAAGCCCCTGATTGGCCGCCCAGTCATGCAAGTTAGGATTATAAGGATTAATACCCTCTCCCAGCGCATGCCATTGCTGCTGACTATCACGATATTGGAACGTGGTGGCGATAGAAATACCAAACGAGCTACCAATGGTACGGAACAGATTGTAAATACTCGCCGCCGCAACAGATTGCTCTTTCGGAATCGTTAAATACGCCAAGGTGGATAGCGTCGAGAAGGTTAAACCAAGCCCCATCCCCTGAATCATACTCGGCATCACAATCCAAAATGTATCGATCTGCAGTGAGTACTGCGTCATCAAATAGCTACCAATCCCGATGCAGCTCAAGCCAAAGACTATTTTGATTCTGGGATCGAATTGCGGATTGAGCTTAATCACCAAAATCAACATCGCCGCTGACGCCAACCCACGCGGTGCCATTAATAAACCAGTGGTTGAGACCGGATAATCCAGCAAGCTTTCCAACAGCATTGGTTGTTGAGTCGTCAGGCCAAACATCGCCATCGACACCACGGCAATCATCAATGACGAGACCATAAGGTTTCGGTCTTTCAGCAGCCACAATGGCGCTATTGGACTTTTGGTTTTCCAACTGCGATAGATCCACATCACCAATCCCATGACTGCGAGCAATATCGCCGTCTGAATCATGCGTGAGTCGAGCCAGTCTTCTTCATTCCCTTTATCCAACACAAACTGCAACGCGCCCACACCTAACGCCATGTAACCGATGATCCACCAGTCAAAGTTAGGTTTGGATTTGTTGTCGATGTGGATATAGCGATAAATCAAAGAGGTACAGATCAAACCGAATGGCAAGTTGATGTAAAAAATCCAGCGCCAGTTAATGTTGTCGGTGATCACACCACCCACAACTGGGCCCAAAATAGGACCAAGCAAAATGCCGATGGAGAAAATCGCCATCGCTTTGCCTTTTTGTTCATACGGATAAATCTGCACTAACGTCGACTGCGCCAATGGAATCACCGACGCGCCGAAAGCGCCTTGGATAATGCGAAATAGCACCATCTCTTCAAGAGACTGTGCTTGCCCACAAAGCGCACTGGCAATCACAAAACCGACCACGGCAACCAGCATGACTTTGCGTTCACCAAAGCGCGACACCCAGAAACTGGTCATCGGAATGAAGATCGCTTCCGCCATGCTGTAACCCGTCAGCACCCACGTAATTTGGTCTGCCGTTGCGCCCAACGCGCCCATCATGTGCGATAGCGACACGTTCGCAACGGTCATATCGATTAACACCATGATGGCAGAAAGCATCACGGCGACGGTGGCAATCCCCCGCTTGTCTGCCGTAATTTGATGGCTCATTGCACGCTACTTTGCAAATCAATGGTGACTTCTGAGCTCGCACCCACGCGAAGTTGCGGCGCATCGGCTGGTACTTCTAATGCCAAACGTACAGGGAAACGCTGTTTGATTTTAACCCAGTTGCCCGTTGCGTTTTCTGGTGGCATCAAAGAGAACGATGTACCACTCGCAGGCGACAGCTGTTCTACCGTTGCTTTCCACACCACGTCTGGGTACATATCAATCACCACATCCGCATGCATGCCAGGTTTAATATGAGTAAGATCGGTTTCTTTAAAGTTCGCGCGTACCCAATAGCTGTCTTTTAAAATCACAGGGAACAACGTTTGACCCACGCTAACGACCGAGCCTACGTGCGTATTGATTTCACCGGCAATGCCATCCACTGGTGACGTAATGTCGGTGTAGCTCAAGTTCAGCTCCGCTTGCGCTAACTGTGCTGCCGCTTGTTGAACGACCGCAGCCTCTACGCCTTCTTCACCACGGTTCGCAATGGCTTTTTCTACCGTCGCGCGCGCTTGCTCCAGGCTCGCTTGGGCATTGGCTAGTTTGTTTTTTGCCGTATCTAAATCTTGGTCCGACGCCAGTTTGCGTTTCACCAAGGAATCCGTACGTTTGTATTCTACTTGCGCTTCTGTCAGGTTAGAGCGCGCCGCATCTAAGCCCGCAACGGCTTCAGTTACCTGCTTATCGGCAACGTCATGTTGCTGGACCGCCAATTGGTATGCCGCTTTTGCTTGCTTCACTGCCAACAAATATGGGCGTGAATCTATCTTCAGCAGTAGGTCACCTTTATTAACAGATTGGAAGTCTTTGACATCCGCGGAAACCACTTGGCCTTTTACCTGAGGCGCTACCGACAAAATTTTTGCCCTAACGTAGGCATCTTCCGTGCTTGGGTGACTGTCTGAATACTGCCAAGACCAATACATCGCACCAAATGCGATAACACAGAGAGTAAAGAAAAGAGTTTTTACCAGCTTAGATCTGGAGGAAGAATGCTTTGCGATGTCGTCGCTCATTTATATTGTCCACTTGTTCAATTATGTGATCAGTGTAGGACTTTTCGATCTTCCGACAATAAAATGATCTGCAAGGTAAAGATCCAATTTTGCATGTTGCTAAGTGGAGTAAATGATGCGCAATCAGAACGAGGATAAAAAAGAGGGGCAGTCCCCGTAACCGCCCCCAAAGTCATGCCAATAATAGTAATGTGCGTGTAACTACTGGTTTTTCTTAGAACTTGTAACCGCCGCTGATCATAAATACCCAAGGGTTAATTTTGACGTCGGTTTTTTGCTTCACTCCACCTGCTTTGTAAGTTGCTTCTGTTTCAATGTTTGCGTACCACGCAGCGGCGTTGAGGAACCATTGATCGTTGATCATGTAGTCCACACCAATATTCGCTGCTAGACCGAATGAGTCATCCAACTTAAGATCTGAAAGACCAGCGCCTTTACCCGTGCTATTGAAGCCCTCATCAAAGAACATGGTGTAGTTGAGACCTGCACCAACGTATGGACGGAACTTACTTTGTGGCTCGCCAAAGTAGTACTGCACCATAAGCGTTGGTGGAAGGTGTTTGGTGTCCGCGATATCACCAAGACCTAACAAGTCTGTTGAAATATCGTGGCTGAATGGTGTTGCTGCTAGAAGCTCTAAACTGATGTTGTCTGTAAACATGTAGCCAAACGTCAAACCAAGCTGCGTATTTGAATCCACTTTCAATTCTTCTTGAGAACCAAGAATCTTATCGCTGCTGTCATTTGGAACGACAGACGCCGCACCAACACGAAGAACGAAGTCACCTTGTTTATGAGCGAAAACACTTGGTGACACGAGTGCAGCAACCACTGCTAGACTGCAGATTGTTTTTTTCATTTTTATTTCCTTTCGTAGGGCTTCGTTATGTCGTACCCAAAGGGGTGCCTGCTAACTGATCTGAGATTTCAAGTAAACTCAGCGCCTTGAAGCACACGGGTATCTATATCTTTTTGAGCTGTGCGCAATCTAGCACATAGAAACCCTACTATTTTGATGGAAATCAATTTGTGAAAAATATAGGTTTTTTGTATGGAGAAACGCCATATTGATCAACAAATTATGCAAATAGGATACAATTCTGTAATGCAAACTGTGCGTGTGAGTTGCCATGCATACCCATAAATGCGAATCCTCTCGTTAAGGCTCGTAGCCAGTAAAAACTTTTTTCGTCCTCTACTTCTTCTATTTTCAAAAAAACACCCACTTAAAAAGCTCGTTTGACCCCTTAAAATCGCGATTTGAGGGGTTTGTAAAACACTGAAATACAAGAAGTTATTTTTATGGAAAATCAGTCACTTGGAGTGCTAGTCTGCTCGCAGCTAAGGAGAAGACATGTTAAAAACCGATCTCATTTTTGAACGAGAAAACTTTTCTCATCACGATTTTCAGAATGCTACCTTTAAAAACTGCCACTTTTATATGTGCTGTTTCGACCATGCCGATCTGCGCGATGCTAAGTTCATCGACTGTCGCTTTATCGAATCCAAAGCGCTAGAAGGGTGTAGTTTTCGCTTCGCGAACTTAAAAGACGCCAGCTTTACGAACTGTATGTTGGCGATGAGCCTGTTTAACGGCGCAAATTGTATGGGCTTGGAGCTGCGTAAGTGCGATCTCAAAGGGGCAAACTTCCAAGGTGCGAACTTTGCTAATCGCATCAGTAACACCATGTTTTTCTGTTCTGCTTTTATTACTGGCTGCAACCTCACCTACTGTAACTTCGAACGAGTGTTACTAGAAAAATGTGACCTCTTTGAAAACCGTTGGAACGGTGCGAACCTCGCAGGGGCAACTCTCAAAGGCTCGGATTTATCTCGCTGCGAATTCTCGCCAGAACAATGGGGAACCTTTAACGTTGAGCAATGTGATCTGACTCATGTCGAACTAGACGGGCTGGATGTTCGCCGCGTTTCTCTGTTTGGTGTTAAAATTTGTGATTGGCAACAAGAGCAATTGCTTGCGCCTTTTGGACTGATCATTCTCTAAGGAAAGGCCATGAACCTGTTTAAAGACTTACCGAATAACCTCGACGAGGAAGTGTTCGAAGACCTGCTGACCCACAAAAACCTGCGTATAGAACGCATTGTCTCAACGGGGCAAACCTCGCCCGAAAGTGGCTGGTACGATCAAGAAGAACATGAATGGGTCTTGGTTCTTAAAGGAGCTGGAGAGCTGACTTTTGAATCAGGTGTAGTGCAACGACTTGAGGCAGGCGATCACGTTACGATTCCAGCTCATACCAAACACAAAGTGAGCTGGACTGACCCAACGCAAGAAACCATCTGGTTGGCGGTGTTTTATCAATAAACACAAAACGATCTTAAACCCAAAAATAGGCGCTGAGTTTGCTCGATACTACTAAGCCGTCACTGGCACTGTTTGATTTTGATGGCACCATCACCCGAGAGGATATGTTTAGCCTTTTCCTCCACTATTCTGCTTATGGCCTGCGCAAACGAGTAGGAAAGGTCGCTATCATGCCATTTTATGCGCTGTACAAACTCGGAGTGTTACCCGCTCGTGTTATGCGCCCACTCAGCAGTTTTATTGCATTTTCAGGGAAAGAAACGCAGAAAATTGAAGCGATTGGCGCTCAGTTTGCCCACGAAGTGATCCCGCTGTACTTACGGCCAGAAGCAATGGAAAGGTTGGCGTGGCATCAACACAGAAGCGATACCATTGTGGTGGTGTCGGCATCACTCAATGCGTATCTCAAGCCTTGGTGTGAAGCGAACGGTTACCACTTGCTGTGCAGTGAACTGATCTCAGAACAGCCAAAACTGAGTGGCTTTTACCAGCAAGGTGATTGCAGTTTAGAAAGAAAAGTCTCACGCGTTAAGGCGGCGTTTTCGCTCGACGAGTTTGCGTCTGTTTATGCCTACGGTGATACACACGAAGACATTCCGATGCTCAAACTGGCAGACTACGCGATGCTCAACTGGAGCGAGTGGAGAGCAAGCGAATAACGATATGTGCTCTGATTTTCAAGACAACCACTCAACCAAAGTGATCGTTTTAGACTGAAAAAACAAACCCTTCTCACATGAGAAGGGTTTTACTGTTCAGGGCCCAAATAACTGGCTTAACGCCATACATCCCATTGACCCGTTGTGCCTGGTTCCTCACCAGACGTCCACCATTGGGCAGTCCATTCTTTACCATTGTGTGTCACCACATCACCTTGGTCGTAAACAGCCGTCTTGTCCCACAAGTTGGTTGGTTCAACTGGTGGCGGTACATCCGCTTTGATCAGTGACAACGCATAACTGAAGTCTGCGCTTGGCGCTAATACTTGGTTCGCATTCACGTTGTTACTATCGAACATGTAGTGGCTCATCTCTTGATGCCAAATGCCCACGTACCAATCGCCCGTTTGCTGCGCATTAAATTGATCCGCAATTTCTGCCGCCCAAGTCGCCGTATTGTTTGCACTGATTGGTAGTAAAATATCGACAATTTCATTGCCTGTCGCATTAAACGTACGAAAACGAATGGTGTCACCCGCTTCTACTGGTCCGAAACCTTGCTGAACAAAGTAGCCTAGAGATGTCAGATTATTGCCCGGTTCGGTTGGATCAACAGGGTCAGTCGGTGGCGTCGTGCCTGTTCCGTTTAACGTAATGTCACTACAGTTGTAGAAACCTTCCCCAGCAACATCAATGCGCTGCCAACGAGTATAAAGCACCGCATCGCCGGAACGATCAGCAGGGAAAGTCACCTGAATACGGTAGCGTTTTTCCGCATCAACATACACATCACCTGCGGTGTCGATCAGCTCTAAATCACTCCAAGTAAGAGGCTTTGAATCATCATAAGTTGGCTTGGTGAGATAGAATTCCCAGTACGATGGGTTGTGCGGCGCTTTGCCGTAAAACACCAATTCAATCTGGTTATTTGCATCTGGCGTAACATTGGTGCGCTGCCAGTTTGGAGAAGGAAAGTTCAAGCCTTTCTTAGCGGCATCGCCAGCAGAACATAGCTCACCGTCGCGAACCACGGCTTTCACATGCTCCATATCTCGGTAATTTGGTACGTTTGCTGCAATTTCGCTGCGTTGCACAAACGGGTACGCACCAGATTCTTCAAAAGCCGCTTTACACGCTTGGTTAGGGATCTCGTTGGTCCAAAAGCCACCGTCTAAATAACACGTATTTTGACGAGCATTTGGAAACTCTACCCAGCCGTGGGCGTTGACGTTAAATGAGCTCAATGCGGCAACAGCGCTTAAGCTCAAAAGAGGAAGTGTTACATGTGATTTCATCGTGCATCCTTAATTTTGCTGACTCGCCGCTCTGAAACACAAGCGGTTTAAGCAAAACTAGCAGGATGGGATTATTTAGAAGGTGAGAATAAATATGGAAATTGTAAGAGTGCCATCTGCTTTCCAGCATTTGTTGTGAACCATTCTCATACTCGACTGACTCTTTCGAGTCACTTCAAATTCATGTGCCACAAAAACTGTCACCCTCGTTTGGCTATCGCTCGTCTTTTGGTGTGTCCATCACCACCATCGTTGTGATCGACTTGACGTGTTCGCACTCACCCAACACATCAGCATGGAACGCTTTATAAGCGGCGAGATTTTGCGTCTCTACGCGTATGAGATATTCGTTAGATCCCGTAATGTTGTGACATTCCACCACCTCGTTTACAAAACGCACATGCTCTTCGAAACCCAGCTGTGCCTGCTTAGAGTGCGAGGCCAAACCAATCGACACATAAGCGACAAAACCCACGCCAAGTTGCTGATTATCCAGTACTGCTCGGTAGCCTTTGATCACGCCTTTACGCTCTAAATCATGCACTCGGCGTAAGGTTGCAGACGGAGATAAACCAACGCGTTCCGACAGCTCCACATTGGAGATTCTTCCGTCTCGTTTGAGCACTTGCAATATTCTTTCGTCAAATCTATCCATGATGATGTTTCATTGCTTATTTAGTTTCTAATCATCAAATAAAAGCACAATATTGACCTCAGTTCTACTTATAGTTGTTCTCAACTTATCGAGAACTGATTCAAGGAACAATCTATGGAATATCATCAACTGGGTGCTTTGGCGTTGTTCGCTTTTGTCTCCACTTTTACGCCGGGTCCCAATAACATTATGTTGATGACCTCAGGGGCAAATGTCGGCTTTAAACGCACTATCCCACACATGTTGGGCATTACCTTCGGCTTTGGTGCCATGCTAATTTTGGTGGGTATTGGCTTGATGAGCCTGTTCCATGCCTACCCGCTAACCCACTCCATTTTGAAAGTATTGAGCTTGAGTTATTTGCTGTACTTGACGTACAAAATCGCCACCAGCGACAAAACCGAAGCAAAACACGATTTTCGCCCAATGTCTTTTTTAGGGGCTGTCGCATTCCAATGGGTGAACCCGAAGGGTTGGTCGATGGCGTTGACGGCCATTACGGTATACAGCAGTGGCGGTGCATGGCTCGAACAGACTTTTATCGCCGGTATCTTCTGCTTAGCTAACTTGCCATCGGTAACATTTTGGACGGCGGCAGGTATGCAATTGCAGCGTTGGTTGACCACCGATAAACGCGTTAAGGGGTTCAACTACAGCATGGCTGCGCTGTTGCTTTTGTCTACGATTCCAATGATATAAGTCTATTTGGGGTTAAAAACGACTCACTTTACGTAATTGGGAAAGGACAGATACTGCATTTTGCTTGAGGCTTTGGCGTTAATTCACAGTGTAAATTTGTTTAAAGACGCTACCCTCTTGTTAGGGAACTTGATAATCTTTAAATGAGAAAGAGAATAATTATCGAGTAAAGTAACAATGAAAAAGAAGCCTCAACCTAAAACGCTTGTTGTCACAGACACAGAAACCATCACTCCAAACATGCAGCGCATTACCTTGCAAGGTGAGGCGCTGAGCCACTTTCCTCGTGACTGCGAAGGCAGTTACATCAAATTACTGTTTAACGATATGGGCGGCGCGGATCTGAGCATCCTGTCAGAAGACGACCGACCAATCATGCGCACCTATACAATTCGACGCTTTCATCCAGAAACCAGTTCAATCGAAGTGGATTTCGTCCGACACGTAACGCAAGATCTGCAATGCGGATTTGCCGCACGTTGGGCAATGGCCGCGCAAAAAGGCGACACGATCAGCATCGTAGGGCCAGGTAGCATCTCCAACTTAAATACGGAGGCGGATTGGTTCTTCATGGCTGCCGATATGACCGCACTTCCAGCGCTTTCTGCGAAAATTCGTACGCTGCCAGAAGAGGCCAAAGGCTACGCTGTGATCAGCGTGATGTCTCCAGACGACATCCAACCCCTACACTCGCCAGCAGGCATGGAGTTGATTTGGCTAACTGAACAGCAAACCTTGGCTGATAGCGTTCGCGAACTGGAATGGTTAGATGGTAACGCTTCGGTATGGTGTGCGTGTGAGTTCGATTCAATGCGCGCGCTGCGCCAATATTTCCGCAACGAAAAAGAAGTCGATCGCGAGAATATCTACATCAGCAGCTATTGGAAAAAAGGCGTGTCTGAAGATGGGCACAAAGTGATTAAACGTGAAGACGCGGAATCCAACCAATAGTGATTCATGTCTTTTCGATTCCAGCTCTCATCCTAATAAAAACGCCCGGCATCACCGGGCGTTTTAGCGACTTCAGTTGTATTAAAGTTCATGAAAACTCTAATCCGCTAGTTCCTGCGCTAAAAAGTCGATCAACAACCTCACTTTGGGCGATAAATTTCGGCTTTGTGGATACAGTGCCCAAATGCCTTCACGGTCATCTCGGTAATCGGTCAGCACCTCGACTAGCTCACCGTTATCTAGAGCTTCTTGAACGTAATAGTCCGGCAACTGCACTAAACCCAAACCACGCTTGGCGGCGCCCATTAGCGCAAAACCACTATTGCATTTAATCCTCCCCGACACACGCAAAGACTTATCGCGTTTATTTTCCTTAAAATGCCAATAATCGACCGAACCAACTAGGCACTGATGTCGAGCCAGTTCGGATAATGTGTGAGGCTCGCCAAATCGCTCCAAATACATAGGGCTAGCACACACGTAATTTTGACGCGACGAAAGACGCTTTGCGATCATGCTGGAATCTTGCAGGCGGCCAAGACGAATCGCCACGTCTACCCCTTGCTCTATCAAATCCAGTTTTTGATTGGTCAGAACTAAATCGAGGTCCACACGCGGGTATTTCTCCAAAAACTGATGCAAGAGCGGTGCGAGGTTCATTTCCCCATAGGTCACAGGCGCTGTCACACGCAGCAAACCTCGCGGTTCGGTTTGCATTTGCGTTACAGCAAGCTCAGCCAGTTCTAGCCCTTCGACCAAGTGTTTGCACTGCTGATAATAAAGCTGTCCAGCTTCAGACAGAGAAACTTTTCGCGTCGTGCGATGCAGTAACTTAACCGCAAGACGCTCTTCCAGTGCCGATACGCGGCGACTGATTTGTGCCACTGACGTTTTCAGTTTAGCCGCGGCAGCTGTAAAGCTGTTAGTTTCCGCTACGGCAACAAACTCGCTGACTCCTTCCCAATTCGCCATGCTGTATTCCTGTCGACCTCTTCTAGACAAATAGTGATTACATTGTTCTCGTCGAGCTACGCTTTGAAAACGGGAAAACTTTACGCGTCAGGTAACGGACGAAGATCGTCGTATTGCGCATCAAGCTCAATACCAAAATATTCTTTCAACGCATCCAGGTAGGCTTGACCTGGCTCTAGCTCTATTTCTGTTAGCTCTTCATGATTGGTGCATCTGAGTGTGTAGTTAAGCAGCGTCACCAACCCACTTTCTGTCGCTCTAGCAGCGACTCTTGCGCTAGTAAAACGCGAATTAGGCGAAGTCGAGGTAAAGAAGTTGCTACATGCAATGTCACCAGCAAACACAAACTCTAGGTCAAAGCTGTATAGATTGTTCCACGTGTCCGTTCCATCGGTTGAAAGCACTTGGAGGAAATAACCAAACTGAGCATCTTTGACAAAACGGAAGGTTTGTAAATCCGTCTGAATCACTTGGTCAAGGATAAATGGCAATGGCGCTCGAGGGGTATTGGAGCCAAAACCCACATCGACAATCCATGTTTGTTCCTCTAACGTCACTAACGTGATTTGATGACTACGACCTGTTGGTGTACCAGACACATGTACACGCCCTAGCAAACTTCGCGCTTCAAACCCAAGAGTGTTGAGCACATCAAGCATTAAACCATTTAATTCAAAGCAGTAACCACCGCGAGAGTGGTACACGGTTTTTTGAATAATATCTTCAATCTCAACAGAGACGCCTCGCTGCAATGCGATGTCAAAATTCTCAAACGGCAGGCAACGATGCTGCGCCACGTGAATTCTGTGCAATGACTCCAAATCGGCGGGCAATTCACTAGGCAAGCCTAGCTTGGTTAAATAGGCACTCAGAACCGTCTTATTCATAATCACTCTTACTTAGCTGATGGGTTGATTGTTTTCTACTCTAGTCCCTCTACCTAACCTCAGGTCAATCGCCTTTTCCGTTTTCCCTTCTGTTTTGAGGAGGCATCACACTCTTGTTGTCCACTCACTTTAACATTATTACGTATATGTAAAAATCATTTTCAAAATGGACGGATTATCATTTTTACTGAAACACCTAAAATGAGCACCAACAAAACGACGCAGCGCGGTAAGCAAACCTTAACTACGCTTATTACGTCACTCCATATACTGAAAATATAAAGGAAACATCCAATGTCGCTTGAAATCAAACCTGGTCAAACTCACATAAAATCAAAAGCAATGGTCGCTTGGGCTGCAGGGGAGCCGCTTAAGATGGAAGAAGTTGATGTACAACTTCCAAAAGCTGGTGAAGTGCTAGTACGCATCGTAGCAACTGGTGTTTGTCACACTGACGCATTCACACTATCAGGTGACGATCCAGAAGGTATCTTCCCTTCAATCCTTGGCCACGAAGGTGGCGGTATCGTTGAAATGGTTGGCGAAGGCGTAACAAGCGTTGAAGTTGGCGACCACGTTATCCCACTTTACACTGCTGAATGTGGTGAGTGTAAGTTCTGTAAATCTGGCAAAACGAACCTATGTCAGGCCGTTCGTGAAACTCAAGGTAAAGGCCTAATGCCAGATGGCACAAGCCGATTCTCTATCAACGGCGAAACTATCTTCCACTACATGGGTTGTTCTACTTTCTCTGAGTACACGGTTCTTCCAGAAATCTCACTAGCGAAAGTAAACAAAGAAGCACCACTTGAAGAAGTTTGTCTTCTAGGTTGTGGCGTAACCACTGGTATGGGTGCGGTATTAAACACAGCTAAAGTTGAAAAAGGCGACACAGTGGCAATCTTTGGTCTAGGCGGTATCGGTCTTTCTGCAATCATCGGTGCTCGCATGGCTGGTGCCAGCCGCATCATCGGTGTAGACATCAACGAAAGCAAATTCGACCTAGCGAAACAACTTGGTGCAACTGATTGCATCAACCCACAAAAATTCGACAAGCCAATCCAAGAAGTGATTGTTGAAATGACAGACGGTGGTGTTGACTACTCATTCGAGTGTATCGGTAACGTAAACGTGATGCGTCAAGCACTTGAGTGCTGTCACAAAGGTTGGGGTGAGTCAGTCATCATCGGTGTTGCGGGTGCAGGTCAAGAGATCTCAACTCGTCCGTTCCAACTAGTAACTGGTCGCGTATGGCGTGGCAGCGCTTTCGGTGGCGTTAAAGGCCGCTCTGAGCTTCCAGAAATCGTGAACCGTTACATGGCTGGTGAGTTCGGCTTACAGGAGTTCATTACCCACACAATGGGATTAGCAGACGTCAACAAAGCGTTTGATCTGATGCATGAAGGTAAGAGCATCCGAACAGTTATCCATATGGATCAATAATGCTGCGTCAGGCTCTCCTTTTGGGGGAGCCTGAATTCCTTCTGCTAATTAGAGAGTTTATTCATGACCATTGAAAATGTAAGCCAAGCCAAAGTGTTTGGCGGTTGGCACAAGCAATATACACACGAATCCAATGCCCTAAACTGCACCATGCGCTTCGCGATATTCTTGCCACCTAACGCAACGAAATCGAATCCCGTACCCGCGCTATACTGGCTCTCTGGTTTAACGTGTACCGATGAAAACTTTATGCAGAAAGCGGGCGCATTTCGTATGGCAGCCGAGCTTGGCATTGCGATCATTGCACCAGACACAAGTCCGAGAGGCGAAGGTATCGCTGACGACGAAAGCTATGACCTAGGAAAAGGAGCTGGCTTTTACCTTAATGCGACGCAAGCACCTTGGTCACTGCATTACTGTATGTACGACTATGTGACTGAGGAGTTGCCTGCGATCATCGAAAGTAACTTCCCAGTCTCTGACGTGAAGTCGATTTCGGGTCACAGCATGGGCGGCCACGGAGCGCTCACCATTGGTCTGAAAAATTCAGAACAGTACCGTTCTATTTCAGCGTTCAGTCCAATCAGTAACCCAATGCAATGCCCTTGGGGACAAAAAGCCTTTACTGCTTACTTAGGCAAGGAGCTTGAAAGCTGGAAGCAATACGATGCAAGTGAACTTCTAAAACAACAACAATCACCATTACCAATTTTGGTTGATCAAGGTGATGCTGATGGCTTTTTAAATGAGCAGCTTAGACCGGAAGCGCTGATTGCTGCGGCAAAAATACACGATTCAAACCTAACCTTGAGAATGCAACCAGGCTATGACCATAGCTATTACTTCATCTCAAGCTTTATTGAAGAGCACCTCAACTTCCATGCAAAATATTTGTTTGCATAGTTAATTTAAGTAAGCTCATGAAATAAAAAATAAAGTCACCAAAACTAGGTGACTTTATTTTCTTTACGTACTAACAAATACATATCTGAATATCGATGATTTAAATATGTAAAATAATGTAACTTAAGAACAAATTCGACGTCCCATTTCTCGCCTTATTAAATTCTCATTTTCGACACAGTATCTTTATTAAAAATGATACAAAGTTGCACTAAAAAGTAATTAAATACCGCGAAATCATTACGAAACTCTACCATCATCCCAAGACTCTGAGCTTTTAATTGAGAAGCAACTTAATAACCTTGACGTGACGTAAACCGACAGTTATTTTTGAAACATAACGTATTATAAAATCTCATCCGGTTGGCTCTATAATTATAAATAAATTACCGCTAGCACCTTTGTCCTAGCTAAGAAAAAAGAATAAAACTCAAAAGGGCATATGATGAAAAAGATAGTCGCGCTAGGTCTGTTTTTTGTTGCGCCATTCTTGTCTGCAAATACGATCGTATTTAGTAGTAGCCAGCAGCCTAGTGTCATACTGGAACTGGAAGAGATCCAAGCTTTACCTACCACTAGCTACACGATGACATTGCCTTGGCTTCCTGCCTCGTCAGAGTTTTTAGGCGTTAAACTCAGCACGCTTCTTACACACGTCTACGGAAAGGTACCAGAGCAGGTTGATATCAGCAGCTTAAACGACTATCACTCGACATTGTCCCGACAAGATATTCTTCGATATCAACCAATACTGGCTTATCAACAAGATCAGAATTACATAAAAGTCAGGAATAAAGGCCCTTTCTGGGTGATATATCCACTCAATCTCTATCCAGAGCTAAACTACAATAAATATCATGCGCAAATGGTATGGCAAGTAAATGAAATAAAAGAAAAATAATAAGAATGAAGTTATCAGAACCCTATTCTAAGAAACAAAGAATATTGCAATATTCTACCACCAGCAAAATGCTGCTGGTGGTGTTTGCCGTTTCTTTGCTTCTCGCGAATGTCGTGCTTTTACAGCAAACACGTTCACTCTCACAAAATTTTAATAACGAACAAAAACAAGCGACTTGGTTTTTATTCCAACTCTCCAAAGAACTATCAGAACTTGTCGGCGAGGCCAGACGGTTAGATGAAAACGTATTGAATATTGATGGTGCAGAGCTTCAATACGAGTTAGCGTGGAGTCGCTTTGACTTATTGACCAGTAGCACGAAAGCCAATAAGTTCTTTTCTCGGAACAACATGCACCTTTACTTCATTAACCTTTTTGAAGAGTTCAAAGAGCTAGAAAAACAACTAGTAGAAGCTAGAACAGGTGACAGCCAAGCTGCTGCTGCATTTTATCGTTCAACTCAAACACTATATTTAGGCTTAATAGACTTCGTTAATCAAAACTTCCGTCTAAGCAGTAAAGCTTATGAAGCACAAAAAGGTCAAACCCAGCGCTTAATGCAAGCACAATATATGTTGTTTGCGACGTTCGTTTTGTCGATTATCTCTCTAACTTATTTCTTTTATCGTGAATCCCATTTTCATAGAAAATTGGCGCTCAGCGACCCTTTGACGAACCTAGGGAACCGCAATGCACTATTCATTACCCTAAACAAATTTACTCAAGAAAAAAGGCCCTTTTCTCTCTGGATTCTAGATTTAAATGGTTTTAAAGAAGTCAACGACACACACGGACACCAAGTTGGCGACACTGTACTGCGGGAAATCGCTAGGCGGCTTAATTCTATGGCACTCAATGATTTTACTGTTTATCGCATGGGAGGAGATGAGTTCGCGGTTATCCTTGAAGGTGAACATCTCAATGAAGAGAACGTACGTGAGCAGATAAATACCGTCTTTGATGCACAAATATTAAACTCCGATAAAGTCTCAACACTTTCAACGAGCATGGGCTTAGCGCAATACCCTAAAGACAGTGACAATGTTGACTTTCTTATCAGCATAGCGGATAAGCGCATGTACAAAATGAAATTTCAACGTTAAACGGTATATATGATGAGAAAGTTCATGCAAGTACTGCTTCTACTGGCAGTCATTGCGGCAGGTGTGTTGGCTTGGGTATTTATTCCATCGCACGAAACCATCGGGCAAAAAACGCTTGAACAGGCACTCAACGACGACTATAGCCTAGTTGGGCATCGAATCTACTCAACCGATCCGGATGCTGGCAACCGATTCGGCTACTTCGTATTGGCAACGGGCCAGAGCATTGAAGAGCAAGAGCCGTTTTTGGTCACTTCGGATCAGTTTATTCGCATGGAGCAAACGGGTGATAATACCTTGTCTGTGACCGTCAATGGCCGTATTTACCATTATCATAACGACTTGTGGGTGCCAAAATCAGACGGGAAATTGCAACACTTTTTAGTCAGCGCAACCGCCAAGTACGTACGCTAAAAACGGGAACATTACTCCCCCCCAAAAAAACAAAGCCCCGCAGTGTATGCGGGGCTTTTTACGTGAAGAAGAAAATAACATCGAAAAAATGAGCGTTACTTCGCTAACACTTTCTCTTTAATCACTTTGAGTACCCCAGCCTCTTGGTTGCTTGGCGCAGAATAACGAGCAATTTTCTTAATCTCTTCGTGCGCGTTGGCAACCGCGTACGAATGCTCACTGACTTGCAGCATTTCAAGGTCATTGAGGTAATCACCAAACGTCATTGTTTCTGCCGGAGTAAAATTCATCGTCTCTTGAAGGTGCTGAATGGCCGCGCCTTTAGACGCCTCGGCATTCATCACATCCAGCCAAATTTTTGCGCTCACTACGACTTTATGCGTTGCGCCAAACTTCGTATTCATGGTCGGGAACAGGAGCTCTTCCGAACCGTCAAAGTGACAAATTGCTACCTTAATAAACTCGTCTTCGACCTCAAGCAAATCCGGCACATATTCACAGCGGTGGTAGTACTTTTGAAATTCTTCCAGCGATTGCTGATCATGCGTTTCGATGTACGCCGAGCGCTTGCCACACAATACGATGTTCGCTCCGTCAATTTCACGAGCCGCTTTCACAATCTCCGCCACTTCCGCTTTAGGAATGGTGCAACTGTAGAGCTCTTTGTCTTGGTACATCACCAAGGTGCCGTTTTCAGCCACATACAACAGTCTGTCTTTGATTGGCGCGAACGTGTCTCGCAGACTGTAATACTGACGACCAGACGCAGCGGAAAACAAAATACCTTGCTCTTCCAGTTGCAAAAACAGATCGAAAAACTCCGGATCCAAACGACCGTATTGGTCAAGCAATGTGCCATCCATATCGGAAGCAATAAATTTGATGCGAACTTGTGACATTAACTAAAACTCTAAATGACGCTGCGAAAATATATCCATGTAAGGTACAGGATCTTGTATGAATCTCAAGTCGGGATGACGACGCCTTTCGCTATTACCAAGGATGCTGTTTAAAGTAATCTTCACTGTGATCGATGAAAGCTCTCACCGCAGGAGACAAGTGTTTACGTGATGAATACAGCGCGTAAATGTTGAGATCATTTGGCTTCCAATCCGGCAACACCGACTCAAGCTGACCCGATTTGAGATAGATATTGCTCAAGTAAGTTGGCAACATCGAAATACCCATGCCTTGTAAAGCGCCATGCAATAACGCCGTGGCCTCATTGCTGGTTAGGCGACACTCAATTCCCACCGATTCGAACTGGTCGCCCTGAGACAAATGCCACACGTGACGCTCAAAGTTTTTGTATCCCAAACAGTCGTGTGAAGATAAATCTCGCGGATGCGCGATCGCGTGGTGAGTTTGTAAATATTGCGGTGATGCTACCAACACCGATTCGCACACCGCAATCGGCTTACCAATCAAAGAAGGATCGGGATCTGACGCAATTCGGATCGCCAGATCGATGCGTTGTTCGGTTAGATCACTCACTGAATCTTGCAGATCTATGTCGATATACACTTTGGGGTGCTTTTGCATAAAACTGTTTACTACGGGGATCAACTGTGAGAATCCAAATGAAGTACTAGACGCAAGACGGATTTTTCCGGACAGCTCACCATCAACGGCAATGTTCGACGTTAATGTATCGGCCTGTTTTAACCAGCGCTCAATCTGAGGCAAGCTGCGCTCCCCTGCGGTGGTGAGGGACACCTTGCGCGTGGTGCGGTGTAACAAACGAGTTTGCAGCCAGTTCTCCATCGCCTCTACATAACGAGTTACCATTGGCCGAGACATGTCTAACCGCTCGGCGGTCGCGGTAAAACTGCCAGAATACACCACATCTACAAATACTCTTGCTGCCGTTACTCTGTCCATACATTTGATCGAAATAAGAAATAGTGACGCACATTATTGTGTATTTTTCCGAGCGTATCAATTTCCTAATATAGCTCCCGTTCCCAAGCCATGGTCGCTTGGCCCCAAATTCTTTAGGAGCTTATTATGAAAAAATTCACTTTGATTGCTGCATCCATTTTAATGGCAAGCCCTGTTCTAGCGGCAAACCACTCTCCCCTTACTCTTGAGGTTTACAACGCCGACGGTAACAGCTTCCACGTAAACTCAACCTTGGTATACGGTGAGACTGACGCCATGATTATCGACACTGGATTCACCAAAGCTGACGCGATGCGCATTGCCGCTAAAGTGCTGGACTCAGGCAAAACACTTAAAACCATTTTTATCAGTCAAGCGGACCCAGATTACTACTTTGGCGCAGAGGCCTTACACCAACAGTTCCCTGATGCGCAGATCATCACAACGCCTGCGGTTCAAAAAATTATTAAAGAGAAGTTGGCTGGAAAGCTGGCGTACTGGGGACCAAAGCTTGGCGCAAACGCACCGGTAAAACCAGTGATCCCTGTCGCGTACGATAAAGCATCATTGGAGCTAGAAGGTCATAAGATTGAAATTCGTGGTAACCATGGCACATCAGCACACCGCCCTTACCTATGGATTCCAGATAACAAAGCGATTCTAGGTAACGTAGCCGTGTACTCAAACGTACATTTGTGGATGGCAGATGCCGCTGACCAAACCGCCATCAATGCTTGGGAGCAGCAACTTAGCGAGATGCTTGCGCTTAAACCTCAAGTGGTCATTCCTGGTCACATGAAAACAGGCTCAAAGCTGAACGCAGACACCATTCGCTACTCGCAACAATACTTGCAGGATTTTCAGCAAGCGAAAAAACACAGCAATAACAGCGCTCAACTCATTGACACCATGTCAGCGAAATACCCAGAAGCTCAATTGCCAATCGCGCTAGAAATCGGTGCGAAAGTGCATACTGGTGAAATGTCATGGTAACCGTGCATTACTTCTTCGATCCCATGTGTGGTTGGTGCTACGGGGCATCACCACTCATCGAAGCCTTGATGGACACCTCTCAATTTAAGGTAGAGCTTCATCCCGGCGGTATGATTGAGAAACGCGCGATTGAATCTGAATTTCGTCAGCACATCATCAACAGTGACGCTCGTATCGCAACCGAAACCGGAGCAACGTTTGGTGAAGCATATCTGCAACGCGTGAAAAGCGAAGATGCGTTTGTTCTTGATTCTTATCTACCAACACAAGCGATCTTGAGTGCGGAGAAAATGGGGCTGAATCCATGGCACATGCTAAAGGCCATCCAATCTGCGCATTATCAGCTCGGGTTAAAAGTGAATGAAGCATCGACGCTCAAAGCCATTGCAGAATCGCTAGGTTTAACAAGTGATGCGTGGGAGCAAAACATGGCGTTAAGCGAAGCCGAACTAGATGAGAGAATTCGCTCTAGCCGACAATTGATGCGACAGTTACACGTTGGTGGTTATCCAACCCTGATTGCAGAAGTAAATGGCGAGTACTTGACCTTGCCGCACTCGGCCTACTACGACAAACCGGCACAGTGGAAGCTTGCATTACAAAAACTGCGATAAGCTCTTCCCCACTCGCTCTTGTTCTTAATCCAAGAGCGAGTGCCAACACCGACATGGCAATCCTGACTCAAACAGGTACAATCCTCGCTCGATTTTTTACTCTCGCGGATACCCACCATGCACTCGCCTGAACATTGTTTTACTCGTTTTACTGCTGATATTTCTGGCTATGAATTGCCAACGCAGTTTACGTTTCCGTTCTACTACACGCCGCATCCTCTTTGCGTTATGGCCGCAAAGCAATTGCAACAGCACTTATTAGCGCAAACCGACTTCGAACACGATTTTGGTTTGGTTAATGAAGAAACGGGGCGAGGCAAAATGTTTGGCGTATTACTAGTAGAAAGCCCTCAAGGCGATCTCGGCTTTTTAAGTGCGTTTTCTGGCAAAATTGCTGACCAAAACTTGATTCCAGGATTTGTCCCTCCTGTGTACGACATGCTGACCGATGAAGGCTTCTTCCGCGCAGAAACGGATGCCATCAACGCCGCCAATGCGGAGTACAAAACCTGTGCCGCGAATCCGGAATTAGCGGATCTTAAAGCGCAAATCCAAGCCGACCGAGCCGCTTATCAGCAAGAGGAGCAAACACAGCGCCAAGTGATGATTGATGGCCGAGCAGCACGCAAGCGACAGCGCCAACAGGGCGAGCAAACGCTCAATGCCGATGACCTCAAAATCTTGTTGGATGAGTTGGGTAAACAAAGTGTCGCCGAGAAAAACGTTCTCAAATACTTAAAGCAAGCGTGGGATGAAAAGCTTGCAATCAAAGAAGCGCGATTGGCCGAGTTAGAGCAGCAACTTGCTCATCTGAAAGAGCAGCGCAAGACACTCTCCAACGCTTTGCAGCACAAACTGCATAAACAATACCGCTTTCTAAACAACCATGGCGAAGCACGCGACTTGGTGGACATTTTTGCGGACACCACAAACCCAGTCCCACCAGCAGGTGCGGGGGAATGTGCTGCGCCAAAACTGCTTCAATACGCGTTTAAACACGAATTCAAACCGCTGGCGCTGGCAGAATTTTGGTGGGGTGTGTCGCCAAAGTCTGAAGTTCGCCAACACAAAAAATTCTACCCATCGTGCAACAGCAAATGTCAGCCGATTTTAGGCCATATGATGCAAGGGCTGGACGTCGAACCCAACCCATTAGCGGAGAATTGGGCAGAAGACAAAGAGCTGGAGATAATCTACCAAGACGACGCTATGGTCGTCGTCAACAAGCCCTCGGGCTTACTTTCAGTGCCTGGTAAAACTATCAAGGACTCTGCTTATACGCGCCTACAAGCGATGTACCCTGATGTGGAAGGGCCGTTTGTGATTCATCGCCTCGACATGGCGACCTCTGGCATTTTGGTGTTTGCCTTAACCAAGCGCGCGAACAAAAGTCTGCAAAAACAGTTTATGGCTCGCGGCGTAAAAAAACGTTATATGGCAATGCTCGAAGGCGTATTAAACGAGCCTGAAGGGGAAATCTCACTGCCAATGCGTGGTGACCCTGACGACCGCCCACGTCAACTGGTGTGTTTTGAACACGGGAAACATGCAGAAACCTACTGGCAACTGATTGAAGTCAAAGATGGGCGCAGCAAGGTATACATGTATCCGAAAACCGGGCGTACTCACCAACTACGTGTACACAGTGCTCATCACATGGGGTTAAACATGCCGATGGTTGGTGATGGTTTATACGGCGAAAAAGCCAACCGCTTACACCTGCATGCTGAGATGCTAGAGCTGGATCATCCATACAGCAAAGAGCGCATGGTGTTCCAAGCTGAGTGCGAATTCTAACGTCTTCCCGATTTTAAATAACAAAAAGGCACTGACTAACAGTGCCTTTTTTGGTTTCTAACAACAGAATAGGCGTGATGCGCAATACCGAAAACCGTTAGCTCACCTTAAACTTGGTCCACACCTGAGAGCGCCAACGTCTTGCCATGATGATACCACGTACCCATTCATCGAGTGCGATTGCCATCCAAGCCCCTAAAACGCCATAACCCAAGTGGATGCCAAAGATGTAAGAGAAAAGCACGCCTAGTCCCCACATACTCAAAATCCCCATTTGCACTGGGAACTTGATGTCACCCGCGCCTTTGAGCCCCGCGATAAAAATCAGGTTAAACACACGTCCGGCCTCGAGCAAAATTGAGCCCATGACTAACGAACCTGCCAATGCGAGTATCTCTGGTTGATCGGTAAATACGCGCAGAATCTCTTCTCTAAACAGGTAAATCAGTGTGGTTGCCGCCGTTGATGCCACAAATCCCACTAAGAAGTAGATTTGTACGCGTTTTAAAATGCTGCTCACCCAACCTTTACCGATGTAGTAACCAGTCTGAATTTGCGCTGCCTGACCAATTGCCAACGCGAAAGCAAACGAGAAACGGGCAATGTTTTGTGCATAAGTGAAAGCCGCCAACGATGCCGTCCCCATTTGCACCACAAAATACACAATGCAGATTTGCGCCACGTTGTAAGACAGCACTTCACCCGCGTTCATGCCGCCGATTTTTAAGATCTTTTTGTAAATCTCTGCGGGCACTTGTTTCATGGTCGACATCGGTAGTTCAATGCTGCTGCGAGCGAGAATAAACCATAACATTAACGTACCGATGACTTGGCTGACGACGGTTGCTATTGCTACACCTTGCACACCATACACAGGTAAACCGAATGGCTGGTAAAGCGCAATATAGTTACCAATGATGTTGAACACACCCGAGATCAAATTCACCACCATTGGGGAACGTGAATAACCATGACTACGCAGAATAGTTGTAAAAACAACGCCAATCGTAACGTTAAACGTCATCGCACCGCTTATCAGCAGATATTCATGAGCGTACTGCTCGACTTGAGCTTCCAAGCCGTAATACGGGAGTAGATATATCGCACCAAGCACGGCAATCACACTCAATAGCACACCGACGAGCACAGACAACGCAATACTCGCAACACCAACGCTCACTGACTCTTGCTCGCGTCCAGCGCCATTGTATTGGGCAATCAAAATCCCCGTACCGCTACTGACAAAGGTCGAAACGATGATTAAAAAGAAGGTAATCTGCGTGATCACACCAACAGCGGATACGGCTTTGTCTGAGTAGCCACTCAGCATGAACACGTCACTGGTTCCTAAAGCCGTCCGTAGCAAAATTTCGACAAGAATTGGCCAAGCTAATGCCACGATGGACATTCGTTGGTTGATGTTTTGGCTTTTAGGCATGCTTGTAACCTTTCCTACAACTAAAAACTGCCTCACAATATTTGTGAAGCAGTTTAAAAATAGTGACTCGAACGAAGCTCGATATGAGGTTGTGATTTAGCGCGGATTCTAGTCGCATATTGGTCATAACGACAACAATATTTCGCCCTGTTTCGGAAAAATATTTCTAATGCATTTTCGAAACGACATATGCCTTGACGATACGTAGAGCAGAGATTGGTGAACAATACTCTCAATCAACGAGCACCGAACAGAATCAGGATAATCAATAGAAATATGTCTAACTAAATGCATTACTTTGAATTATCAGTCCAACCATATAGAGCCATGAAGAACCGTCATGAAAACCTGCATGCGCCACCATTCCTCTTTGAACACTCGCACCAAATCACACTGATGGCTTTGCACTAAAAATGACTGATATCACATTTGGAAACTTTGTTGTTCTATTTATCGCGAAAATACCGCCTAGAATAAGCGTACACGTTAATTAAGCAAGGATACGTAATGTCGACATTGGCTGGGGCGCGCTTAGAAGAAATGGCGGACATCCGCTCAACAAGAAAAAAGAAAATTGTCTTTTTATGCTCCAGTATCGCCGCTGCCTGTTTAACTTATGGTTCCATTGCTCAATCACTTGAGAATAACTGGGGTTTAAGCTTTTTCCATGCTTTGTGTGCCTTGGCATGCTTAGCAATCAGTTATGTAATAAAAGTCCAGCGGCACCATCAATACGCCGACTTATGGCTAAGTGCTGTCTTAATGTTCGAAGGGTTATTGTTACTTCTGTATAACGACGCTCCGTCAGGCAAAATGTTATGGCTATATCCTATTGTCGCCACTCTGGTATTAATTAATGAGTTTAAGGTCGGTCTGTTGTTCAGTGGCACCTACATTTTACTGATCTTTTTTGGGGTCGCTTTTTTAGATCGACTGCCAGCAGCCACAGAAATCATAGAGCGGAGATTGATGCTGACCCTGATAGCGACCGCGTTTGTGTGTCACACGTTCTCGTATTACTACACGAAAGTCCTCAATTACATTCAAACACTGTATCGCGAGGGGATTGAGGAGTTAGCATATTTTGACCAGCTCACTGGGCTTGCCAATCGCTGGAGCTTTGAGACTTGGGCGCGCGCAAAGCTCGATGAAATCAAGCACTCATCTGATGACAGCATCACCGCCTTGGTTTTTCTCGATATCGATAACTTCAAGCACATCAACGACACCTACGGGCACGATATTGGTGACCAAGTACTTCAAGCCTTCGCAACTCGATTAAAAAATAACATTCGCAACAAAGACAGAAAAACCGATAAACACGACTACTCCATCGCTCGATTTGCGGGCGATGAATTTGTAATCATGCTTTACGATGTAAAAAGTAAAGATGACCTCGACAGCATCCTAAAACGGATCGTGAATCTGTTTCCGACAGGTTACCGAAGCTACGATATGATTAACGAGTTAACAATGAGTGTAGGTGCTGCTATCTATAAGCAAGATGCAAAGGATTTGTCTGAATTGACTCGATGTGCAGATAAAGCAATGTACGCAGCTAAACATACTGGTAAAAACCAGTACGCCTTTTATGAGCACTGCAATACGGAAGAACAGTCAACATCTGATGCACCAGCGGTACCAGAAGCTTGCTAATGACTAAGCGAACACATGCATCACCCAAAGCCCCACAACGAGGAATACGATTAACCACACTACTTGCAACGTTCTGTTCGGCTTGTCTTGCTGACGAGTGGGGTGATCTTTAAACGCACGGCCCTTCATTTTGCCCATTAAGCTCTTTCCTAGAGCACGTCGATAAAATTCACGTCTCTTATGAGCGGCATTGGCAACTTCGGTAAAGCGCTGTCTTTGCTCATTGGTGAGATCTTTGTCCTCGTAACGAGGAGGGAGATCAGAATGCTTGCGTTGTACTGCCATCACTTCCTCCCTGGTCGATGGGTACATTTTTATTAAGTATATACCCAAATAACCAAAAAGATGCGTTATAAGTGAAGCACATAGACGAAAAAACCACCCGAAGGTGGTTTTATGACGAGCAACAAATGAACGCTAGAAGTACTCACATAAATACGCAGTCGCTTCTTTCACTTGAAGCTCAAATGAAGAATTACCTTCCACTTCAAAAAACTCACCACTTTGATAAGTCGTCCAATCGCTCTCGCCAACACGCTTGACCACAAGCGCACCTTTTACAACCGTCATACGCTCTGGTGCTTGAGTACCAAACGTGTACTCACCAGGAAGCATCACACCAACGCTAACATCCTGATCTTTCTGGTTAAAGCCCAGTGATTTTACACTACCAGCAAAATAGCTATTTTCCTTAATATTCATTATTGGTTTCCTTATCAAAAGTCCGCTCTTTTTTACCTTGTTTCTTTCCGTTACTCAAGCTTTGAAAGCCATTAAACTCAACGTAATAACGCACATCCTTTGCTACTGAGCGAGAACCTCTTTTCACGAGGATTAATCAGGCGACCTAAACCGATCAAGAAAAACTGCGAAGTAATGAATGTGAGCAAACAACAAAACCATCAATAAGATGTGTATCTGAATGTAAAAGTGGACATTAGATCATAGTTTCGTCGTCTCAATGGCGGGATTGTTTGTTTTTAAAAAGGAAGGTTTCCACCATGTTAAAAAAGTGGAGAAAATTAGATCTATGACGGACTCGACTCGCCGAAGGCGAAAAGCACGACAAGAACCAAAACTTTCATTTTTGGCTCGCCACCAATCCAAAATCCTCAAGAGTACATTTGTCTGCTTCGGGATGGGTCTGTTGACGTTTTTTGGCTATCAAATCCACCTTTCCTATCAAGACCACATTGATCCGGAAAAGGTGTACGGCGAATGGATTGAGATTGGCGCGCCACCCTACCAAACAGAACGTCTCGTTTTCACTGAAGATGGGGTATACCGAAACCATCGACTCATTACGACGGAATTTGAATTCGATGGCAAGGTCATCACGTTGAATACCGGATTAGGAAAGACAGCGTATCAGATCTCAGGCTCTCATCTTTCACCTCAAATACGCCGTATTGAACCTCTTATTCCAGATCAGCGATTCATTCGTAAAGGGTTTGAGCATACCGTTCAGGGCTCAGAAACCGGCGCAGCCTCTAAACGTCGTGCCGCGTTGAGTGAACACTTCAGCCGTGACTAGTACGTCTTCACGGCTATTTTTCCTTTCAATTCTCTTTCTATATCAATGAAACAAAACCTTAATAAACAACAAAATAAGGCCTTCATCGCATTTAACTAACTCGTTACTGAGTAAACAATAATTTTAGTTTCTGCTGAGATTTTATAAATTATTGACTCAGTCTGACACTTTCTGTGTAACAGAGTGCGAGTTTTAGTTAAGTTCTCTCAAGTGCCTCGAAAACCGTCTTAATTTTTTTTGACGAAAAAAAACTCTCTGAAATGCTGAGTGTGATGCTTTTGCACGTGGAGTAAATCCAATCATCTTATCTGGTGCAAGAGCAGCCTATGTTCTAGGTAGAACATGAATCCAAGGATTGAGAGAGAAGTTATGATTCGATTTAACCTATGTGCAGCTGGAGTTGCTTTAGCGCTATCAGGTGCTGCAGTTGCGGCTCCAACCGCACCAAGTATCGATATGTACGGTTCCAACAACCTTCAGTTTTCTAAAATTGAACTCGCGATGGAAACCACGTCAGGCTACTACGACATGGTGAAATACCATGAGCAAGCGAAGATTACTGTTAAATTTAACCAGTGGAGTGGCACACCTGGTGACACTTACAACGTCTATTTTGATGGTGTAAAAGTAGCAAGCGGCCCTATCACTGGTAGCCAAACGACAGCTTCGTTTGAATACGGCCAAGGTGGCTTATACCAAATGGAAATCGAAGCATGTGATGCGACAGGTTGTGCGAAAAGCGCACCAGCTGAAATCACAATTGCAGATACCGATGGTTCTCACCTGAAGCCACTAACGATGAATGTTGATCCAAACAACAAAACCTACAATACCGATCCAAGCGTCGTGATGGGTACGTATTTTGTTGAATGGGGCATCTATGGCCGTGACTACACAGTCGATAATATGCCGGTCGACAACTTGACTCACATCCTTTACGGTTTTATCCCAATTTGTGGCCCAAATGAGTCTGTGAAGTCTGTTGGCGGCAACAGTTTCAACGCGCTACAAACTGCTTGTACAGGTGTGCCTGATTATGAAGTCGTTATCCATGACCCTTGGGCTGCTTATCAGAAGAGCTTCCCACAAGCTGGTCATGAATACAGCACGCCTATCAAGGGTAACTACGCAATGCTAATGGCATTGAAACAACGTAACCCTGATCTAAAAATCATCCCATCGATCGGTGGTTGGACACTGTCTGACCCATTCTTCGATTTCGTGGACAAGAAAAACCGTGACACATTCGTCGCATCAGTTAAGAAGTTCCTGAAAACTTGGAAATTCTACGACGGTGTTGACATCGACTGGGAATTCCCTGGCGGCGGCGGTGCAGCAGCCGATAAGGGCGACCCTGTAAACGATGGCCCAGCATACATCGCACTGATGCGTGAACTGCGCGTAATGCTTGATGAATTAGAAGCTGAGACAGGCCGTACTTACGAGCTAACGTCCGCTATCGGTGTCGGTTACGACAAGATTGAAGACGTAGACTACGCAGATGCGGTGCAGTACATGGATTACATCTTCGCAATGACTTACGACTTCTACGGCGGTTGGAACAACGTTCCTGGTCACCAGACTGCGCTTTACTGTGGTTCATTCATGCGTCCTGGTCAGTGTGACGGTAGTGGCGTTGATGAGAACGGCGAACCATACAAAGGTCCTGCTTACACAACAGATAACGGCATCCAACTTCTTCTTGCTCAAGGCGTTCCTGCGAACAAGCTAGTACTTGGTACAGCAATGTACGGTCGTGGCTGGGAAGGCGTAACTCCAGATACGCTAACCGATCCAAACGACCCAATGACAGGTACTGCTACAGGTAAACTGAAGGGCAGCACAGCGCAAGGTGTTTGGGAAGATGGCGTAATTGACTACAAAGGCATTAAGTCATTCATGCTAGGTGCAAACAACACTGGTATTAACGGCTTCGAGTACGGCTACGATGCACAAGCAGAAGCACCATGGGTATGGAACCGTACTACGGGCGAGTTGATCACATTTGATGACCACCGTTCAGTGCTAGCAAAAGGTAGCTACGCGAAGTCTCTTGGTCTTGCTGGTCTATTCTCTTGGGAAATTGACGCGGATAACGGTGACATTCTAAACGCGATGCACGAAGGTATGGCTGGTGGTGTGGTTCCTCAACCAAACCGTAAGCCAACCGCAGCCGCTGGCGCAGATCAATCGGTAACAGGTCCTGCAAATGTGGTTCTAGATGACAGCCTGTCAAACGACTCTGACGGCACCATCGCAAGCTACGCTTGGGAACAAGTATCTGGCACAGCAGTGGTACTAACAGGTGCAAACTCAGCGAAAGCAAGCTTTGATGCAGCAGAAGTTACTGTTGAAGAGCAATTAACTTTCAAGCTGACGGTGTCTGATAACGAAGGTGCAACGGCATCTGACCTCGTTGTAGTAACAGTGAAACCAGCAGGTGTTGTTGACCCAGTGAACAACGCACCAGTAGCGCAAGTTGTTGCTCCAGCAACAGCAAACGCTGGTGACGTTGTGGTTGTAGATGCATCTGCGTCTAGCGATGCAGACAACGATACCCTGACATTCAACTGGACTCTACCTCAAGGTCTGAATGCAACGGTTGAAGGCTCTAAAGTCACGTTCACTGCTGCGGAATACCCGCAAGACACAAGCTTAAGCTTCACTGTAAGTGTGAGCGACGGTAAAGCGTCTTCATCGGCAAGCGCGACAGTGGTTGTTGCACAGCACACAACCGATCCGAACCCTGGTAATTGTGACAACGCATGGGATGCGAGCGCAGTGTACACAGGTGGTAACCAAGTGACTCACGCAGGTAAAACGTGGGAAGCGAAATGGTGGACTCAGGGTGACGATCCTAGCCAATCTGGCGAATGGGGCGTTTGGAAAGAAGTTGGCGTAGCTAACTGTAACTAACTTCAGCCTTGCAGACTTTCTGCTAAATAAACAAAGGACAGCTTCGGCTGTCCTTTTTGGATTTAACCTCTTAACGAGGAGAGCAACACCAGAGACGAAAAAATCTGAGGTGTTACTTTCAAATCGAATTAGCGCAAAACGGAGCGAATCAATCAGTAAAAGTAAGGGTTACCAAGCACTATCGAGCAAACGGTCAAAACTACTGAAGACTTGCTCACACTTCATCACTCGACCATGCCCCTGACCTTGTGTTGTCACTAACTCAACGTTTTTAATCTCTTCAGCCGCTTTTGCCGAGACACTGTATTTGGTGAACTTGTCTTGCTCATCATGAATAATAATGGTGTGAGACGGACGCTCAGACAAACGCTTCATCGGATCAATGGACTGTAACGGATAACCAAATTGGTCTTCAACTTCTGAAACCACAGCATTAAAAAGCTTCATCGAGTAACCGGAACGTGCAATGCTACCGAATAAGTTCTCTACGTAATTTAATACCGGAGCAATAAGCAGCAAAGGCTTGTTTTCTAACTTACTGTGCCTACACTCAAGAGCAGAAGCGGTGCCCATGCTGTGCCCAACTAGGCCAACAATATCCTCGACCGTATCCAACACATCTTCTAATCCTCTGACAAACCCCGGAATGTGCCCATACTGCCCCTCACTCTCACCATGTGCCGGATGATCGTACGCCAAAGCAGTAAACCCTTTCGACGCAATATGTTCCATCAGTGGATAAAACTGACTTGCCGTTCCAGACCAACCATGAGTTAGCACCCAAATAGGTCCAGATCCCAAAGTATAGGTTTTGATGATGCCTGCATACCCTTTAATTTCACCTTTGATAAGCCCTTGAGGTTCAATATTTTTAGGTTGCGTACGAGCAGGTGTCAGAAGAAGCTTGCGCGCGGTCTTCTTTGCATGTGACGGGGCCAGTGTATGGTGTAACCGAGTACTAATGTTCACCAAACTGCGCTTAATACTGAAACGTTGCGATGTATTAAAGTAAATTTTTTCACTCATAATCATGTCCTTAACTATCAGCTTTGCACAAAATAGAACGGTCGTGCTTTTTACGCTGATAACAAAGAGCGAACTCAGCCGCTCTTTGTGATTTTATGTCTACGAATCTGGGAAGCGAATAACCGATATTAGCCTTTCCAGCGAGAAAATAAGTTGTCGATCCCTTGCCAAAACAGACGCAAGCTTTCTTGCTCACCTTTAATTGAGTAAAAAACATGCGCACTCAAATAGAGACCGTACAAATCAAACGTTGCTTGGCGTGTATCTAAGTCTGCTGCAAATTCTTGCTTCTCTTTGCCTTTCGCTATTTGGATCTCCAAATAACTCAGCCAAGTGTCTATGGATTTACGCAGTCCGGCCTGAAGCGGGCAATCTTTATCTGCCGTATCATTCCAAGCGTCAAGAAACATACAACTTCCTTGGAATGCGTGATTCCAAGTCATCCAAGAGTCGAGCAACCCTCGAATTTTACGCTCGATATTGCCATCCCCGAGTTCTCGAGCAGGCTCAATAACCCGATCAGCGAACACTTTATTGGCGTGATCAAGCACCGATAGCTGTAAATTCAACTTCGAATTAAAGTGGGCAAACAGACCACTTTTCGACATACCGCATTGCTTGGCTAACTCTCCAATCGTAAGACTTTCTAATCCGTCTTCGCTGGCGATCTCAAAAGCCCGCTGCAGAATAAACTCTTTTGTCACTTTTCCTTTTTGCATAGTCTTATTTTTAGCACGATCGTTCTTTTTTGCAATCTCGAGTTAACTGGTCTAACCATTATTCAGTGCTATTTTCGACTCACGAATCAGGTATTGATTGCGTTAATAGGTTAATAATTAAGAAGTTTGAAGTAAGTCTTAATTTTCAAAACAGCTTCAATGTAAGCGCAAGTCTGTTGACTTTTTCACGTATTACTTCAGTAACAACCTGCTATTTTCACCTAAGTTTTTTATTTAGGTAAACAATGTAATGGCAAAGAAACAAAAAATAGCCAGCTTAGAGTTTGCACGTATCATTGCGATGCTTGCGATTGTGGGTTTGCATTGCCAGATGGCACTGACGTACTGGCAGTGGAATGGGATACCATGGGTTGGCTATATGCTCAACCAACTGGCTCGTTTTGCTGTTCCGCTGTTCTTTCTCATCTCGGGTTATCTAATCCAGCCGAAGTTGAGTCATTCACCTATCGATACTCTTAAGAACTACGCCAAACCGTTAATGAAGGTTTGGCTCATTTGGAGCATGATCAGTTTACTGATGCCATTCCAATGGCAGACGGTCGCTGAGGCTGGGTATCTCGCCGAAAGGCAAGGTTATTGGGGGTACCTAATGTCAACCCCGATCAATTCACTCATCGAAGGCGGACTCGTTCATCTGTGGTTTATTCCGGCTCTGGTCATTGCCGTAGCGTTAATTGCCTTTCTCGTGCATATCAATATGGCGCAACTGATACTGCCAACCGCAGTATTGCTATACATATACGGTGCCTTTGCTGGCAGTTACGCGACCATTACCGACCTGCCAGCGCCTTTCTTTACTCGTAACGGGCCTTTTTTCAGCACGTTGCTAGTTGCTCTAGGTTATTTCGCACGAGAAGTGCAGTGGCGGTGGTCGCGAAACAATACGGTTCGATGCATTATTCTTGGCATGGCACTGCATTTTGGTGAAGCTTACTGGCTGATGCAACATGACATCGCTTTCAACTCGCACGACTTCCTATTCGGTACCGTTATCTGGGCTGTAGGTGTCTTTATGTGGCTTTTGGCTCACCCTCATTTTGGCGACATGCCTTGGGTCTTCAAACTATCTCCTTGCGTGTTAGGAATATATGTTAGCCATCTGCTTATCATAATTGTCATGATGAATGTCGCTGAATTTATCGGGCTGCAACACCTCGCGAAAGATGTGTTTATTTATCCTGCAACGATTGTTGCAACCATACTGCTTGTGAAAGCAATTGACGCTTCACCGTTGAAAAAATGGCTCCTACGCTAAATGCATTCAGCTCTAGATATAGCTAGCTTTAACTCAAAAGGGTTAGAGCTAGCCAGTTAAAAATGAGATTTCTCTCTCACTGACCAATTTTTGACTTTCTAATCCTTCAGAATTTGCTTTCACTCACAAAAAACATTGTTCATTTCCTTTAAATTGGCTCGACTATTACAACATTGCTCATTAAACGGAGGCTGTATGTGGGCAGGTCAAGGACTCGTTCCTTTTTTAGAGATTAGTCACTGGTTAACTTACGGTTTATATGCCGCTGCGGTTTTATTCGGCGCAGCAAGCATTGCGTCACTCAGAAAATAGTGGCGCACACTATCATTTCCTAACTCCTACTGTTAATTCGAGCTCTCTCACAACTAACTCATTCATTTGTGGCTAATATTTCTCCAACCAGACAAAGGAGAAATGTCTATGCCAATCTATCCAATTGTGGCTTTCTGCTGTTTGTTGTTCTCTAGCGCCACCTTTGCTGCATCAACCAATGAACTGAACCTTGTTAATTCTGGTGTCGGTTACGCGGCTCTGATTATCTTTTCGATCGCTTACATACTGGTTATGTTGGAAGAGTATCTGAAAATGAGAAAATCCAAGCCAGTGCTGCTCGCTGCAGGATTAATTTGGATTCTGATTGGCTACACCTTTGCTCAACACAATCAGCCTGAAATCGCCAAATCCGCACTAGAACACAACTTGTTGGAATATGCCGAGTTGCTGCTGTTTTTGCTCGTGGCGATGACTTACATCAACGCAATGGAAGAACGCAAACTCTTCGATGCCTTACAGGCGTGGATGGTTGGTAAAGGTTTTGGATTCAAAAAGTTGTTCTGGCTGACGGGGTTTCTCGCTTTTGTCATTTCACCGATTGCCGATAACTTAACTACGGCCCTTTTGATGTGCGCTGTAGTGATGAAAGTCTCTGGTGATAATCCTAAGTTCGTCAATCTTGCTTGTATCAACATTGTTATCGCAGCCAACGCTGGCGGTGCATTCAGCCCATTTGGTGATATTACAACCCTGATGGTGTGGCAGGCCGGTCATGTCAGCTTTGCTGAGTTCATTCCGTTGTTTGTACCGTCATTGGTGAACTACTTGGTTCCCGCATTTTTGATGTCACTTTTTGTTCCAAACACAAAACCGAATACGATTCACCAACACGTTGAGCTAAAACGCGGGGCAAGGCGTATTGTCGCGTTGTTCATTTTGACGATTGCCACCGCAGTCTCTTTCCATGCTGTGCTGCACTTCCCACCCGTTATGGGCATGATGATGGGCTTGGCGTACTTACAGTTTTTCGGATATTTTTTGCGCCAAACTCTCAAACACTCACTCGCAAAAAAAGCAGCTATGGCAATTGCCAATGGCGATGATCAGGCATTGAAGCGCTTAGGCTCAGTGGTTCCGTTTGATGTGTTTCATCGTGTGTCTCGAGCCGAATGGGACACCTTGTTGTTCTTCTACGGTGTTGTAATGTGTGTTGGCGGTTTAAGTTTACTTGGCTACCTCGAACTGGTTTCAAACGTCATGTACACGCAATGGAACCCAGTCTGGGCAAACGTAATGGTTGGTGTCCTATCTGCAATCGTCGATAACATTCCGGTTATGTTTGCTGTACTGACCATGGAACCAAGCATGTCGATGGGCAACTGGCTACTGGTCACATTAACCGCAGGTGTCGGTGGCAGTTTGCTTTCCATTGGCTCCGCGGCAGGCGTCGCTTTAATGGGAGCCGCGCGTGGACAATACACCTTCTTTGGCCACCTAAAGTGGGCTCCCGTCATCGCCTTGGGTTATGCCGCCAGTATTGCGGTACACTTGTGGATGAATAGCGGTTTATTTACTTAAAAGCACCGACAATCAGGTGCTTAACTTGCAACACAACCTAGCGGTCGGATGGATGGTTAACGCCATCCATCACTTCAATCGCTCCCAACTCATATGGGTTGACGCCCTCTAAGCAGCCGACATTATAGCCATACTCACTCGGGTCAGAACGACGCTGATGGTGCGTATAAATACCGCACTCGCCACAGAAAAAGTGCTTCGCAGTGTGTGTATTAAATTGATACTGCTTCAAGACGTCTTCGCCTTGCATAATACGAATACCGTTCAAAGGTACAGATGCGACAATCGCGCCACGACGTCGACACATAGAACAGTCACACCGTCTCGGTTTCTCAATACCATTGGGTAACGCCAGTTCCAGCTCAACTTTTCCACAGTGGCAACTCAGTCGATGTAATGTGTTGATTTGGGTGTTGCCAACTTTCTTAATCATAACTTTTCCTTGTTGTTTTTCTATCTGTGTACATTATGTTAAACAGGTTAATATCATCATAATCTCGTCCAAAAACTCGACATCCATCACTTTTCGCGACATTTTATTGGCCGATTTGTTAGTTGCTATTTTGGCGACTGTCTATCGCGTCCGTGAGACGTGTTATCTCCGGCGCGGTTTTTAAACCAAGGAAATTAATTTATGGACAAAGATCATAGCCTAAGAGAGAACCTCTTGGCTCTGACGCTCGGCAGTGCGTTAGTGTCACTTGGGGTGATATTTTTTAGCAAAGTAGGATTGCTCACTGGCGGTACGGCTGGCTTGGCGATCTTCCTAACCAAAGTGAGTGACTTCAGTTTTGGTCAGATATTTTTCGCTCTTAACCTCCCTTTTTATATTTTATCTGTGATGCGCATGGGTTGGCGCTTCACTATCAATACCTTTATTGCGGTTTCGATTGTCTCTTTTGCGGTCGATCATCTGCATCATGTGATTGAGATTTCACGAATCGAACCTTTCTATGCGGCACTTTTGGGTGGTGGACTGATTGGAATCGGTATGTTGGTAATTTTCCGTCACAAAATGAGTTTGGGTGGCTTTAACATTCTAGCGTTGTACCTTCAGGAACGTTTTGGAGTTCGAGCGGGTAAAGTTCAAATGGCGTTAGATTGTGCCATCGTGGTGATGTCACTGTTCATTGTAGATGTGCACCTTATCGCTCTATCTGTTCTAGGTGCCATCGCAACGAACTTGATTTTGGCGATGAACCATAAACCAGGACGATACCAAGCAAAAGCGCAAGCAGCATAATCATCGCTGCATAGTCAACAACCCTAAAGCCCCCAGCCAGTCGCTCGGGGCTTTTTTCATTCAACGCTAAGATCACGTCAACGAGCTCGTTTTGCAGTGCTGCTGCATCTCTTCATCCAATTTAGCTTTATATTTCTGACTAAGATGGAAGTGTACTTGCATCAACAAGTCATGTGCGTGGAACAGCTCAAACGCGTCGCTACCATTTTGCTGACAAATAACCTCACAGCGCTCAGCATGCACTTTGGCTTCTTGCGGTTTATCTGCTTTAAGCAAGCTCATCGCTAAGCGATACTCTGCGCGCTCTTCTTGCATCCAACCCCCTGCCACTTTCCAATAGTCTAGCGCGAGTGTCGCTGCTTCTAGCATCTTCGATTTTTCCATGCACGTGCGCTCAGCCAGCGCTTCGTACTGACATGCTAAGTTGTTCGCAGTGATCGCGATAGCGCGCGCTAATGGCCCTTCTGCATCGTTCGGCGTCATTCCTAACGCTGCCTTCACCAACCATTGACTCGCCAGTTCAAGCTGAACAAGTGCAGAAAGTTCATTCGAAATCAAAGCGTAAACTCGGCGTTGTTCTTGCTCTTCCAATAATTCCATATTGTCAGTGCCATCTACGAAATAGCGCACAACGGCAATACTGCGTTGAAATGCCAAACTCTCGGCAACCTTGCGTTCATCAAAGTGCTCTAAACAAGTAAGAAACTGTTCTGGGCACTGGAGATGCCCAATAGCGGTATGCAGCATCAATGCGAATATTCGCTCGATTTGGGTAACGTCTTCCACCTCGCTCAGAGCCGTTTCTAGCTTAGCATAAACTTGTTCGGGATTTTCCTCGTGATGCTGCCAACACTCACTCATGAAGGCATCAAAATCCGTTTTGAAAGGCATGTCCTTATTGTCCTTCTTCTATTCGTATAACGATTATGAAACTCTACACTATCGTTACCCCTGTGTAGCACGCTTAATCCCAATACGAGAATCGCCTCACTTAAAGCAGTGTACCTTGCTCCAACGCGAGCAAACGTTGCTTGCGCTCCACTCCACCTGCATACCCAGTCAGTTTTCCGCTTTTGCCAATAACGCGATGACAAGGCACCACGATAGAAATCGGATTCTTCCCGTTTGCTAACCCAACAGCACGCACAGCTTTAGGGTTACCTATCGCATTCGCGAGATCTTGATAGCTCCACGTTTCCCCATATGGAATGGTCGTTAGTGCCTGCCAAACTTGATTTTGAAAATCAGTGCCTGTCGCTGCAAGGGGCAAATCGAATTCGTTGCGCAGGCCAGCAAAGTATTCATCCAGTTGGGTGACAGCTTGGCGCAAGACCGGATGCTGCTCGTCTCGCCCCCCCAGCTCACTCGGCTTAGTGGTGCATGTTTCAAACCAAATGCCAAGTAAGCCCTCAGCGTTCGATTGGATAGTCACCGTTCCTAGTGGACTCGGCATTTCGGTATAAAATGTTTTCATGATTGATTCCATAAGTGAAACGTCGCGTAGCTTCCCCAAGGGGCCGCAGTGTGCGTATTCAGTGATGGGTAACGCTGCATCGCCTTTTTCACCACTAAGTCTTTATCTAGAAAGCAATCGGGTTGAGATTGCCCTCGCAGTTGAGCATAACTGACGGTCCAAGGTCCAATGCCTTTCAAAGCTAGCCACTGCTGGGGGTCAGCTTCTGAGTTGTCCTGCATAAACTGGGCGAAGCGCACTAGCGTCTCTTTACGGCTTTGCGGCATGCGCAAAAAGCTCACGTCGGCGTTCGCAATATCACTGGGAGTCGGGAAAAAACGTTTTTCTGACTCACCACTAAGTGTGGCCACCAATAAGTTAAGTTGACCAATCGCAGCTTTAACCGACACTTGCTGGCCTAAAATCGCTCTAGCCCCTGCTTCCCATGCATTCCATACACCAGGAATACGAATACCTTTACTCGACACGAGCCCAGGCGCGACATACTCCAAATGCTGCTCAACAGTACAAATATCAGCGTCAAGATCGAACATACGACGAATGTCAGACACCAAATTTTGCAGCTTCGTTACGTCTTCAATTTCAAACGCCAGTTCTAAGTATCCTTCACCTTTTGTCGCTTTAAACCAGGCTTTGCTGTCATCCAAAAAAACGTTGCGCTGATAACTCTCATCACTCACCAGCTCAACCCCCTCAACCGCTCGCAAACGATAGAAGTCCAACATGTGCGACCAATTCAACTCACCTCGATAAGGTAAGGCAATTCGATTGCAACCCGCACCATCAAACTCTTTACGGCGTACTTGAGAAGGCGTTAGTTTGAGAAACTTTTGAAAAGCATCGTTAAAGCGGCGCGTACTGTTAAAACCTGACGCAAACCCCACGTCGGTGACCGACATAGAGCTGGAGTGAAGCAACTGTTTGGCGAACATTAGTTGCTGATATTGCGCATACTGCTTGGGTGACATACCTAGATACTGCTCAAACAACATACGTAAGTAACGGTCAGAAATCCCAACACGCTCAGCCAACTCAGACACCGAATGGTGATGCAACTCCCCTCTATCAATTAACGAAATCGCTCGTTGAAAGGTCGTCTCGACACCTTTCCATGCCCAAGATCCAGGCGCGCTGTCAGGTCGACAACGTAAACACGGACGGTACCCTGCTTGAAGGGCTTGCGTCTTATCAGCGAAATACTCAACATTTTCTTCTTTAGGCAAATTTGCCGGGCAAATCGGACGACAAAAGATTCCCGTTGTTTTTACCGCCACATAAAATCGCCCATCAAAACGACTGTCTCGCGCGACTCGCGCCTTGTGACACTGCTCGAAGGTCAGTGAGGTATGGGGGTGAATAAACATAGTGCTTTCCTTGCTCATGCCTTTTGTCATTTATTGTTCATAGGCATCGTTCAATATAGTGTTATTGTAGCTTGCTTAAGCGCCCACAATTAGCCATTTTCGGAACTCAATATTGAGATTTATTGGCATTAGCGTTTTTGTACACTAAAGTTAGATCCAGAACATCACAACAACGTCGGCTAAAGGGAATTGGCATGGACTTACATACTTGCGTAATTGTATTAAGAAACCAAAAGGTTATTACCAGTAAATCCGTAGATCATTCTATTGGAATTATCGAACGAGACTCAGATAACGAGATCTCAGAAATTCAGATTAATGCGACGGATGGACGTAATATTCGAACTTATCACTACAACAATGTAGAGGAGTCATTAGAGAGCTTAATGAACCTCTGACGGTTTTCTTTAACGCACCTTTCTCCCTTGTTAAAAGCGAAAGCAATAGAGCACAGTACATGTGCTCTTTTTTTGTTTAACAGCAAAAATGTTTATCGAAAATAATGACAGACCTTGATTTAAAACAGACAATAATCGGCAAATAAACACTCGAATATAAAAATCAAGACATTGATTTAAATAAATAAAAACCAACTATTCAATTTTTTAGAACGAGTTTATCAAAATCCTCCCGTTATTTTTATATTCGCCTCTACCTAAACTGTTCTCAACAGCACGGGAGCACACGCTTCCCACTCATTGAAAAGAGTCAGAGGACAGAATCATGAAAGCACTATTACAGAAAATTACCACATCAAACGCAGGTTACAGCGCACTATCACTTCGCGTTCCAATCGGCATTATCTTTATGGCGCACGGCGCACAAAAACTATTTGGCTGGTTTGGTGGCTACGGGCTAGAAGGCACAGGTCAGTGGATGGCATCTATCGGTTTAGGTCCTGGCGTGCTCATGGCGTTACTTGCGGGCAGCGCAGAGTTCTTTGGCGGCTTGTTCATTTTACTTGGTCTGCTAACTCGACCAGCAGCGGTTGCTTTGGCGTTCACGATGGTGGTAGCGATATTCTCTGTCCACTTTGAAAATGGCCTGTTCATGGCAAACAACGGTTACGAGTTTGGCTTAGCATTACTGGCAGCAAGCGTTTCTCTGGCGTTCTCTGGCGCAGGTAAAGCAGCGTTAGATAACTTCTTAAACAAAAAGCTCTCTTAAGGAGGCCTTATGATTACGGTAAGACATGCAGCAGACCGAGGTCGAGCAAACTTTGGCTGGCTTGATAGCAAACATACGTTTTCTTTTGGTAGCTACTACGATCCTCAACATATGGGCTTTTCTGAGCTGAGAGTCATTAATGACGATGTAGTCAAGCCTGGCGCGGGTTTTGATACACATGGCCACCGTGATATGGAGATCATCAGCTATGTGTTGGAAGGTGTTATCGCACACAAAGACAGTGAAGGTAACGTCAAAACACTACCTGCAGGTGAATTCCAACTCATGTCGGCAGGGAAAGGGATTTACCACAGTGAGTACAATGCATCGAACCAAGATACGCTGCGGTTTCTACAGATTTGGATTCAACCGAACACATTTGGAACCAAACCAGGTTATCAGCAAAAAGATTTTGGTCGCAATCCTGGGTTAACGACTATCGCAACTCCAACTGGAGAAAACGGCACGCTACTTATTAAGCAAGATGCGACTTTGCATCAGTTAATTCTTGAGCCAAGTAGCGAACTAAACTTTGAGATTGAGTCGGGCCGAAATCTATTCATCCATCAAGTGACTGGGAGCCTTAGTGTCGACAATACCACTTTGACGGCTGGCGACGGCGCGAAGGTTGAACACCAGAGTAAGGTTGTTTTGCGCAATACATCAAACGAAAGCACAACAGCCCTGTTGTTTGACTTACCATAACTATCGATTCATCGAGATAAAAACAAAGCCGCCTTGATTTCTCAAGGCGGCTTTTTCGTTTTTCTGACTTTTCATTCAACGCTATTCGTCGGAAGTGCCAGAACCAATTTGCTGAAAACTGTAAGCGGTCAGTGGATCGATCTCTTTGACAATTTCTTCCACTTGCTTAATCGCGTCTACAGACGAGCTAGCTTTACGATAGCTCAAATAGATAGGGCGACACCAATCTTCTACTCCAGACACCTTGTGAAGCTGCCCATTAGCGATAAATGGCTCCACGAGAGAGATTGGTAAGTACGCGGCTCCACCCTTCTCTAAAATAAAGTCCAATGCGATACGCGCTGTTGAAGTGCGTAAATATGGAGCCGGAATCTTAGGGTGACGTTCAGAATGCTCTGAGGAGAAACGCGTCCCCCAGTCAACGTACACATATTTGTTTTCGAAAACGGTGTCTAAAGAATCTTTCTCAGTTGATACCAGAACGAGAACAACATCTGCCACTTTTTTACAGTTAAGCTCATCAGCTTTGATCTGATCGAACGCAAATGCCATATCTAACGTGCGCTCTAGCAAGCTACGACTGAGCATCTCACGTCCCATCACTTCTGCCATGAAGCCATAACCACCAAACGAATCTGTGACGACACTTAAACAATTCTGTAAATAAGCGTCCCAAATGTTTGGCGTGCCACCTAACGTTAGTTGCAGCGCTTTGCCATCTTCAAGCGATAATTCTAGCTTCGCTTGTTGCAATGTAGTGACCATTACCTCGGCATAGCTGATTAAGCGCTCACCTGCAGAGGTCAACTTTATGTTATTTCGATCACGAATAAACAATTGCGTATCGAAGTAACTTTCCAATTGTTTGATACGTGCGCTCACAGCGGCTTGGGTAATATAAAGGTTCTCAGCAGCACGTCCGAAGTGACGAACTCTTGCCAGCTCTAAAAATGTTCGAAAGACTTTTACATCCATAAACCATCTCCTGGTTAATATAAAACCAGATTAACAACTAATTAAAATCATGACGACAAAAAAGTTTTGTTTTTCTTTTGTTAGATTTAAGCCTAATTTTCGCCGTAAGTTCACTACATTCATCAATAACGGTTACAGAGGCTGTTGACATGTCTGACACTGAATTCCGTCATGGCAAAAAACGTTTTTACGATAACGTAAAATTCCCACGCGGCTTTGCAAAGTCTGGCGATTTTACTCTTTCAGAAGAGGAAATCCTAACAATTTATGGGGATACAATGCTTGGCTTAGAGTCAGGCGAATTAACACCTGAAAACAGCGAAGAGAAACACTTCATCAAGGTGTTAGAAAACCCGGGCAAAGCAAAAACAAAACTTGAGCGTACGTGGCTAAAGTACACCCAACTTGCTCGTGGTCGCAAGCGCTTCCATACGCTAAATGGTCGTAACAAGCCTGACGCCACAGAAGAATACATTGAAGAGAGTTTGGTTGAAGACGATTAATAACCAATAACCTAGTTCTCGCCTTTTTCTAGCAGTAGGCGAAAGCTCGTTTGACTTTACTGAGCGAGCAAGACAAGCTCATTTCTTCTCCTAAAGCCCAAGGGGGCATTCTCCCAAGGGCTTTTTTAATATTTGGGTGATGACCGTTTACTTGGCGAGCGTCGCAATCTTTTTCAGAAAGCTCTCTTTCAAATGCTCTTGGTCATATTCCAAGTGATAGGTGTTGTGGAAGCCAATTTTTAGCTCAACACCATTCCCTCTTAAGAAAACGTTGTACCCATCGTAGTCAGAAAACGCTTCTACACCTTCATACATTTTACCAAATTCGGTTGGCGTACCGTTGTTCATCACACATTCGTAAGCCTGTAGTACTTTGCTCGGATCTAACTCATTTTTCATACCGAATTCCTCACTGGTTTACACATTTCAATTATGGTTAAAGAATGAGCGCCATGCCATATCTAACCCATAATATTTGAAGTTCGTGTGCGATTTCGCACTCTGTAGGTTGTTAAAAAACAAGGTTAAGTGCGAAGGCAAAACTTAATTTAGATCATAAATTTTATCTATTGATTCGTCAGTTTCATAATGCAATTTCTTTGTAAAAAATCGTCTTATAAAAGCATTTAGATATAAAAATCGTCGACAAAACCAACATTGGTTAAAGAAAAAGCAAAATTTTGACCTAAAACAATAGCAGTTCGCCATTACTTATTTTATAATGCGAATTAATGTTTCAGTACATCGTCAATTCCAATAACTAGGGGCACAAAATGAGACTTATCCCGTTAACTCGAGCAGCACAAGTAGGTAAGTGGGCAGCTGCGCATATCGCTAAGCGTATCAACGACTTTAAACCTACTGCTGAGCGTCCATTCGTTCTGGGTCTACCAACTGGTGGCACTCCTCTAGCAACCTACAAAGCCCTAATCGAGCTTTACCAAGCCGGCGAAGTCAGCTTCAAAAACGTCGTGACTTTTAACATGGATGAGTACATTGGCATCCCTGCGGATCACCCAGAATCTTACCGTTCGTTCATGTACAACAACTTCTTTAATCACATTGATATTCAAGAAGAAAATATCAACCTACTGAACGGTAACACAGACGATCACGACGCAGAATGTAAGCGTTACGAAGACAAAATTAAGTCTTACGGCAAGATCAACCTGTTCATGGGCGGCGTGGGTAACGACGGTCACATCGCGTTCAACGAGCCAGCGTCATCTCTTTCTTCTCGTACTCGCATCAAGACCCTCACTGAAGACACTCGCATTGCGAACTCTCGCTTCTTTGACGGCGATATCAACCAAGTGCCTAAATACGCGCTGACTATCGGTGTTGGTACGCTTCTAGACTCAGAAGAAGTGATGATCTTGGTCACTGGCCATAACAAAGCTCAGGCACTTGAAGCAGCCGTGGAAGGTTGTGTAAACCACCTATGGACAGTTTCTGCTCTTCAACTTCACCCTAAAGCGGTGATCGTATGCGACGAACCAGCTCAACAAGAACTGAAAGTGAAGACAGTGAAGTACTTCTCTGAGCTAGAAGCAGAAAACATCAAAGGCTTTTAACCCATAGGATGGCAGCCTAGAAACACACTAAAAATACAAAACCCGTGTTGAACACGGGTTTTTTCTTATCTGAACAGCGGGCTTAAGTCGTCAATAAGCTTTAATACCAAACTGACGAAGACGCTTAGGAAGCACTTCATCCAACTTGTCTAGTTCACTCGGTTCGACTTCGATAAGATTGAAATGATGCTGCTCATAAACAGTACGAATGGTCTCACGGTCGGCCTGAGCCATCTCCCCATCGTCACTTCCCCAAAATTGCAAATAGACTTTGCCACCTGGCAAGTAAAAATCGCTAGTGACATCTTGGTCAATCGGCAACTGACGCTCATAAGCGTGCACAACACCAGCCAAGTACAGCCAGTTGTCGATGAGCAACTCCCCCTTAGAGCGCACGTAATGCCCATCTAATGTTCGGTGCTTGGCTTCAAATTTTTGGCGAAAGATTGAGTACGATTTATCCGTAGAATGTGACTCCGCGTCTTGCCCTAAAAACTCAATGACAGACTGCTTAAGACGCTTGTTACGCAGCACCACATCGTGCCATACGACAAAGGTATTTTGTGTTTCTTTATCGGTTCTTTGCTGCCCACCAGCGCGCACACCAGCTTCTGTGACACTCCATCCCTCTTCGGATTTGGTCAACCAACCCAGTTCACTCAAAAGTTGGTTCATGCGCTTCGCATTCAATTTCAGCTTTTCACCCAGTTGTGTCGCGCTCAATGTTTTCCCTGAGCTGGGAGTCAGCTCAATATGTAAGTTGGTCGGCCAGACGATGAACTGGCCAAATTTAGGGTGATCCACATACTCACCGCCAAACTTTGCCCCTTCTTCGGTCAAAATCCACTTTTCATCTTGGCGAACGATGTAGCCTGCACGTTTGAGATCGGCAAACAGCATCTTAGCTTCTACCTTGCGCATTTTCGCTAATGCCGACGTCGATATTTTTTCAGACATGTGGGTACCTCATGCTGCTGCAAAATTGAACACTATGTCGTCATAGTAACGCATTGATTTCACAGCTTGAAGTCAGGCAAACAAGATTTCGTGTTACAAATAGCAAAGCCAGCGTATAGGTGCTGGCTTTGTTATTTCGGTAAAAAAGCGAATGTTATCGAATAAAAGCGATGCACCCTTGCAAAATCACTAAATTCACAATGTCGATGAAGAATGCACCGACAATTGGAACCACCATAAATGCTTGTGGTGATGGACCATATCGACTCACGATGGAGCCCATATTCATGACCGCAGTCGGTGTAGCACCTAACCCAAAACCGCAGTGTCCGCTAGCGATCACCGCCGCATCGTAGTTGCCTCCCATCATGCGGAATGTTACGTAGTAAGTGAACATCGCCAACACTGCCGACTGAATAGCAAGAATAATAAGGAATGGGATCGCAAGATCGAAAATATTCCACAATTTCAAACTCATCAAGGCCATGGCAAGAAATAGAGATAGTGCAACCGTGCCAAGAATATCAACGGTTTCTAAATCAACCTTGCGCGCCTTCGTCACTTCCATGATGTTAGTGATAACAACACCAATAAACAGCGCATACACAAAATCGGGAATCATTAACCACTTGATGTCAAAACTGCTTACCCAACTCTCCAGATACTTCGCGCCTGTCACGCAAAGTAGAATGATGGACAAGCTTTCAACGACTCTTTTCGCTGTGACGCGATCTTCCTCATGTTCGTTGTACGTCACCAGTTCAGGGAAACTCTGATGACTTTGATTGGTGCGTCCGTATTCCGATTCCAAGTTGTGTTTGTTTAGTAGCTTTTGTGCAACAGGGCTGCCAATAATCCCGCCCATCACCAAGCCAAATGTAGCAGAAGCCATTGCCACCTCTAGAACATTATGCAAACCATACATTTCTTGAAAAGTTTGCGACCACGCAGCTCCAGTTCCATGTCCGCCAGAAAGCGTAATGGATCCGGCGATCAACCCCATGAGTGGATCTAACCCCAGCGCTGTTGCTAAGGACACGCCGACCGCATTTTGGATAAGAATGTAGACCGATGCCACAACTAGGAAGATGAAAACCTTCGCACCGCCTTTAATCAGTTGGGTGTAATTTGCCGCTAAGCCAACGGTTGCAAAAAACATCAGCATAAAGACGTTTTGCAGTGGTAAATCAAAGGAAACATCCACACCGTTTAAGTGCATCATCGTGATGACGCAAGCGACCACTAGACCACCAACAATTGGCTCTGGAATATTAAATTTTTTTAAGGTTGGTAACTTGGTATTGATGAACTGCCCTAAAAACAACACGCAAATTGCGACGAGGAACGACTCCTGTGGGCCGATAGATATTACCTGATTCATGAGACCTCTTTACTCTACTCTTTCTCATTCATTGAGCACGCGCTCAACGTGAGATAGGTGCCTAAGCCAGTCAGATTGCCTCTCGAAACTTTTGTTTTCTAGGCCTCTTTGACCATCAATTCTCATCAAGTAAGAAATAGGCAGAGCTAAAATTATGCTAATTATCATTCAGTGAGAATATTCATTTAGAACAGGCGATAAGTGTATTGATGGGAAGAGAAAAACAACACTTCTCAACTTATGAGAAGCAATTAATTTCCATATAAAACAAAACCTCAAAACAACGACCACATAGGTGGATATTTAGAGCGAATGAGACAGGCGGATACACTAGGTTTTAAATTATTACTTTCTCTCTAATGCACTAGGTGTTATACATATATATAACACCATCTCAACCAAGAGATTCACTCATGACTAATTGGCATGATCGCCAACCGATATTTCGACAGTTGGCAGACCAGATCACGCAGCAAATACTGCAAGGTGTCTGGCAAGAAGGCGATGCTCTGCCCTCCGTCCGTAGCATCTCTGCAGATATGAAAATTAACCACCTCACCGTTATGAAAGGCTATCAATTGCTTGTTGATGACGGGCTAGTGGAGAAAAAACGCGGTCAAGGTATGTTTGTCGCTTCAGGAGCAAAGCTCAAATTACTCGCAGACGAGAAGGCACGTTTTCTTCAGCAACAAATTCCGCAGATAGCCGACACAATACAGCGTCTGGATATGTCACTCGACGAATTCATTCAACAACTAAAACCACACTTGAAAGGTGACCAATGAGCGCATTAGTCAGTGTAAACAACGTCTCCAAGCAATATCAGCAACAAGGAGAAGCACTGCATGAAGTGAGTTTCGACCTACATGCAGGACAAGTACTTGGCTTACTCGGCCATAATGGCGCAGGTAAATCAACGCTTATTAATGCCCTACTCGGTGCACATGAATATCAGGGCACTATTCGTATCAACGGATTTGAACCCATTATGCAACGCGACAAGATAATGCAGAGCTTATCCTACATCTCGGATGTCAACGTTCTGCCAGATTGGATGACCGTTGCTCAACTGCTTAACTATACCGAGGGCGTGCATCCAGGGTTCAATCGCGCCCAAGCAGATACGCTACTTCGTCAAACGGACATCAAACCTCGTGCGCGTATCAAATCTTTATCCAAAGGGATGAAGGTGCAATTACACCTCGCGATTGTGATCGCGACCAACACCCAAATCCTCATATTGGATGAACCGACACTCGGGTTAGATCTCGTGTATCGCGAGACGTTTTATCGTCACTTATTGGAATGGTTTCACGACGGCGAGCGCGTGTTGATCATCGCCAGTCATGAAGTATCAGAGATTGAGCACTTGCTGACAGATGTTCTGATTCTTAAGCATAGTCGCCCCGTTCTGCAAACCTCGATGGACAGTATCAGTGAAGACTATTTCATTCTTGAAGCCAACGACGAGCACCGCACACAAATTGAAGCGATGAACCCACTCTCGTCACAAAAAGGCCTCGGTTCAACGAAATGGTTACTCAAAGCCCAGTATGCCCAACAAGCAGAAACAATGGGTTCCATCCATGGGGTGAAGTTAGCGGATCTATTTTTAGCATTGCAGAAGGAGGCAGCGTAATGCGTTCAGTTGTCGCGATGTTGCAAAAAGAGTGGTTAGAAAACCCTCTTGTTTTACGTATTCCACTGTTTGTGTTGGCGTGTGGAGTTATTCTCTTTGTGAGTTTAATGAGTAACGATACTCTACAACACAATATGTTTTTCCAAATGAGCTTTGGTGGCGATGTCAGTGACATTCACAAAGAGCTTGGTGATGACGTCAATATGTTGATTTCCGGAGGAGCAGGGCTGCTGTCTATCTTGTTAGCCGTTCAGTACTTCCCAAGAACGCTACGCAAAGAACGGGCGGAAGGCAGCATTATGTTTTGGCGCAGTATGCCTGTCAGTGACATAAAAACCCATTTAGTGAAGCTAGGATTTGGCTTATTGGTGATTCCGCTCGTCTGCTCGGTGCTCGTACTCGCTGCAAATTTAATGTTGTGGTTGCTGAACATCTCTACTGATCACCAATTGGCTTTATTGTACCGCCAAGCCTCGTTAGGTTACGTGCTGCTGCATTGGGGAGAGTTTTTAATCAGAATGTTTTTCGCCGGTATTCTGCTGTTACCGCTGGCATTAACTGCGATGGCTATTTCACAAAAAGTGAACTCACCACTGGTCATTTTGTTTATCGCCATTTATGCGCTACGTTGGATGCCTATCGCACTTTTTGGTTACTACGGGCTAGATCACTTTTTCTCCGAAGTGCTTTACCTTCCGCTGCACGCCATTATTACACCAAACCCATTCAATACCATTCCTCAAGCGGGTTGGTTAAACGTTGGCATTTACGCCTTCATTGGTATTCTTGGTTGGACAGCTAGCCTCAAGTTCAGCCGAACCATTCAATAATCCGTCGTCCGATAAACGGCCAAAATCGAGCCATAAAAAAACGGTCACAACCTGTGTTGTGACCGTTTTTATTTCGACCTTAGGAGATCATGAACTTAAATTTAACCAAGGAATGAAATGTAACCTTGTAAAATGATTAAGTTAACGATGTCGATAAAGAAAGCCCCCACAATTGGCACCACCATAAATGCCTGCGGCGACGGGCCAAATCGGTTAACGATCGAACCCATGTTCATTACGGCTGTTGGGGTTGCACCCAAGCCAAAACCGCAGTGCCCCCCTGCAATAACCGCAGCATCGTAGTTGCTTCCCATCACTTTGAACGTAACATAGTACGTAAAGATAGCTAAGACGACAGACTGCACAGCTAAAATAACCAAGAATGGAATCGCTAGATCGAAGATATTCCATAACTTCAAGCTCATCAGAGCCATCGCTAAGAACAGAGATAGCGATACCGTACCTAACATATCGACCGTTTCGGCATCTAACTTACGAATCTTGGTCACTTCCAAGAAATTCGTAATGATCACACCAATGAATAGCGCATATACGAAGTCTGGAATCATCAGCCATGAGATTTCATACGTGCTTACCCATTGCTCGACATACTTGGCCCCAGTAACACAGATCAGTAGGAAGAAGAGTTTCTCCACCACTTTTTTCGCCGTTACTTTATCTTCTTCGTATTCATTGTAAGTCACCAACTCCGGGAATTTCTCGTGAGTTTTGGCATCTCGACCACCACGACCATACTCAGACTCTATGCTGTTCTTTTCCACCAGACGCTGCGCTACAGGGCTACCAATGATACCGCCGATGATCAAACCAAAAGTCGCTGATGCCATTGCAATTTCTAAGACGTTATCCAATCCATACACGTCTTGAAAGGTTTGTGACCACGCAGCACCTGTACCATGACCACCAGACAGAGTAATCGAGCCAGCAATTAACCCCATCAAAGGATCTAAACCGAGCGCCGCCGCAAGTGAAACGCCAACGCCGTTTTGTATGATGATGTAAAACGATGCGACAGCTAAGAAGATAAAAACCTTCGCACCTCCTTTCATCAACTGAGTGTAATTTGCGGCCAAACCAACTGTCGCAAAAAACATTAACATAAACGTATTTTGTAATGGCAAGTCGAACTCTAAATCGATGCCGTTGAAATGAAGAGCAGTAATCATGCAGGCCACAATAAGGCCACCTACAATCGGCTCAGGTATGTTGAATTTCTTTAAAATCGGTAGCTTAGCATTAATAAAATGCCCCAGGAAAAGCACACTAATTGCGACCAAGAAGGACTCCAGTGCACCTACAGATATTAAATGATTCATATCGCCTCTTATTATTGTTCTCTTCATTCTCCGTAATGAATGAGTGTTAGTTTAACCTTCGTTCAATAGCAAATTTTCTCGCTTTATTGTTTCGAAAATACTCAAAAAGTTGGTGTAGATGCGCCTTAGGCTAGTTTAAGGGGCGCTCCTTAAGCGATGTGTCAGTTTTTACGCTGTTAGCAAGCCCTTAAATGTGAAAGGAGCTGATACAGCTCCTTCAAATGGCCCCTCGCAATACCTGTGCGTTATCGCTTGGGGTGTCGTGTTGTGAGTAAATTCTGGGTGACACTTTCTGAACCACTTCGGGCTCCCTTACTTAAACAGAATGTGTCAATTACTATCAAACAAAGTTCCTTCCCGTTGTAACCGCTAAACGCCGAGAGCGCGTTCAAAACAATTGGGTTTGCCTGTTCCTGTCGTAGCTTTTCAACTCTGGCTCATGGTGTATAAACGAGCCGAATCCAAGGAAACTCTCAGGCTGCAACAAACGTTTTCGTCACAACGGAGCAGGATTATAACATATCGCTGATAATTTTCTTCAATTCAGTGACATTCACCAACCCCATGGTTAAACCTTGCAATGATTAACTGCCTATTATCATTTTCACAGATAAAGATCGAAGCACAGTTACTCAGTAAGCTTCTTAGAAAACGATGCATAGCTAATAACTTCACCGCCGTTCTTATCCAAGAGGTCTTGATAAACGCCCTAGAGAACCAAGCAGCCGAAATATGCGATGTTATCATGATTGCTTTTCGAGACCGACGTCCCGACTTTGGCTAATGAGTACAACCCCAACTATGCATCAGACAAAAACATGTATAATTTTTTATACAAGTTATTCAATAACAAGAGTCCCACATGAACATTCATTCGCTTTGCGCTGCGCTATTACTCAGCATCGTCTCATCAGCTACAGCAGCTGAAAACATTCGTATTCAATATTCTCCCATAGAGACAACTCATGAAAAAATCGCCCAACAATCGATTCAAAGCAGCGATGTAAACACCATCTTTGTTGAGCTGTCTCAGGCCTACTTTCCATTTGATAAAGCTCTCACGCTGGTTTACGGCGGAGAAGATGGTCCAATGTATGATCCTGATACACACACAATATACGTTCCTTACACTTTTTATTTGGAGTCGCTCAATTACTTCTCCAATAATCAGTATGGAGAACGCTTCGGAAAATCCCCAAAAACAGGGGCGCTAGATACGTTATTGCACACTTTACTTCATGAAGCTGGACATGCTTACATCGAAGATCAAAGCATCCCTGTTCTCGGAAAAGAAGAAGATGCGGTCGATAATTTTGCCACTATTTTAATGATTGACTTCCTAAAAGATGGCGCAGATATGGCCATTAGCGCCGCCGACATGTTCGCATTCGAATCCGACGACAGACCGGACTACTACGATTTTGGCGAGTACATTGACGAACACAGCTTTGATTTGCAGCGTTACTTTTCAACGTTATGTTTGGTTTACGGTAGTGATCCTGAGCAATACAAAGCCTTACTCGATGAAGTAGAAAAAGACTACCTGCGTGATCGCAAAGAGTTCTGCCAATTCAATTACGGCAACATTCGCGACAATTGGCTGCATTACTTGCAAAACAATGAACCAAAAGAAAATTCGCCACGTAAAAGCGATTAGAAAATCTCAAACAAGAAAACCGCAATGACAAAACTCATCATATTTTATGACGGAACCTGCCCGCTTTGTGCCAAAGAGATGAAGGCGCTAAAACAACGCGATGCCAAGCAGCACATCAAAACCGTCGATATCTATAGTGATGCATTCTCAGATTATCCGCAGATCGATCCTGAACAAGCCAACACCATTTTGCACGCCCTCAACGAAAAGGGGGAACTTCTGCTTGGGTTGGATGTGACCCATCGTGCGTGGCAACTGGTCGGTCGCGGTTGGTTGTATGCACCGCTGCGTTGGCGCGCTGTCAAACCTGTTGCGGATTGGCTTTACCTCAAATTTGCCAAAAACCGCTACCGCGTCTCCTACTGGTTAACGGGCACTTCTCGCTGCAATAACGGTTCGTGTTCACGTTAATTGTGATCCTGCTTAAAAATGCTACGACCTTAGTCTAAATTTATAAACTTCCAGTACTTCTGATTGATTAACTCGGTTAATCTCTAAGCATTACAACAATAAGTATTAATAATTTTATCAGCAAGCTTATTCAGCTTGTCACTTGTAACGCTGCGCCGAGAGAAGGACGTCTCTATGAATCTGACGATCAGAAAACGACTATATATCCTTTCAATAATTCCAATTCTAACCATGGCAATAGGCATGATGTGGTTCACCTATCTACAAACCACAGCCTACAACGAACACGAGATTGAGCAGACTCGAAGTCAAATGATGGAGATGAAAAAAGCCGAGCTCAAAAACTACGTCCAAATGGCGCGCTCCGCTGTCGAGCCACTGCTCGTTCAAAATGCCCCACTTGAAGAAGCACTGCCGATCTTGAAACAGTTGGAGTTTGGTCAATCCGGCTACATCTTCGGTTACGATTCAAAAGGCGTGCGTGTCGTGGTAGGTAAAAACACCAAAGGCATCGGAGAGAACTTCTATAACTTGCAGGACAAGAAAGGCAATTACCTGATTCAGGATTTGATCAAAAATTCCAAAACAGGTGAGTTCACGACTTATTACTTCCCGAAACTCGGTCAGAACGAAGCACTACCGAAATTGAGCTACTCGGTCTTTATTCCTGAATGGGATTTGATGTTGGGTACGGGCTTCTACACTGACGATATCGACGCCATTGTGGCAAACATGGAAGAAGCCGCGCATCAGGCCCTCAACACCACACTGACGGCAATTGCTCTGTTCTGTGTCTCGATTGCAGCCATCGTCGCGGTCTTCGCGGTGTTTGTTAACCGCAGCATCATGAAGCCTATTGAGCAGTTTGATGCTTCAATTCACTCTTTCGCGCAAGGCGATGCAGACTTAACCGCACGCATGGAAGAATCGAGCGTGCCGGAGTTCACCCAGCTGAGCCGAAACTTCAATATCTTCGTTGAAAGCCTGCAAGGCATAATCAAGAGCGTTAGCCACGTAGGGCAAGAAGTGGTTTCAGAGACCAACGACATGTCACAGCGAGCATCGCAAGTGGACGAATTGGCTTCAGGTCAACGTGAAGAAACCGAACAAGTCGCTGCGGCAATGACCGAGATGACAGCAACGGCGCACGAGATTTCCAACAACGCTAACCAAGCGGCGCAATCCGCCAAAGACGCTGATGATAACTCACAGCAAGCAAAACACATTGTTGATTCCGCAGCGAGCTCTGTCGAAGCGCTCGCTTTAGAAGTGTCAGAAGCCAGCACGGTGATTTCTCGTCTAGAGAGCGATGTACAAAACATTTCTTCTTCGCTAGAAGTGATTCAAGACATCGCTGAGCAAACCAACCTATTGGCACTGAACGCAGCCATTGAAGCAGCCCGTGCAGGCGAACAAGGCCGCGGCTTCGCAGTCGTTGCCGATGAGGTTCGTAAACTGGCGAGTCGCACTCAAGACAGCACAGGTGAAATTCACCAAATGATTGAGCAGTTGAAGTCTGGCTCGGATGCAGCAGTGAAAGCCATGGGTTCAAGCCAAGCGCGCGGTGAAGCAACGGTTGAAGAAGCACGAGCAGCCTCTGCCGCACTGCAAGAAATCCAAGCCGCAATTGCTAACATCATGGACATGAACACCCTGATCGCAACAGCAACCGAAGAGCAAAGCCAAGTTGGCCAAGAGATTTCACAACGCATCGAAGTCATCTCTCAACAAAGCAGCCAATCGGCACACCTTGCGAATCAAAACCGCGCAGGTAGTGGCAACCTAAACCACAAAGCTAACGAGCTGTACGACTTGGTCGGTCGCTTTACGGTTTAACGCTTTCCTCACCCATTCTCCATGCAAACAGCGACGCCAAAACGTCGCTGTTTTTATTTCTGCTATCCTCATACGACTTAGCTATAATGCCGCCAACTTAGCACCCATAAGGGCAAACCAGATGATTATTATGACCACCAATTTCGGTGATATCGAGATTGAACTGAACCTAGAACGAGCGCCAGTTAGCTCAAAGAACTTCAAAAAATACTGTGAAGATGGCTTCTACAACGGCACCATTTTCCACCGCGTTATCGATGGCTTTATGATTCAAGGTGGCGGTCACACCGAAGACATGGCAGAAAAGCCAACACGCGCACCGATCGCGAACGAAGCAAACCGTGGTCTAAAGAACCTTGTTGGTACTATCGCAATGGCGCGTACCGATGCACCGCACTCTGCAACAGCACAATTCTTCATTAACTTAGAAGACAATGATTTCCTAGACCACTCCGCAACCACCAACCTAGGCTGGGGCTACGCCGTGTTTGGTAAAGTGACTGCGGGTATGGATGTCGTAAACCGCATCGCGAAAGTGAAAACTACCTCTAAGTTTGGCCACGATGATGTGCCATGCGATCCAATCATTATCGAGAAAGTGACAGTCAACGAATAAGCCCATTCGCCTCTGCGGAGAAATCGTCGTTATAAAACGAAGAAAGCGCCTAACGTCTTATGATCTAGGCGCTTTTTGTTTTTATGACTCAGCCGATTATACCCAAGTGACTTCAAGATGCAGGATTCAGAGCGTTGTCATTGATTCGAGGTCAAGGAAAACAACGCAGCGTAATAGCCAGCTCTTTCCAAGTTGTTTGACACAGAAGTCGAGCCAATGACACGCTCCCAAAGGGCCCTCTTTACAAATAGTAAGGGTCTTGGATTGTATACTTTGTTGTCGATTCTCGAATTAGGCCCACCAAACCTTTAAATCGCCGCCGCGTCTACAAACCAAGTCATTCTCGCTGAACCTAGCATCTCGAGGTTACTTGGGTATAGTTTGGCTTGTGCCGAAGTTATTGATAGAAAAGCTCAGCTTTGGCTCCAACCAAATCCAGTTCAGAGCCTTGAAAATCAGCCAGATATTCAGCAACAAGGTTGTACCCAACCCAATACCCCATGTATTTCGGCCAGCGGCTTTCATCGCTGCCAAGAAAGTAAGCGTCGAAGTTGTAATCTAAGCTGGTCAACTTGCCTTTCATCTCAGCGTAGAAAGGGCGCCAATCTTGATCTTTGATTTGCTCAAACAAGCTCGGAGTGACGCCGCCATTCACCTTACGTTCGAAGTGACAAGCTAACCCTTCCATAATTAGTACATCACCAAGTGCAACGCCACTTTCTCCCGCTCGCATACGGAACAGGTGATGCAACTCATGCGCTAACACCGCAGCTATTTCTTTCTCAATAACGTTTTTAATATCAGTACGTTGAGTATCAAGCAGAACCTCTACACGATAGGCACTTAAGCAATAGCCACCAATCCCCGTCTGCGGTACGTCATTGCGATCAAACGGGCTAACGGTTAGGTCGACGTTACTTAAATCAAAGTAACTAGAAAGCTGTGAGCTCAGGTCATCAAGTTTCTGATGTAAATACTCAGCGAGTGGAGACAACTCTCCCGTTGCATTTAAGAGGGTTACGCGATAACTCATTTATCTTCCTTGATAATGTGGGTTAAGAGCAGCGAGTTTACAGTGTAAAGAGTGAGCAGTTCTAGCGATTACATCCCTTTGAACAAACTTTGAGATGCACGGCTCACCGGGAGCTTGTTCTCTCCAACGTGAACAAACATTCTGCCAGCAAAGTCTTTGTTTACTTTGTTAATTTTGCACACTTGCACCACGCTTGAACGGTGTACTTGCCAGAACTGTTCTGGGTTAAGCTGCCCTATCAACTCTTTCAACGATGTGCGAATCAAATACTCCTGCACTTTACCCTGTCCTTGTTGGGCATACACAGAAACGTATTTTTCTTCCGCTTTGAAATACAACACATCAGACGTGGCAATCAGATGAATATCTTCCCCTTGCGTCGCTTTGATCCACTGAAGATATTGCGGCGTTTGTGGCGCGGATAATTGCTGCAACTGCTCCAATAGGCTGCTCATCTGCACATTACTGCTTTCTTGCTCTCGCTTGGCAAGGCGTGCTTTCACTCTTTCACACGTCGTCAGAAGGCGCTCATCCGAGATAGGCTTAAGCAAATAATCGGCAGCATTTTGCTCAAAAGCTTTGATGGCGTAATCATCGTACGCGGTGACAAACACAATCAAAGGTGGATTGGCGAGTTGATTGAGTTTTTGCGCTAAGGTCATACCATCCAAAACTGGCATACGAATATCAAGAAACGCAATGTCAGGTTGGTTGTGCTCAATGGCTTGCAATGCTTGTTCACCATCCGCAACTTTGGCAATTACCTCTAGCTCAGGCCACACTTCAGCTAGGCTTTTATCTAGATGACGCCTCAATAACGGTTCATCATCAGCAATAATGGCAGTAAACCCTGTATTCATTCCTTTCTTCCTTGATTACGATTCCATTGGCCAGCTCAGGCGAACACAAACGCCACCCTGAGCAGACTCACTGATAGAGACCTCTCCTTGCCCTGCGAACAAAGCTTCAACTCGCTGCTTGAGATTACTTAAACCCACACCTGAACCCATGTGCTCACTAACGTGATTCAAGCCAACACCAGTGTCTCTGACTTCAATCTGCAAGTTCTGTTGTTCGCGCTTAATCTGCAAACTCACTTCGCCCCCTTCACGCTTTGGCTCAATACCATGGATGATAGCGTTCTCTATTAAGGGTTGTAGCATCATCGGCGGTAATTCGGTTCTGCCTAGTCCCTCTTCAACCTCAATCTTGTAACTGAGTCGTTCACCCAAACGAGTTTGTTGAATACCCAAGTAAGCTTCAATTAACGCCGTTTCATTGTCTATGGTGGTGTGCTCTTCGCGTGAGCTTTTAAGCGTTGCACGCAGCAGCGCGGTTAACTGTTCTAGCATCAGCTTGGCTTTATCGACATCTTGCGACATGAGCGCGCTGATATTTGCCAAGGTATTGAATAGGAAATGCGGCTCAATCTGGCTTTGCATCTGCTTAAGCTGACTCAGCAACAGCGCACGATCTTGCTCGGCTTTCTCGCGTTTGATGGCCTCTAACTCTCTTTGAGCGATCGCATGTTGCTCGCGTGAGTAGAAATAGAAAAAGCACATGGCGCTGAATAACAATCCCATGAGACCAACCGACAGCATACTTGAAATACCGAAGTATCCCCCAAGCCAAAGCTGGGCATTCACCACACCAAACAATAGGCAAGCCGTCAGCGAGATAGCCACTTCCACCAAGCGAGGAATGGTAGGAAACAGGCGGTCAACAAGCCATGAGAAGAAGATAGCCGAATAGCCAAATCCAAAGCTAACCGCCACATGAATGTAAAATGGACCGCCCCAAACCGAGAGCGTCATTGCTGAGATAAAGAGACAAAATGCCGTGGTCACTAATAAGCTACGCGGCCATCCACTTTTCACCACTGATTTTGCTGAACACATTTAGAATTTCCCTTTGATGTTAAATACAATCATATGCTTATCATTGATTTGTGCGTAAGCAGATTGGTCGTCTCCGGTTAAAAAGCGTGCGGCAACTTCCACTTCTACACTTTGATCACCATTATCAATCCATTGGTAGCTAAGCCACTGCGTGATAATCACACCACCATCTTGTGGCGACAACATCACATCCAACGTAGGGGTTACATCACTTAGCCAGCCCATATCCGCTTTACCGTTCCATGCAGCCCACGCTTCCACATCCCAACTCCAGTGCAGCATTACGTTATGCTGAACGATATTGGCATGCTGAAACCCTTGGGCATAGCTTGTCGCAAGTAGAGCGCTGCTAGCCAACAGAGAGTTGTTAGGTTCAGGGATCTGAGAGAGTAATTCGCCACGCTCTATTGCTTGTTGCCATTCGCTTTTCGACCATGCTCGGCTGTCGTACCAATATTCAGCAATCACGTTGTGTCCGGCTTGGTTTGCCCAGTTCACCCCAACTAAGGCTTGGAATGCGCAGCCCTGCTCCTCAACCGAAACAGGTTGGTAGAGATCATCCTGCTGAACCTGATAGCCGACACTTTGCTTTTGCCACAGCATTGCTCCGTGCATGGCGATGGATTCATCCCACACCGCAATGGCACTGGCGCCAAGCAAACCTCGGCGCACATCATCGTAATAACCAATCAGCTGATATTCTGTGTCACCCACCAGCGCATAACGACGAATACCAATACCTTGTTGCTCTGCGGCTTGATCAAGTGCACTTTGGTTTTGTTGCCCCCAGCTTGAATCGGTCGCAATGACGGTCCACTCGCCGGCCATATCATAGTGTGAAAGTGAAAACACACCCGCCCCCTCTTCTGCGACTAAGCCAACAGGGTTTTGTCGATAAGGCTTAAACAGATCCAAAGGTCGGTAGCCATAACCGACGCCCCAATCCACACGCAACTTACCTAAACTCACATCCAGAGTGGTATCACCGACTTGCCATTCCCCTAGCCAAGCCAGCTCTCTAATCAGCAACTGGTTATCAGCTTCACTCCACCAGTCACTCTCACCTTGTTGATTGAGGTACAAACCTTGGCTATACAGAGCGAACAAACCACTGAAGTTCTGATAATTCACCTGCACATCCAACAGTGCATTAAGTGAATCACGAGAACTGCTCTGCGCCTGCATAAATGCGCTATCACGCTGCTTGACCGTTTCGTAACTGACAGCCCAATCCCACTCAAAACTCAGTTCATCATTGGCAAAAGCAGGGGCTGACGCGCCCACACACAATGAGGCAGCAATCAACAAACTGGTGCTTTTGTTAAGGTTAGGCTGGTGCGATTTCATGTAACTTCCTTGCTCGTTTTCATGGTTCTATTTACGGAGTTCAGGCTAAAGCTGAGTCGTATTGGCTTTAGGCAGATAGCTTGGGTTGTAGAACTTGTTATCCAGTTGCCAAGGCACGATTTCTTGATACTCGATAACGGTCTTTTTGCTCGGCTGAATGCTATCGAGCAAGGTCATCTCACTGACGTAGTCTTCACCGTTGTCAGTTGCACGTCCGTATTGCGCTTGCTTGGCGAGTTTGCCAGAGCGCAAGTAAAGATCAGCTTTAATTGGAAACGCATCTTGCTCAGACAACCACAAGTCGATCTTCTGATAGCTCGCCCCTTTGGTTTTCGCGGTTAAAGCAAGGTGATAAGCCGCGACACTTTCCCCGTTTACCGAAACGGTTTCTGTCGCTTTCCATTCACCTTGATAATCTTGGCTCCACGTCAGCGTTGAGATGTCGCCGATAGACGCTTCACCAAGCAGCTTTTGCATTGGCGTAATGCGAATCGGACGGCGGCTCTTCGGCATTTGTAGCCAATAGTTGTCGCCCATCATCAACATCTTTTGCCCTGCTTCAACCGCCGATTTGAATACCACCAGCGATTCACGATTTGGACGCGTGTACACGTGGTAAAGGCGAGTTTTATCTAATTCTTGGTCTTGATATAAGCGCACCAGTGACACCACTTTGGAGGAATCATCTTGCAAGCGGTAGCTGTCGGCTTTTTCAATCAATTGCGCGACTTGCTGTGCATCTAACGCTGTTTCATTCGCACTGGCATTCATGCTTACAACGCCGCTTGCCGTCAGCAATGCAATTGGTAATAGTGATTTGAAATTAAACATAAATCAGTGCCTCCGTAATTGGCTTGTTCACCCCTTTGCGCGCCGAGAAAAACGCCGCAACCAAACAAATCATCAATACTGCGAATCCTGCGACAGCCACCAGCTCCCAAGAGAAGTAAATCGTCAATGGGTAACCTTCTGTACGTCCTGGCGGTGGCGGCATTTGCACATCCACGACCATCAGTAAGACGGTAACTAACGCAGTAAACAAAGCGCCGATTAAGCTGCCAATCACCGCAAGTAACCCTGCTTCGCGCAAGAACCCAGCAATGATTTCGCGAGGGTAGCTACCAAGTGCTGACAAGGTGCCAATTTCACGGGTACGCTCGGTGACCGACATGGTCATGGTGTTGAACAGGGCGACAAAGACCACCAACGCCATCACTGCCCCCATAATGCCGAAGATGCGGTCGTACAAATCTTTCACTTTGAGATAGAAGAACGCACGTTCTTGCCAAGGCGTAATCTCAATATCTTGGTCACCAAAGTTCTGTTTTTGCTTAATCAGAACTGAAGCCACTTGTTGCTCGACTTGGCTCGTTAAACTGGTGTCGAACAGGAAGACCGATAACGCGCTGACTTTGTCTGAACCGAGCAGCGATTGCGCGCTGTTGATGTGCACGTACAGCTGGCGTTTATCAAGCTCTGGTACGCCGGTTGAATAGATGCCACGAACTTTGAAGTCATACGCATTCAATGCACCGTCGGTTGTGGTCGCCAGCAAGGTAATCCAATCGCCAACGTGCACGCTTAAGTTGTTCGCCAAATCAACGCCAAGCATCACTTCCGGCTCTGCTGGGTCATAACGCGATGCATGAATGTTGGATAGCGTTTGCCCTTCGCGCACATCCAAAAACGGTCCTTTCATATCGAATTCGCGCTCGTTCACGCCAATACCGATAAAGATCGATGATTTGTTGCCGTTGGAAATCAAACCACTGAACTCAACTCGTGGCTGCACGCCTCGCACTTCGTTTAAGCCAATCAATTGCTTGGTGATGTCGTCGGCGTGAGTTAAACCGTTACTCAGTGGCATCTCTTCTTCTTTAGCGAAGTAACCTGGCGTGGTTAACGTCAGATGCCCCGTGTCACGCGCTGTCGACTCTTTCAAACTGTCGTAGGTGTACAGACCAAAACCGCCCGCACTGGTTAAGGCAAACACGGCAATGGCGATGATCAGCATCGACAACAAACTGCGGCGGCGATTGCGTTGCAGGTTCAACCAAGCAAGGCGAACCGAAACAGGAATTAGCTTGCCCATGAAACCTCCTCCACACTTGCGTGCGTTTGGGTGATTTTGCCATCCACCAATTCAATGGTGCGATCGCAGCGAGATGCCATACGAGGGTCGTGTGTAGCGACGATAAAAGTGGTGCCAAGCTCGTGTCCGAGCCCTTTCATAATGTCGATGACCTTGTTAGCAGTTTGACTATCAAGACTTGCGGTTGGCTCATCGGCAATCACCAATGCCGGTTTGTGCACTAAGGCGCGTGCAATTGCCACACGCTGCTGCTGGCCGCCTGATAGGTTATCGGGCATGTGATGAATAAACTCGCCTAAGCCAACGTGCTCTAACATTTGTGTGGCGAGCTCGGTTTGTTCTACTTTTGAAAAGCCATTGAAATGTAGCGGATACGCCACGTTCTCTAGCGCTGTCATCACGGGGACAAGATTGAATTTTTGGAACACAAAACCAAGCTTTTCACGGCGCATTTTCGCCGCCTGCATTTGTCCGGTTGGGTATGGGCTGCCTGCAAATGTCACCTGACCTTGGTATTGAGTATCCAGCATGCCAAGCACGTTAAGTAAGGTGCTCTTGCCTGAGCCAGACGGCCCGCACAATGCCACCATTTCGCCGGCAAATACTTCACCAGAAACGTCTCGCAATGCACGCACCGTTTGGCTGCCAAGGGCATAATCGCGACTAAGTTGATTAAAAACGATCATGACGCCTCCCTAATACTTGGCTAGCAACGCTTTCGCGGTTTGCGTTTCTAGATTGCTGTCGCCCAATTGCTCCATTTGCGCTAACCATGTTTTGGCTTGTTGAACATCTTCAGCGCGCAGTGCCGCTTCAATGGCATAACGGTAAATCCACGAAGTAGCCGCGAAAGGTTGTTGGCTAAAACTCGGTTCATCGAGCAGAGAAAGGTACAGCTCGTAGCCACGCTCAAAGTGATTGAACATGTCTGGCAGAGAAGTAAATGTGGTAGCTGCCATAGCGGTGGCTAGTTGGTATTCCGGCAAACCTTGTAAGCGTTGTTGCTCTTGCAGTGGTACTGGCTGATTCGCCATTAGATCCAAACCTTTTTGGATAGTAGCAAGACCGCGCTCGGTGAACTTCATCTTGTTCCAAGGCATAAACGCCTCACGACCTTGCAACGTCTCAGCACTGCCCAAGTAAACCAAGGTCACCGGCGTTGCGCCCTGCTCTTCGAGTTGTTTGGATAGTTCGCCATAAACAGTATCAACTAAGCCAGAGTCACCCTGCGCCGCTTGGTTGAATTGACTGAGTGTGCGCTCGCTTGGGTTAGCCAGAGCCAGATTGCTGCTAAGTGCAAATGTGGCGATAAAGGTACTTGCCAGTTTAAGAGCTTTGATTAAGCGAGATTGAGAAACCATCATGTACTGTCCTTAGTTGAACGTGATTTGATGGTTTCAGATTAAGGGAGAAGATCGCACGCTGCTTTTGCATGCGACCAATGGCAGTTATGCAGAGTGAATGGTATTGAGAGAGGATGAATGACATTCACTTAAACAGAAAATACAATTCCGCTCATTCGTAACGCTACATTTTTACGGCAGTAACAATAAAAACACTGGCTTAAAATCTGAGGCTAGTGTATTTATCCATCCCACAGCTACCCATAACAGACAGTGTCGCACTCTCCTTTCTTACACACCTTTGCATGGTGTCTGTTGTTTCCAAATCGAGATTCTTAGCATCGGAATAGTTTGAACTCTTCGAGTTTTAGTTGTTTTCGCACTCAAAATAGGTGCGTTATTAGGTCGTTGAAAATGAATAAGCGTTATTTCCCAAGAGTTGATTTGCCACTACTCATGGCGATCATTCCGATCATGCTGTTAAGTTCGCTCACTCTCTGGAGTGCCAGTAGCTTTAATGAGGCGATGCTCTTCAAACATTTGGCGCGCTGCGGACTGACATTAGTTTGTATCTTGGTCATGTCCTCGATTCCAGCGTCCAGCTATCAGCGCTCAGCTCCATATCTCTACATTATTGCGGTTGCGCTACTACTTGCTGTCGCTTTATTTGGTGATAGCACCAATGGCTCTCAACGTTGGCTCGATATCGGCTTCTTCCGCTTTCAACCGTCTGAGCTAATCAAGCTTTCCATTCCAATCATGATCGCCTGGATGCTTCATATTGAAGGAGGTCGACCAGACAGTCGGAAAATTGCGTTTTGCTTACTTATTACAATGATTCCTGCCGGGTTAATCGCGCTACAACCGGATTTAGACGGTGCAGTTTTTACCATCATTTATGCATTGTTCGTTTTGTTTTTGGCTGGCATGAGCTGGAAAATAATCTGCGGGTTTATTGCGAGCATTTTAACGTTAGCACCTATTTTATGGTTCTTCGTTATGGAAACCTATCAAAAGAGCCGTGTAACACAGTTCTTGCACCCTGAGTCCGATCCACTGGGTTCGGGCTACCAAATCATCCAATCTTTGATTGCGATTGGCTCAGGCGGTATGAAAGGCAAAGGCTGGATGAATGCAACGCAGGGAACACTTGGCTTTATTCCAGAAAGTCATACGGACTTTATTTTTTCGACATATGCAGAAGAATGGGGCTTTGTTGGCAGTTTAGTCTTACTCGCATTGTACTTGTTTATTACTGCACGCGTTATGTTGCTTGCATGTCAGTCTGACCACTTTTTTAGTCGGCTGGTAAGTGGCGCATTAGCGATGAGCTTTTTTCTGTATGCTTTTATCAATACGGGCATGGTGAGTGGCTTGTTGCCAGTAATGGGTAGCCCACTTCCCTTCTTTAGCTATGGCGGCACGGCGATGCTAACTCAAGGTATCTGTTTTGGTGTAATCATGTCGCTGTGTTATTCCAAATATCGTAACGCATAGCGTTGCTTGAGAAAAAGCGATCAAAAAAGGCTTCCCTAAAGAAGCCTTTTTACAACGATATGAGCGAATTAATTACAGCTCTGCGTTGTGGTAAACCTGCTGAACATCATCACAGTCATCTAGAAGATCTAGGAATTTCTGGAACTTCTCAGCATCTTCACCCGATACAGGCGTATGAGTTTGCGGAACGAATGTGATTTCTTCAACATCGATCGTTAGATCTGGGAATGCACCGTTAAGCGCAGTTTTTGTTTTGAAGAATTCTGTGTGAGGTGCGAATACAGTGATAACACCGTCTTCTAGCTCAACGTCAGTAACGTCTACGTCTTCCATCATTAGCGTTTCTAGGATGATTTCATCATCGTCGCCTTTGAACTGGAATACCGCTTGGTGGTCGAACATGTGAGAAACCGAGCCCTCAACACCAATTTTCGCACCGACTTTCACAAAGCATTGGCGTACATCTTGGAAAGTACGGTTGCCGTTGTCTGTTAGACAGTCAACGATAACGCTAGTACCGCCAGGGCCGAAGCCTTCGTAACGTGCAGGAGTGTAGTCTTCACCACCGCCACCGTTCGCTTTGTCGATCGCTTTATCGATAACGTGCGCAGGAACTTGGTCTTTTTTCGCTTTTGCGATCAGGTGTTTCAAAGACAAGTTCATGTCTGGATCACCACCACCGTTTTTCGCGCACATGTAAATTTCTTTACCGTATTTGGAATAAACTTTAATTTTCGCGCCTGCAGTTTTCGCCATAGAGGCTTTGCGCACTTCAAAACTTCTTCCCATCGGGATGTCTCTCTAAATTCAAATTTAATGCGAAGGATTTTAGCAAAAAGCGAAACCTTTTCAATTTCGCTTAGCAAAGGAATAGGGAGGTTACCTCATTCGTCGCATTGGATTGAACCATTGCCACGGTTCGCGTTAAGCGACACCCATTACTCGTTTGTACTTTTCGACCGATTGCTGGAAAAACGCCTTTTCATCAGCATCGTTAATCTTGGACAACTGTTCTTCTATTGCTTCAGGACCAGATTTGGCCTCTCTGAGCTTCCAAACCAAAAACGACGCCTGCTTATCCAGTTCGATTTTGTTTTTTTCGTCAGGCGGCAATAGGGATAGATTAAACGACATTCACAGCCTCAAGGTACTTTAAATACTAGCCGGGCACTATATCACACAGAGTTACAATTACAGAATAGAAACGCACTTAACTTGATCGATTTCAAGTTAACTATTTAGGCACAGCGCTGATTTTCAGTGCTTTTGGTAAATGCTGTTCGAATATTTGTTGTAATCGAGTCTTGGTAACGGGTTTAGCCACGAACTCGTTCATCCCAACATCGAAGCAATGTTGCTGATCCTCTTTAATGACATTGGCACTTAGCGCAATAATTGGAACGTGTTTCCCCCACTCTCCCATTTTTCGAATTCGCTCCGTAGCAATAAACCCATCCATCACAGGCATTTGGCAGTCCATAAAAATCAAATCGAAAGGCTGCTGATCACACAGCTGCAATGCTTCTTCGCCATGGTTGGCGACACTCACTCGCACACCCAGTTTTTCTAACATGATGCGAACTACCTTCTGATTGACGATGGTATCTTCAACAACCAATACCCAAGGTTTATCATTATCTTGAGGGCTGATTTCGTTGTCTTCCGCTTTCGGGAAATCTAATACATTAAGTTGGTCGGTATAGGTCGATTGCGCATTTATTACAGCAACAGGAATCGAAAATTCAAAACAGCTTCCCAGCCCAAGCTCACTTGTTAGTTGTATTTCCCCTCCCATCAAGTTAACCAACTGTGCAGCTATCGCCAAACCAAGCCCTGTCCCACCATACTTTCTGGTGGTACTACCATCAGCTTGTTGGAAGCGTTCGAAGATTGCTTGTTGGTGCTCTTTCGCAATACCAATACCAGAATCCACAACTCGAAACCGGATATGAGCGGTCTCTCCATCAAGTCGAGACAACGCTACAAGAAGCTTCACATGGCCGCGCTCGGTAAATTTAATCGCGTTGCTCAACAAATTGTTCAGAACTTGTTTCAATCGTGTGGCATCACCTTGCACTTCGATTGGCAAGTGAGGATCAATATTGCAGAGCAGCTGTAAGTTTTTCTGCTTGGCTTTGACACTATGTAAACTGATGACATCGTCAAGTAGCTCGCGAAGATCATAGCTCGTGTATTCCAGCTCTACTTTGCCAGCTTCAACTTTAGAGAAGTCCAAAATGTCGTCGATGATCGTCATTAGTGAGTGAGAAGAACTGTCAATGATCTCTACAAACTCTTTTTGCTGGGGATCGAGGTCGGTGTCATTGAGCAACGACGACACACCAATAATGCCATTCATCGGTGTGCGGATCTCATGACTCATAGTGGCAAGAAACTCACTTTTCTTACGATTAGCGACTTCTGCCCTATCGCGTTCAGCCTCTAACTCAGTCTGGTGCTCTTTCACTTTCTCAACACTTCGGTTGTATTTCTCTGCCAAAACACTCACTTCATCAAAGCACCATCGTTTAGGGAGAGTCACTTTACTCGGCACTGTACCGCCACGAAAATCGCTCACCGCACCAGACAGCAATTGTAACGGATTGACCAACAAGCGAAACGCCACCCAAAGAACACCAATGATGAGGACAAGAATTTTGATCGCTTCTGTCGTAAGTAGAAAAAAGAACTGCTGCCAAAGATCTTCATATATCGCGCTAAGATCCGATTGAACCGTTAATATCGCGAGATCATACGTTTTATCGCCGACCCGATACTGCATCGGCCAGCTTCTCTCGACAACATCCTCAGAAAGCGCCGAACCTAATTCAATGATAACTTCGTCTTCACTAGCAATACGTAAGTAGTCCACCGAGGGCATACGCATTGCACCTTGAGCTTGTGTCAACAACAGCTCCCTATCCTCTACCCACAAACTCGCAGAAAAGCTCGATAAATAGCTAGACTCAACCTGCTTTAATTCAACATCTAAATGGGCTAAATCTTCGTGAAAAACTCGATATAAGCTCACTGTAGAAATGATGACCGTAAAGATTAAACTCAACGTTAATACCGCCAACATAAGTTGGTTGCCGATACTAAAACGACGTTGAGATCGCTCTTTTTCATCCATATGAAACCGCTCCGATAAACTTGCGCTACTCTAAATATAGCTACGCACAAATAATAATCGAGGATACGATGAAAAGACTTCTACTTAGATTGGCTTTTAGCTTAATTGTTGTAAGTTCTCATGTGACCGCAAATCAAGTGAACTATTACGTCATTGCTGAACAAGCTCGACCATTTCAAATTGAACAACAGGGACAAATGCACTCCGGAATTGTGACCGATATCGTCAGCGCTATCTTCGCGGAGTCGGATTACCAAGTGAATTATCATACTTATCCATTTAAACGTATGATTTCCATATTGGAAGAAGGCGCTGAGCCAAACTGGTTAACTTATGGCAGCCCGAACTGGGGCAAGGTGCAATCGGAAAATTTATCTGAGGAGCCCATTTACACTGTAAAACATGTACTGGTGTCGAGTAGCGAGAAGCCTTTAGAATTCAAAAATATGGATACGATGCATGGTCGTTCTATTGTATTACTGCTGGGGTTTGATTATCCAAATTTAACACCGTTCTTTGAAAATGGCAGTGTCAATGAAATGCGTGTGAAAGACTACAACGCCGCATACCGAGTGATAAGCCGAACCCCTGGAGATACAGCTTTTGTCGAGATGGAATCCCGAGTCCTTTACAACTTAAAGCGACTCAATTTGCCGTTAGAGAATTTTCAAATACAGCCTTTCAGCTCGGTTATTCCTGACTACTCAATCTACCTAGCTTTTTCACCTCAAATGCAACCAGAAACTCAAAATTACATCAATACACGACTCGTTGAATTAAAAGCCTCAGGGGAAATTGATGAAATCATTCAAAAGTATCAATGAATCAACTCATTAACAAAAACGCCAACGATGATACGTTGGCGTTTTTGTTTCTGGGAAATCTGTAGCACTTACTTAGTGTGGTTAACAAACTTAGGATCAAACATGTGCCCCAATTTACTCGCCTTGGTTTGCAGGTAATGTTGATTACTTGGGTTATTCCCTTCTTGTAATGGCACTCGTTCAATGACGTTAATATCAACCGCTTTTAAGGCGGCGAGCTTGCGTGGGTTATTCGTCATTAGACGCACAGCGTCAATCCCCAAATGCTCTAGCATTCCTTTACAGAACGCGTAATCACGCATATCAGCGGCAAAACCTAAACGCTCATTTGCTTCCACGGTATCTGCGCCATCATCTTGTAAGTGATAGGCACGAATTTTATTAATCAAGCCGATTCCACGCCCTTCTTGACGTAAATAAAGCAGCACGCCACATCCCTCTTTGACGATGTTTTGTAGCGCTCTATTAAGCTGAAAACCACAGTCACAACGCGTGCTAAATAGAGCATCTCCGGTAAGACACTCCGAATGCAACCGAATAAGTGGAGCTGCACTTTTTGTTGGCTCACCATAGACCAGAGCAAGATGCTCTTTATTTGTCGCGGCTTCAATAAAGCCGTACATCATAAATGTGCCCCACTGGGTGGGCAATTTGGCTTTATCGATAAACTTCACGAGATTGTAAGGCTCAACATGTCTCAGCTCTGCCCGCACATTCATCAGAATCTCTCCTAGATGATTTTCTCCTTTACCATCTCCCCCGTCTCCCCAAAAGGCATCTTTATGAGAATGCTCTGTTAGGCAAGCGTTACCCGTTCTCATTAATTGCTGCGCTAATGGTGGATTTTGTAGAAACTTTTCCCTAACGATGAAAGCCATAACAGCCAACTTTATATCGTCCCAATCGCTTCTGACAAAGTGTTCGTATTTGCGGCTTAAAGCAAACGCTTCGTCAGGGGTGCTTGCGTGCTGAATTTTACTTTGCAACTGAGCATCGAGAAACTTTTGGGCTTGGTAATAATGTTCGCTGGTGGGCCAAGTTTGGGAGGAGATATTGACTGGGGCATGGCAAAAATTTGAGAGAAAACCGTGGGGCTCATCGGGCTCATAAAAAAGGATTTGATCAACCATACTGCGCTCCTTGCTTTGTGGTTGCGATAATCAACAAAAAGCATATCGCTACTGATATATCTAGTAACACAAGGTCAGATTGTCAAACTTCTTCGGGACGGGACGTGAGTGTGAAACTCGTGCTTTTGAGGCGCAAGACAGATAAATGGAGAGTTTGAATAAGAGAGTAATAGAGTGAAAAAATAAAAAGGGCAGTCCGTCGACTACCCTATGGGTTGCTAAACCAACCTGAGGCGATCAGTGTATCAAGCCAAGCTCCCTTGCTTCTTCAATGGTCAACCCACTTTCACGGATCTCACGTAGCGCTTCAATGCGTCTTCTGGCTTCTGCTGATTTCACTGTTTTCTCTGGCTTCACAACGGTTTCCTCATCAGGTAATTCCCATTTGTGAGCGATGTTGGTCATCTCGTCATGGTCGATAGAATTAATGGACATATTTCCTCCGAACACACCATGTTTTCGATGCGTAATCTATAGCAAAACCGGAACAAGGTGGTAAGAAAAACTGTAGGGAAATGTGACCCCTCCCGCCCTTTCGTTAACTCCTTAATAGATTCATCATTTAAGTTTTGCCAAGGGACAAATTTACGATTAAATTTGAGTAATTCCCCCTACGAAAAGTGTGCTGATCTAGCTCTCAATTCTGCTCTTCTTTAGTTTTATCAACGACGAATTACACCACTTCCTGTTTCACCTAACTTTCGAGTCACTTCACTGATTCATGGTTTGATACTTTCTAAAAACCGCCACACCTGATAATGATAATAATTATCTTTTAGATTGGTTAGGTGTTTATATGGATGGTATTAACTTAAGTCATGCATACCACAATGACCCGGTCATCCAGATCCGAGATTTGTGCGTCGATTACATCACTGATAATGGTGATTTTAATGCGGTAAAGTCCGTCAGCTTTGATATCGGCAAAGGCGAAATATTTGGTCTTGCCGGTGAATCTGGATGTGGTAAAAGCACAATCGCATTCTCAATAAATCGTCTTCATAAGCCGCCAGCGTTCATTTCTGGCGGTAAAATATGGTTTGATGGCAAGGATATCCTTAGTATCTCAGACTCTGAACTGACCGCTCTAAGGTGGAGTGAAATCGCCATGGTGTTCCAGAGCGCGATGAACTCACTCAACCCTGTCTTAACGATACAAGAGCAATTTGCAGATGTGTTACGACACCATCAAGGCCTCACTAACGCTCAAGCAAAAGATAGAGCAGAAAAGTTGTTGGACTTGGTCAATATTCCTCGAGAACGCTTAGCAGAATATCCTCACCAATTTTCAGGAGGAATGCGTCAGCGGTTGGTGATAGCCATTGCTTTGTCTCTAAATCCAAAACTGATCATTATGGATGAACCCACAACAGCATTAGATGTAGTGGTACAGAGAGAAATTTTACAGCAAATTTATCAGCTTAGAGATGAGTTCGGTTTTTCAGTCCTCTTTATCACTCATGACCTGGCACTCATGAGCCAACTATGTGATCGAATTGCAATCATGCGTCACGGAGAAATCGTCGAAGTCAATCGAGCATACGATATACGCAATCATCCTCAACACCCCTACACGCAAAAGCTATGGGCTTCTTTCCCAAACATCCATGACGTCCACAAACAACCAGAGTTACAAGGAGCGTAACCATGAGCCAGCCTATCATCCAAATGAAAAATGTGATTAAAGAATTCAAAGTGGGCGGTGGTTTAGCGAAAGAGGAAACCTTTCGTGCGCTTCAAGGAGTGACTTTTGATCTGTACGCAGGAAAAACCTTGGCTTTGGTTGGAGAGTCAGGCTGCGGTAAGAGTACTTGCGCTCGTTTAATAACCAAAGTCTATCCTGCAACGGAAGGCGAGATCCTTTTCAATGGCACTGACATAAATGAGATCACGTCACGATCGGCTCTACAAGAATATCGCAGTAAAGTACAAATGGTGTTTCAAGATCCGTTTGGCTCTCTCAATCCAACTCATACCATTCGCCATCACCTAACACGTCCTTTAAAAATTCATAAACAAGTCAAAAACGAGCGCGACATCCCAGCCCGCTTGGAAGAGCTTCTAAAGCTGGTGGAACTACCTGAAGAGACATTGAATAAGTTCCCTCACGAACTCAGTGGTGGGCAACGTCAGCGAGTAAACTTAGCAAGGGCTTTAGCGGTAGGTTCGCAAATCATTCTTGCGGATGAGCCTACGTCTATGCTGGATGTTTCTATTCGCTTGGGAGTGTTGAATTTAATGCAACGAATGAAGCAAGAACTGGGAATTGGTTTTTTATACATCACACATGATCTGGCGACTGCGCACTACATCGCGGAAGAAACCGCAGTAATGTACAAAGGGCAAATCGTTGAATGGGGCGACACTCATTCAATACTTAAGAATCCGCAGCATCCTTATACTAAGCTGTTGATTTCTGCCGTTCCTGATCCTGACTTACCTTTTGGTAACTTAGTGAAAAATGAGCCAAACTATTCGATAGATGCCGATGAAATTCGTCAACGTAGCAGCATAATTGTCGACGAATTTGATCAAATAGGGCCAAATCACTATGTAAAACAATGGACTGAGGCAGCGTAATGGATTTGAGTACTTGGCAAGATCAAATCGCCATGTGGTACGAACAGCGGAAACATGATCAAGTAGAAAAATTGGAAACGATCTTATATCAGGTGCCTGATGACGTGTTTGGACCCGAATTGAGTGATCTTCAAAGTAAAGCGATTGCTTGCTGGTTGGATGGATGTTTACGCGTGTTTCAACATGCAAGCTACCAAGACCCTCAGAAAGCATATCAAACCTTGCTTTATACGAGTGCAAAGCTTGAACAAGCAGCATGCCAAGTCTCGACTGATATTCTGATCAAAGATTGGTGTTTGAGACGACTTCAGCATCTCACCGTTGTGGCGTTAGAGTTTTGTAATCAGCAGTGTGATCAAAACAAGTGGCAGGAACAAGCCCATAGCTTAATCGAATCACATGTTGCGTTGATGCGTTCATTACATTGGAATGAACCCAAGAAGCATGATCAAGGTTTACCTCATTAGTCCGGAAAAATGATCAAGGCTTAATTAGCGGAATTTTAGGCAAAAAAAAGCGAGTTTCCTGAGGAGAAACTCGCGAAGTCTATTCAGAATGAATGTAACAATATGAGCCAATCTATTAATCATCAGAAAGGACAAAAGGTTGTCTATTCGGGATAAATAGTAGTATTAGGCTTGGCTTCTAATGTCAGTGGTTTGTAAGAGTTAAGTCTGTTTTTTATCATCGAAAGACATTGTTACATTTCAAACCGATACATCACACCTATAGCTTGATACACATCAAGCGACACTTTTAAATCGCCATTTCATCCAAGGCACGAAATACCATTTCATCCATGTGACCATCGAAGATTTGACGACAAACTTTCCGACGCACCGCTAACCCCGCAATCAAGCGCTCGATGGTAAGATGCTTAACATCGTTCTGGGTGTTAAACAGCTCGACGGTTTTACTTAATGTCTCATAAGGAATCGGCTCATCCCCTACCCTTAGCCAATCGAGCTTCTCTATGTAATCTGAGCACTCTTCTTTGATTGAGGCATAGGAGTGCCCTGTCATCGCAGACAAAGCCGTTATACTGCGTTCTAGAGCCTCTGGTGAGGTATATTTAGATAGAGTAATGGTGATCTCATCAGCATTGATCTCTACCAAATGTTTTCTTTGCTTCACGCGTCGCCCTAAATTTCCTCTTGGAGACGGTGCTTTGCGTTGAATGGGCTCAAATTCGCCGTCTATGATGCCTGAGAGCTCCTCAAGCTGTTGTCGGGTTACCATCTCATTACGAAGTGGATTTGGCAGCGTAGGCGCCATGTTACGCTTTCCTGCGTTGGTCGTTCGCGCTCGCGAGTAACGTAAGACCTCTTCGACATCACATTTGATGTCGATCTGGTAGTCCATCACTTTGTCATTTTCGATCATGGTTTCGATCGTCAGGTGATAACCCCACAAATTAACGACGAATAGATCATCATTCCCTTTTCCATCAGACAACCGCTTTAGTTCTCGGATCAGATCCATGGAGAAACGTCGCCATTCAATGTTACGTGCAAGTTTCTGGTTTAACTCACTCAGTAGCATGCAATCCGTGTGACGACGAACCATGCGACTACGGAAGAAAGAGTACAGTTGAAACACCAACGTATGTTGTTTCAAGATCTCTGGTGGGAACAAGAAGAAATAATCGCGTGTTAGTAGTTCTTCGTAGAACGACGGTTCCCACACCAAGATGTATAAGTTGGGTTTAATACGAATTTCGCCATCACTGCCCTCAACGGGCGCTTCTTCTGAAGCCGTGATGGTACGGGCTAAGAAGCGGAAGCGGTCACTCTTAAAGCCTTCGGGCATGTTTTCACTTAGCCAACGTCCAGTAAGTTCATGGAGCTGAAAATCAGTGAATTCAATGCGATCAATGCTATCGCGAATGGAATCACGAGCTGGGCCACTGTCTTTTTTGCCTCTGAGCGACAAAATATCAGTGATGTATAGCGGCGTTTTGTTTGGTACGTGAGCCGCATCAAGTTGATACTGATCTTTGTGATGATCATGGTACTGAACTGTTAACGTGAAGAGAGCGAACAGGGTCATGAGATCATCCACAGTCATGATATTTTTGGATGATCGCGTCTCAATAACGGCTTTTGTGCCAGAGATCGACACCATGGATTTCTGATAACTTTTTCGAGTTCTTGGTGGCGCAAGTGCTTGGTCAATTATCCCAGCCCAATTTGTTGGAGATACAACAAATTGATCGGCTTCATCTTTCATCGTGGGAGGTGTGTTTAACCCGTGCTCATTCAACAAACGTTTGTTTACTTGAGTCTGAGCCAATGCTTTCGAACGTTTTTGTTTCTCGTTCTGGCGAACTTTGTCGGTAACAAGACTTGTTGCTCCCAACACAGATATAAGCTGATTGGGATTCACAAATTTGTGTAGCATCGTTTTACCAGCAAGTCCCTCTTCAAAACGCACTGGAGTTTGAGTAAATAAACCAATATTTACTGCCGCGCGCAAACGTTGTTGCAGGGCTGCACGTGTGAGTTGCCCATCTGTTGCTTCCACAATCTCTGTGGTTGAAACCAAACCATCCTTGCTGCTGAAGCCTCGTAATGAGATCAGATTAAGCAACTCTAAGATGCTTTTGGTCACCCCTTTGAAATGTTGGTACTGCTCTACCCAATCCGCAGAGGATTCATGTACCTCAAAAAGATGGCCATCTTTGTGGCTTCTCGGTGCTTTAATCAGAATTTTTTCATCAGCCGTCATTTTAGATCCAGATCACACTAGCCGTAGTTGTGCTATGGTTCCGAAGAATAAAGAAAAACAGATCATAAATAAAGAAAAAAGATTGTTTTTTAAATAACTGATCTTTTTGATTAATCTGATCTTAATTGATTATATGATCTAATGATCTGGCTTGAAATTTCTCGCTAAGCTTTTGTTCTATAAGACTATTATTTCCATGTGTTTCGGAACTATGATCATAAGAAGTCTGAAAGTATGATCAACAATAACCTGAAAGCATGATCATATTTATTCGTAAGCATGATCATTAAGGTTATGAAAAGATGATCAAAAGAGTCTTGAAACGATGATCATGATGTTTTTACAGGTTATCCACAGATGCAGTATTTAATAATGATCTTCACGATGATTATATTGTGCATTGGTGATGTTATTTATACTCGGATCGATGATCAAGAGCCAATATATCTATCGTTCTGGCGCCCATATTGATGAGATATCACTCATCTGATTAAAATACATTCAAGTCGCTCATATTTAGAAGTAAATCCTAGTCTCTGCTTATTTACAGGAAGCATGATCATGAGAGCGTGATTTATCATAGCAACTTGAGCAATTTCATTGTTCCGGCTTCTATAACGTCAATTTCTGCTCAATCCCCCATTCTGTCTGCACTCAACCGTAAATCAGAGAAGAAAACTCATGCTTCCGAGAGATTCTAAGGCTTGATCATATTTCCGATTAATGGATCTTATTTTATTTGCGTGTTTACACCGTACTCTGCTCTATTTTTCCATGATCATGCTTTCGGATTTGCTTATTAACACGGAAGCATGATCATAAGCATACCTTGATCATACTTCCATAGATGTTTCGCTGGAACTGCCCTATTTTGCTCGGAGACATGATCAAGGTGTTCAGGTCTTTATTGTTCCGATATTACTTACTATTTATCGTTTAAATTAGGTTGGTTTAACATAACCCGTAATTTAGCTTAAGATTATAATCGTTCCGGTAGAAAATTGATTTACATTGTAAATGAGTGACGCTGTAACACTTTTTATTTTTAAGTTTAGGTGTCCACTTATGAGAAGATTATTTGATTAAAAATAGTTATCTTTTTGACCATAAATCATAAAAGCGTCGATTTGGGTGTTTTTTTATGTGATGGTAATTCAAAATGTTCGTGCACCTTTTTGTTGTTTTTGGTCTTTACTGCTGTACAATTGCAATTATAAATCCTTCCAACGGAATTTGGCATGAAAAGAGAAAAAACGATTGAAAACCTTCTTGAGTTAGCGGAGCTGACTCAGCAGGTTCAAGCTGACCGTATTGAAATTGTTTTAGAAGAGCGAAGCGATAACTACTTCCCACCAATGTCGAAAGCGATGATGGAAACCCGTTCTGGTCTAACTCGCCGTAAGCTCGACGACGCGATTGGTAAAATGGAAGCCGCTGGGCATCAATTTACTAAAAACAACGCGAATCATTATTCAATTACGTTAGAAGAAGCACACATGCTCATGGATGCGGCTGAAGTGCCTAAATTTCATGAGCGTAAAAAGAATTCAGGTAACAAACCTTGGATTATTAATGTGCAGAACCAAAAGGGCGGTACAGGTAAATCAATGACCGCGGTTCATTTAGCGGCATGTTTAGCGCTAAATTTGGATAAACGATACCGTATTTGTTTAATCGACTTAGACCCACAAGGCTCGCTACGTTTATTCCTTAACCCGCAAATCAGCATGGCAGAGCATGATAATATCTATTCTGCGGTAGACATTATGTTGGGTAACGTGCCTGATGGTGTGGAAATTGACAGTGAATTTTTACGTAAAAACGTATTGCTGCCAACGCAATATCCGAACTTAAAGTCGATTTCAGCGTTTCCAGAAGACGCGATGTTTAATGCGGAAGCATGGCAAACGCTATCTGAAGACCCATCACTCGATATCGTCCGTCTGCTGAAAGAGCAACTGATTGATAAAATTGCTGATGACTTCGATATCATTATGATTGATACCGGTCCACACGTTGACCCATTAGTATGGAATGCGATGTATGCATCAAATGCCTTGCTCATTCCTTGTGCGGCTAAGCGTCTGGACTGGGCTTCAACAGTAAACTTCTTCCAGCATTTGCCTACGGTATATGAAATGTTCCCGGAGGACTGGAATGGTCTTGAGTTTGTTCGCTTGATGCCAACCATGTTTGAGGACGACAATAAGAAGCAAGTTTCTGTTTTAACTGAAATGAACTATCTTCTAGGTGACCAAGTTATGATGGCTACTATTCCTCGTAGCCGTGCGTTTGAAACCTGTGCCGATACCTACAGCACAGTATTTGATCTGACAGTAAGCGATTTTGAAGGCGGTAAGAAGACACTAGCCACCGCGCAAGACGCTGTTCATAAAAGCGCACTGGAATTAGAGCGTGTGCTGCACTCTAATTGGCCGTCATTGAATCAGGGGTAATAAGTAAATGGCTTTGAAAACGTCTGAATTAAACGCGAAATTATTTGGCAAAACGAATAAGCGTCGTGTTGTGACTCCGCAAGAGGCGCAAACTGCGGCAAAAGAGAAAGCTCAAACGATTGAACTAGCAGTTGCAGGTGAAAATATTGTTCAGTTTGAACTTGTGCGTATTCCTGCAAATAAAGTTGCGACAGAAACAACAGTATTTGTTGATAACGCTCGTGAGCAATCGTTCTTAAACGAACATGCTTTATCTGATGTTTTAGTCACACTCAAAGAGCGTGGCCAACAATATCCAGCAGTGGGTCGTAGAACTGAAGATGGCAAGATTGAAGTTTTAGATGGTAGCCGTCGTCGCATGTCTTGTATCCTCGCTGAACAAGATTTTTTGGTTTATGTTGCTGACAACATCAATACTGACCATGCTAAGTTTTTGTCTGATGTGGCAAATGCTCACAAACCGCTCTCTTTATATGAAAAAGGGAAAGAGATGCAGGCTAAGCTTGATAGTGGTGAAGCTGAGGATCAGAAAGCATTGGCAAAAATGTTCCAGTGCAGTGAAGCGTTGGTAAGTGGCGCTTTAAAAGCCGCAGCATTACCGTTAGAACTGCTTCAAGCGTATCCGAATGTTGGCGATCTCGGTCGTCCAACAATCGTGAAACTGCACAAACAGTTTTCAACGCTAACGCCGGAGCAGCAGCAAGAGCTGTTAGATAAATGTCGCTCTAGCGAAGGGTTTTTATGGCAGCGAAGCACAGCTCAAGGCGTTGCTCGTCTGACAAAAGAAGTCACGGAAAGCATCGAAAATTGGATTACTGAACTTGCACCAGCAAAGCCTGGTAAGAAGACGGAAAAAGTCGACTTAGTTAAAGGTCGAGCAAGCTATAGCCGAAAAGGTAGCAGCCTGGCGTTGAACTTGAAGAAAGTTGACGACAGCTTAATGGAAGAGATTCTTGCGTTTGTACAAACCAAACTGCAATAACAAATGATGATTGAATCAACCGCCTCCGGGCGGTTTTTTTATATCTGAGAAGCGTCAAATTAAAGATGTGATACCATTACGTCAGTTCAACGTTGGATAGACAAAATGCAGACACAATCTGATTTCCTTTCATCACTTCAACATCAAGCTCACCAATCTTTCCAAAGGATTGGTGTTGTCATTCAAGGCGAGGCTTCTTGGCAAAATGCGTTGATGTCAGAGTTCCATAAAACGCAGCGCCATCAACGTTGGTTTTCTGTTGGTGATTTTGGTTTGAAAAACGTATCCAGCGTTTCGTCTAAACAAGGGCACATGTTGCTAGGCAGAGAGTGTGACGTTCTATTGTTTGATACTCGAAATGGCTTTGATGCAAATAGTTTTACCGCCGCGCTTGGCTCATTGGTTGGCGGCGGTTTTCTTATTGTCATTACTGAGCTGCGACAAAATGCGAATTTTGCTCAGCAATGGATGCACAAACAATGGGAGAAGCACGTTGTTATTGAGCAAGACAAACCATTGCCAACGGCTCCAGACATCAAGCAAGCAGAAAAAGAAAGCCACTACACGGAACAAGAACATGCCATTTCTCTAATTGAAAAGGTGGTAACTGGACATCGAAAGCGACCGTTAGTTTTGACCGCTGATCGTGGGCGCGGAAAAACAAGTGCCCTCGGCATTGCGTGTGCGAGCTTATTACAGCAGAAGCCACTTAGAATCTTAATTACGGCACCATCTATAAAAGCCGTTGAGCCTGTTTACCTGCATGCTTTGCGGCTACTTCCTAATGCGCAGCGTATTAGGAAGGACAGATTAGAATCAGGGCAGGGATCCATTCAATTCATTGCTCCAGATGAACTATTATTGAGTCGACCTGAATGTGATTTGTTACTTGTCGATGAAGCGGCTGCAATTCCAGTTCCTATGCTCAAAAGCATTACCGAACATTATCATCGACTCGTTTTTTCTACGACTATTCACGGTTATGAAGGTTGTGGCCGGGGCTTTACGATTAAATTTGTTGATTGGCTTCAGAAACAGCGTTCGGGAATGAAAACATGGCACATGACACAGCCCATCCGCTGGAGCATGAATGATGCGCTTGAATCATGGCTCTATGACGCGTTTTTGTTGGATGCGGAGTTAACGCACCATCAACTTAAACAGGTCGACTCAATTTCCCTTTCTAAAGCCGATAAGAACTATTTGATATCGCAGCCTAGTTTGCTGCGTGAGTGCTTCGCTCTTTTGGTGAATGCTCATTATCAGACCTCGCCGAATGATTTGATTCACCTTTTGCAAGACGACAACATTCAGCTCTATTTTGCTAAGCAAGATAATGCGGTTGTGGGGGTGATATTAGCGGTCGAAGAGGGGGGCCTTGACGATGAATTGATTGAAGAAATCCAGCTTGGTAAGCGTCGTCCTAAAGGACACTTAGCCCCCATTACGATTGCAAACCACCTAGGATTTCCGAATGTCGCGAATCTATCGACGCTACGAGTCATGAGAATTGCGGTTCATCCAGCATTGCAAGGAAAAGGCATTGGTCAAAAAATTCTGCAGCAACTTGAGCAAATGGCTGCTAAACACATTGCCTACTTATCCACGAGTTTTGGTGCGACGGAAGAGTTGCTCTATTTCTGGCGACAATCGAACTTCCGTACAATTCGCTTAGGGTCAATGCGCGATGCTGCTAGCGGTTGTTATTCAGTCTTGATGGTCAAACCTTGTGATTCCCAACAGACGGTTTGGGTCGACCAATCTCAGGCGCTATTTGAAGAAATGTTGTCTAACAATGTGGCTGACGTCTATCCAAAATTAGAAGCCCCTATTTTTCGAGCTCTATTGCCGCAACCTTTGGGAATGAGTCCACTTCATCCCGCTAAGTTATTACTAATTGAATGTTATGCTGATGGTGGTAACAGTTATGAGTCTGTGTCTGTGTGGCTTCAGCAGTGGTTACTTAACTTAGGTTTGAACTCCGCTTCCGACTTGATGATCAGTAAGCTTTTTCTTAACCGTAGTTGGACTGAATGTGCTCAGCAATTTGGTTTACCTGGAAGAAGGCAAGTTGAGCAGCAGTTAAGGGGCGAAGTAAGGCACATTTGGAGCGATTTACACTGTAAACAATAAAGGGAAATTTACACTGTAAATGAAATTATTGGGAGCTGATTTTACACTGTAAATCCAGCTCCTTTTTGTTTCAGCGTGTATTTTGATTGAGCTTTAGGTTAAATCGAGTTTTCTCTTAATATGCTGTTTAACCGTTATTGATGGATTACTTTCTTTAGTGACGTGAGCCCTATAATAAGAAATGCGAGGTTTGTTCAGAAAACGGATTTGGTTAGACTGAAAGTGTTGATGGGAAGCAAAGTGGTAAGGGTATGTGGAAGCTGTGTCTTGAGTTATCTGAAGATAAGACCAAGGTGATAGCCCGTCTTCCGGGAGAAGTGGACCTCGGTGGTGAGCTAAATCAAAATGAATTAAACGAGCAGCTCGTCGCAATGAACGCTGAAAAGATGTTTGTTGTTGAGGGGGAAGTCGTGAGATTCATTAACTGCGCCAAAGAACGTAAAGCCGAGGCCTACGAAGGCATCGTCATTGCGGAAAAACGCAACGCGCAAGTTGAGGTTGAATTATCGAATAATGACATGCTCGCCAGTATGAACGTTGTCGGCGCGTACGGAGGCCGAGGTTTACGTGGCCCCGAGATTGTTCAAGCCCTTGCTCAAGCGCGAGTTTCGAAAGGCATCAACAAACTGGCTTTGAAGAAAGTGTTGGTTGTCAGCACTCAGCTCAAACCCGGCGAAACTTTTTCTCAACCTGTAGCGGTTGGTAAGCAACCTATCAAAGGCAAAGACGCTCTTTTTACTCCTCTTGTTAAAGACATCACCAAACGCATCCTCAAACCCAAAGACGGCCAATCTGCTAGCGACAAAATTGATTTACGTAACCTCGGTGAAACTATCGCGGTTGACGTAGGCGATGAGGTGATGCGCCGCACGCCTGCGACCAAAGGTACGCCTGGTTTTACTGTTCAAGGGCGAGTGATTCCTCCGCAAGCCGGAAAAGACAGCCCAATGAAGCCGGGCAAAGGCACTGAGATTAGCAAGCAAGACCCAAACCTATTGATTGCATCGGTATCCGGTACGCCTCTGATTAAAGACAAAACCATCGAAGTTGATAACGCACTCTGCCTCAATAGCGTTGGCGTGAATACAGGCCACGTGAAATTCAAAGGGAATGTGATTATCGGTGGCAACATCGAATCCGGAATGATTGTTAAAGCGACGGGTTCTATTACTGTAGGCGGCTTCATTGAATCGGCTGACGTACAAGCGCAAGACGACATCCAAGTTGGTAAAGGGATCATTGGCCACACCGTGAGTGATGGCCAGCCAAAGAGTTGTCACGTCAAAGCCAAAGGTTCGATTCGTGCCAGCTACGCCCAATATTGTGATTTGCAAGCCGGCGAAGATATTGAGTTGGCGGTGCACAGCATGAATAACGATATTGTTTGTGGGCGCAATCTGACGGTGCTGGATGCGAACGGTAGGAACGGTACGCTCAGCGGCGGAGATGCAAAAGTCGGTGACAAGGTGGTGTGCTTACAATTGGGCGTAGAAGGCGACACCGCCACTAAGGTAGAAGCGTTCGCGCGCTATTCTGCATTTAAGGAGCGATTAGCAGAGCTCAAAGATCAATACAAACGCGCTCAAGAAGGCACGATGGATGTGATTCGTAAAGAGCTCGAATTTAAGAAACGTCCTAAAGCCGAACGTACCGACGAAGAACAAGCTCAGATTGATGTGATGAAAACACAAAACAACGAGCAGCTTGAAGCGATAAAGCAAAAGCTAGAACAAACGGAACATGACTTTGAAGTCGCGTTAGAAGAAAATATTGTCGAAGCCAAAGAGCGTGTCTTCACTCGCGTGACGGTACAGTTTGGCGACGAGCAAGTAACGACAAAGCGTACTCATGGCGGTTGTTCGTTCCGTTTCAATCAATACGAAATTAAAGTCTCGGCGAACTTGGAAGAAGAGGACGTCGCTGCGGTTTAAGCTTTCTTACTCACTGAGCCCACACGTCGCAACAAGATGTGTGGGCTTTTGTTTATCTACAAATCGACAATGTGCTCTTGATAGTAGTCCGCAAGCGCACCGACTTGGCTGCTACACATTACTTTCATTGCTTGTTTAATGTGTTCTATTGGCCAGTTCCACCATTGGATATTGAGTAGAGTTTCAATCTCTTTATCGCTGAATCGTTGACGTACGACTTGGTTGTTTCCAACCACCACCGAATAAGGTTGGACGTCTTTCGTCACTACGGTGCGTGCTCCGATGACGGCTCCATCGCCGATGTTTACTCCGGGCATGATCATCGCCTCGCTGCCAATCCAAACGTCGTTCCCCACCACCGTGTCTCCGGCACGCTCGAAACCGTCTTGTACGCCTTCTCCAAATTCTTCAGGAGAGAAGGGGAAGGTCGAAATCCAGTCAATGCGATGACCTTGGTTTCCTGCCATCATGAAGGTGGCTCCAGAAGCGATGGAACAAAACTTGCCAATGATTAATTTGTCGATGCTTTCGGGTTCTCTACTTTGCCATTCTTGAAGTGTGACGGGGTCACCCAACAAGTAGCGTACTGCTTGCTCTTCGAAGCTTTTTTGATGATAGAAGCCCGAGTAATAGCTGTAATCGCCAACGATGATATTGGGATTAGTGATGTGATCTTTAATGACTTGACCTTTTAACCACGTGTCGAAAACACTCATAACTCATCCTTTCAAATTTAGGTTGTACAGAGTTTAGAGGCTTTCTATTATTTCCAGTAGTTTGATTTTAGAGATTCAGAATTACTGTATGGAAATAAAATGGCTCAGCTACGTACCACTTTACGTCGCTTTGTGTGAGGAACGAAGTATTGCTGGTGCAGCAAAGCGACTGAATTGTTCGAATGCGCATGTAAGTCGGCAACTTAAACAGCTTGAAGACATATTGTCGGTGCAGCTTATTCAGCGAACTACGCGCCAGTTTAATTTGACCTACGATGGTTTGCGGTTTTATCAGCAGGTAAAGCAACTGCTCGAAGGCGCTGAGCAGATCAATGAGCAAGTCATGGCAAACGAGATCGTATCGGGAAAATTGAGAATAGCGGCGTCCGCTTCTTTCGGAGCTGCGTTACTCAGCCAAACATTGATCGAGTTTCGATTGCAACATCCACAAGTGAGTGTTGAAGTGATCTTCACAGAGACACCTCTCGACTTGATTGAGGCTGGGTTTGATATCGCATTCTACTTTACCGATACTCCCCCAGAGGGATACGTCGGCCATCAGCTACGCACTTTACACTGTAAACCGATCGCTCATCGCTCGTATTTAGCTGATAAACCAAATGTAAGTACGCCAGAGGAGCTTGGTGACTTAGAGCACATCCTTTATAAAAGTAGTGACTTGGTGTTAGACAAGTGGACGTTTACGCATAAGCAAACTCAACAGCAGTGCAGCATTGAGTTAGAAAGTACGCTGAGTTTTAATCTTGTCCAGTCCATGTTGGATGCTACTTTGACTGGCTGTGGTGTAGCCATGTTAGATGAATTTGCACTGGCTAAACTCGACCCTGCACAAAAAGAACAACTCGTGAGTTTGCTGCCAGAATGGCAAACGGATGCGATTTTGCCGCTTTATCTGCTTTACCCAAAACGTGAGCACTTACCAAGAAGAACGCGAGCGTTCATTGATCACTTTAGGAACATATATTCTGTCGGCGAATAGCGACAACAAACTTAGCAACAATTGAGGAAGCAAAGGAATGCGAAAACACTGTATTGCGATTGGCGGTGGGGGCTGGATGATGGGAGAGAATCCGAGCCCGCTCGATCAATACATTTTGTCTTTGTCTGGTAAGGAGAATCCAAACATTTGTTTTCTACCTACAGCCACGGGAGATGCCGATGAAGTGATTGAACGTTTTTACGATGCGAAGCTTAGTGAAAACGTGACCCATTTTCCGCTGTTTAAGTTTGAAGCTGGTTGGAAAGAAACGCTATTTGAACAAGACATCATTTACGTCGGTGGCGGTAATACGCGTTCGATGTTGGCCATTTGGCGCGAATGGGGAATCGATAGAATACTCAAGCAGTGTTATGAACAAGGCATCATCATTTGTGGCATGAGCGCTGGTGCAATTTGTTGGTTTGAGTTTGCGGTGACAGACAGTGATCCCGAAGCATACCAAGTTATGCGTTGTCTTGGATTTATTGACGGTTTGGCTGCGGCGCATTTTTCTCATGTAGGTGAGAAGTTCGAGGTTTTCCAAGCCTTTGCTCGTTCTCAACCGAGCATCACTTGTTATGGCATTCACGATTATGCGGCATTGCACTTTGTTGATGGAAAATTGTTAGCTACTGTCACCAGCTTCCCTGATGCAGGCGTGTTGGTTAAAACAGGTAACGAAGAAAACATATGGCGAGGGTGAGCTTCTTCAAATCAGCATTAAAGGCAATAACTACTGACCGGACACAGAAGAAGCTCATGGATTCAGCTAACTTACATTAAGTATCGTGCTTACAGCTCGTAACGTAGACCTAAGTGGTAGTAGCTTTCGTCTGCGTGCGCACCGCCAAACGAGACTTCTTGTCCATTGCTGTAGCCACGCGAGCCGTTACGATCAACGTAGTTTGTGTAGATAGAAGAACGAGGCGTCAGTTTGTATTGCACTTCTAGCGTTGTATCTTTCAGCTCTAGCTCGTCACCATCACTGTTTTCTAAAGAACGATAACCAGCACGCAGTACCCATTTGTCATTTACACTGTAAACCGCCGTTAGTTCCATCACTTTGTCGGTACTGGTTTGTGAGTAATAGCCCTCTAGTTCATCTTCCGAGTACAACGCACCCAACATCAAATCACCTAGGTAGTAACGCGTACCTGCACCCCAGAATGTGTAATCGGTGTCGTTGCTTTCACGTGCATCACCTTTATTCTTCTGCATCGCCACCACTGGTGCCAAGGTACCCAAATTTCCCATGTCTAGCGTATAACGCAGTGCAGTGTTGTAACCGTAGTCGAGCTCAGAAGTGTTGTTTCCTAAAATGTACGCGACAGAAAAATCGAAATTACCTAGGTTGTTTTGGTATTGCAGCGTGCCATCTTGACGGAAAACTTGCGTCGCGGTTTTGTCGACTTTATTCGCTTGGCGCGCCATAGAAACATCGGAAGAGGCGAATACATCACCAATGTCGGTAAACATAATCAATCCAGATGCCACGCGACCACCTGTAATGCGACCATAATTTTTCGCATCAATCCCCGCCCATACATAACGCGCGGTCAGAGACGGTTTGTCGTTTACTTGGTTTGCGTATTCAGCTGCACCCACTTGGTATTGCGCTTGGCCGATGATCGACGCGTACTCGTTGATGGTTTGTGAACCGTTTAAACCAATACGGCCATCAAACTCGCCATTTGCATCGCCGTGCTCGTCATTTTTACTGGTGACATTGAAACCAAGACGAGAGTAAATATTTAAAACTGACCCATCTTCTGCTTGATACAGCTGCGCTGCCATTGCGTTTGATGCCATCAATGTAGGGAGAAGTAGAGTCAAAATGTGCTTTTTCATGATTAACGACCTTTCATTTCTATTGTTTTAGATACGACAAAGCCCCTTCCGAGTAACGGAATAAGAAAAATTGTCGTGAAGTAGAGAGAGGGTGCGCCCTTGTTTGCCAAGGGCGCGAGCTAGTCCATTCCTATAGGGGAAGAATGATTTAGCTTAAATCGACGTCTTTGCAGCCAAAGAAGTAAGTCGCGAGGAAGCCGACGATGTAAGAGATAAGCAGGCCGGCAACAAACACCATCATGCCTGGGAAGATGCCATTTTCAGATGTCATGAGAGGAATCGCCACGATACCGGACGGGCCAAACACCGTATTAAGACCAACTGGTAAGCCAAGGTAAGAAACTAAACCGATAAAGAAGCCGCCCGCAGCACCACCAATACAAGCGGTAACGAATGGTTTTACGCGTGGTAATGTCACGCCGTAAATCAATGGTTCGCCAATGCCTAGAAGACCCGGAATAATAGCGCCTTTAACTTGGGTGCGCAGTAGAGCGTCTTTTTTGGCTTTGAAATACAGCGCCATTGACGCGCCAACCTGACCGCCACCTGCCATCGCCAGGATAGGGAATAGCGAGTTAAAGCCCTGTGCTTCCATCAATGCGAAGTACACTGGAACAAAACCCTGGTGGATGCCAAATACCACAGAAATTAAGAACAAACCTGCCAAGATTGCAGCGCCTAATGGGTTATCGTTCAAGTTGAGGAACAACCAAGACATCCCTTTAAACAGCTCGCCGCCGATCGGCATGATGATCAAGAAGGTTACCGCACCCATGATCAATAGAGTGATAACGGACGTTAAGATCATGTCCAGATCATCTGGCATGTATTGACGAACCTTACGCTCGACTTGTGCACCGATGATCGCTGCTAAAAGTACGCCGATAATGTTGCCGCGCGGATCAATCGCAAAGCCGAAAAACTCGTTCATGCCAGAGTAAATGCCGGATGTCGCCTCTGGGTTGTAACCCAGCACAAACAAAGAGGCGAGAATGGCACCATTAACACCAGAGCCGCCAAATGCTTGCTGCGCGTTGTAACCAATCAGAATACTTAGGAAAGCAAACAGACCCTTACCAAAGACTTTCATGTAGGCGATCAGATCCAACATAAACTGGCTTGGTGTCTGGTCGAGAACAAACATTTGTTCCAATAACGTCGCAAAACCTAGCAACAAACCAGCGGCAATAAAACCAGGGATCAACGGCGTAAAGATAGTGGCAAACTTGCTTAAAAAACGCTGAACCGCACTGGTTTGCTTACTCTTCATCTGTTTTTTCTGCTCGGCTGCGACGGCAGAAAGATCTTGTTGCGGCATATCTGCTTCTTCACTGTCACCAGAGGTTAAGCTGTCGATCAATTGATTCATCATCTCAGCCGCTTGTTGAGCTTTTCCGGGACCGAGAATGATCTGAAACTGCTCATCGCTTTCCACCACACCCATTACGCCGGGAATTTGCTTGATAACTGATTGATCAGCCAAGCCATTGTTGGCGAGCGATAAACGCAAACGCGTCATACAGTTACCACATTTGCTTACGTTGCTACTGCCACCCACTGCGGACAGCAACTGCGATACTGTGTTTGAAGTTATTTTTGCCATAGGGTCTATCCTTCAGAACTCGGATTATTTAGTTATTATTTAGTGCTGCGCGAATAAAGCCGTTGTGCGCGGCGAGGCGTGATTTGGCTTGTTCGGCATCCAAATCGGCCAAAATCATTAAGATGGCGGTTTTGCAGTGGCGACCGCAGGCATTTAATGCTCGCTCTGCTTCTTCTTTTGATGCGTCGGTTGCTTCCACAACAATGTTGGTTTGGCGTTGTATGAGCTTGGCGTTAGTGGCTTCTACATCCACCATTAAGTTGCCAAATACCTTACCGCTACGAATCATTGCGCCTGTCGTGAGCATGTTTAGCACCAGTTTTTGTGCGGTGCCGGCTTTCATGCGAGAAGATCCAGTGACAACCTCTGCGCCAACTATCGGCAGAATCGCGATGTCGGCCGCTTCTGCCATGGCACATTCTGGATTACAGGCGATAGATGCGGTCGTGGCTCCGATGGATTTAGCGTAGTCCAAACCACCTAGTACATAAGGTGTACGGCCACTCGCTGCAATGCCTACAACCACGTCATGCTTGGTGAGGTGAAGTGCTTTTAAGTCGTCTTGACCCATTTTCGCGTTGTCTTCTGCGTTTTCTACCGCTTTTAAAATCGCTTGATGTCCACCAGCAATTAAGCCAATCACCATATCTGGATGCGTGCCGTAGGTAGGAGGACACTCGCTTGCATCAAGAATTCCTAAGCGACCTGATGTACCAGCTCCCATGTAAATTAAACGGCCACCATTTGCAAAAGCTTGGGTAATTGCGTCAACTGTCTCTGCAATTTGTGGTAGCACCGCTTTTACCGCGAGCGGGACTTTTTGATCCTCTTCATTAATGACTTGCAGCATCTCGATGGTCGAAAGCGTATCGATCTCGGCACTGGCTGGGTTACGGCTTTCTGTCACCAATCTGCTTAAATCAATTTTCATGTTTTGCACTCTTCGTAATGTTCAATCTGAGGGCGATTTTATGGAATAAAATATTCAGGTTTGGTGATAAAAATCACACTTGAGGTTATTCTTTATGCAGGAGAAATTTGGAATAATGAGAGAAAATATACGTCTATTACATCCGGGATTAACTGTCTTGGTTAGAATAATCAGGGGGTTAAATCAAACGCCTATTATTTCTGTTTTGGAATAATTTATTTAAAGTTTTTGAGGTTTTTGTTGTGTCAGTTATCAATAGGATAGTCGCGAGGCGTACTCAGCTTTCGCAAAGCGGTCGTTTGGTTGGCGATTGGATTGTTGAAAACGCAGAAAAGGCGGCGCTGCTCACCAGCCAAGAACTTGCGGCGCAAGTAAAAGTGAGTCAATCGAGCATTGTGAAATTTACTCAGCGTATCGGCTTTAAAGGTTACAGCGAGTTTAAGTTAGCTCTGAATGAAGAGATTGGCCGTAAGCATGCGATGGGGTCGACACCGTTGCACAGTGATATTTTGGCAGATGATCCCATCGCGGTTATTTCACAGAAACTGGTGAAAGCAAAAACAGATGCTATGTTTCAAACCACCAATACGCTGTCTTACGAAGTGTGTCACCAAGCGGTGAAATGGTTGAGTGAAGCGCGTCGAGTGCAAGTGGTCGGGATTGGGGGCTCTGCACTGACCGCGAAGGATTTAAGCTTTAAACTGCTTAAACTTGGTATTACGGCGCTTTCTGAACAAGACAGCCACGTGCAGATTGCTGTTGCTCGTACCCTCTCTCCAGAAGATGTTCAGATCGCAATCTCGTTTTCGGGTGAGCGCAAAGAAATTCTCGTCGCGGCAGAAGCGGCAAAAGAGCAGGGCGCGAAGGTGATTGCGTTATCTGCGCCTGGAAGAAGTCGCTTGCGCGGTATTGCCGATATTACGTTTGATACGATTGCCAATGAAACGGAACATCGCAGCTCATCCATTGCTTCGCGTACCGCGCAAAACGTGATCACCGATTTGCTGTTTATCATCTTGGTTCAGCAAAGAGACGACAGTGCCCGTCAGTTGATCAGCGATATCAGTACCGACATCAAACAGATCCTCACATGATCGCTTGTTTAACAGCGGACTAGAGATCCGGATCGTGCCTCAGCAAAGCAATAAAAGCAGAGAGATGTTTTTCAATGGTGAGATCGGCAGAAATCGCGGGCAATTCCAACGTGATGCAAGGTAAATCACGTTCACTACACCAAGTGCCGAATGAGCCGGGTGTTTCGTAGTCGACATCGTCAACGATTGGCAGTTGGAACTGCTCGTGGAGCCATTTGGCAAGGTCGGAATGTTTGGGATCATCCACAAAAGCAAGCGGTTCATGAAACGACACCACAAACTTTGGCTTGCGCAGTTCAATCAAGTTAATTAATGCGCTAACTTCTGGCTCTAGCTGGTTTTTAGTGCCAGTTTTCACCTTTACGTCTCGAACGGGGGTGTGAGAACTCCATCGATACACTGTGCCATACTCAGTCCAATTTTGGGTTGGAAACGCGCGATTGAGATCCACTTGGTTTGCATTTGCACGTGTGCCTAGTTGGTTGCCGTCAGGATTCATTGACAGAATCACATCATGTCGTAAGTTATCAGCAGGCAAGCTTCTTAGCGCGCAGGACAAACCTGCAATCGAGGCCGTCTCGTCCCCGTGAGTGCCTGCCAAAATCAAACCTCGCGAAGCACTTTCGACTTGAGCCGGAAAATACAGTAATGGCGCACCAAGCACGGATTGACCGTATGATGTTGGCCGAATTAAAAATGCCGCTCTTTCCGTTCTTGGAATTAGACTCACCGTAATCTCCTGATTGATGAAGTAGTATCAATATCTAAGCTAATTACACCTAGCTAAACTGAACCGTTTAAACTCGTCAACGGTTGAAATGTTAATTGTGGCACTTGCTTCACAAGACGCGTTAGGAGAACGAAAAACGATATGGATTTTAAAAAACATTCAACGGCGTTGCTGATTTCCTCTTTATTCACCCCTTTTCTTGCTACATCAGTTGCTGCGGAGACCTTACCTAAAGGCATTCAACTTGCCACAGAACAGCATTTAGTACGTGCGAATGACGCAGAGGCGGCGACGCTTGACCCAGCGAAAGCCGAAGGTCTGCCAGAAATGCATGTGATTCGTGACTTATTTGAAGGGCTTGTGATTCAAGATCGTGACGGAAACATTATTCCCGGTGTGGCAGAATCATGGGAAACCAACGACAACCAAACCTTTACTTTTCACTTGCGCAAAGACGCGAAATGGTCGAATGGCGAGCCTGTGACAGCGGATGATTTTGTCTATTCACTGCGCCGAGCGGTAGATCCGAAAACCGCTTCTCCAAATGTTTGGTATCTCAAACTCACCAAGATCAAAAACATCACCGATGTAGCAGAGGGCAAAAAGCCTTTGGACGATCTCGGTATCAAGGCAGTGGATAAATACACCCTACGTTTTGAGTTGGACAGTCAAGTGCCGTACTTTGTTGCTATGACTGGGCACACGTCCATGATGCCAGTGCATCAAGCGACAGTGGAAAACCGCGACAAGCCGTGGAGCGATCCAGACCAATTTGTTAGCAACGGTGCATTCACATTGGATAAGTGGGTCGTGAATGAGCGCATTGAACTGGTTAAGAGTCCAAGTTACTGGGACAGCGCAGATACGCATCTAAACAGAGTGACTTACATTCCGTTTGAAAACCAAAACGCGTCGATCAATCGTTATGCGGCAGGAGAGTTGGATATCACGTCCGATGTGCCGACTCATATGGCGCAGAAGCTTAAACAAGATTACAAGCAGGCTTACACGGTGGTGCCATTACTGTGCACGTATTACTACGCGTTCAATACCACTCGTCCGCCATTTGATGATGCGCGAGTGCGTCAAGCGGTGTCGTACTCCATCATGCGCGATGTGATTACGAATGGTGTCACGCAAGTGGGCAACCTTCCTGCTTATACTTTTGCGCATCAGTACACCGCAGGGTTTGATGCGACGCCGCCTGAATACAGTAAGTGGAGTCAGCAACAACGTGACGAGAAAGCGCGTCAGTTGTTAAAAGAAGCGGGTTACAGCCAAGACAAGCCGCTCGATTTTAAATTGTTGTACAACACCAGTGAGGCAAACAAATCGATCGCGGTTGCGATAGCGTCGATGCTACAAAAAAATCTCGGTGCAAACGTGGAGTTAGAAAACCAAGAGTGGAAGTCATACTTAGTGGCGCGTAAACAAGGCAATTTCGATGTGATGCGCGCTTCCTGGTGTGGTGATTACAATGAAGCGTCTACTTTCCTGAGCTTACTTCGCTCAGGTTCCTCGGGTAACTTTGCACGTTACAGCAGTGAAGCGTACGACAACGCGATGAACAGTGCATTGGCTGCAACCAATGAGAAAGCGCGCCAAGGATTTTACGACCAAGCTGAACAGTTGCTGGCGACAGATATGCCCATCGCGCCAATCTATTATTACATGCAAGCACGTTTGGTTCGCCCTACGGTTGGCGGTTTTGCCAAGAACAACGTAGAAGGTCGTATCTACTCGAAAGACCTCTACATCAAGAAGTAGCGCTCAAAACAATCGATAAATATGAAGCCCCGAAGATGTATCTTACGGGGCTTCTTTTTATTGTTAGCGAGTGGAGAGCTTGTTCACGAGCATAGCGACTCGTTTGCCAAGATACTCCGCTGTTGCAACATCAGAAGCATGCAACTGACCACCTTCACCACCTTGTGCAACAATACCACCTTGTACACCATAACGATTCAGGTTTTGCTCCCCAGAATTGCTGATCTTATCCAACCCGACCCACATCATGCCGTGTTGGTTAGCGAGCGTTTGTAGATATTGTAATGTGCAAGATTGGTCGCCATTCATTGCCCCACCACTGGTAAAGCCAGCCGCGATTTTGCTCGCCCATTTTTGGTAATACCAAGATTCACTGCTTGCATCTGCAAATGCTTTAAACTGCGCTGCTACACCGCCCATATAGGTCGGTGAGCCAAAGATAATCGCATCACACTCAGCAAGTTCATCCATTAGTTTAGGGTTCACAAAACGTCCCTCAATAATCTCACTGCCTTCAATTCGGTGAGAGAGGATTTCACATTCATCTTGCTGCTTAATGCCTTGTTGTTCAACGCCTGCGGCAATCGCGCGAGCAAGCTGACCAGTAATGTCGGTTTTAGAGAAATAAATAATCGCAATTTTGGACACAATGGTTCCTTTTTTCATTGTTGATTTTTAATCGTGCGACTAAGGCTAAAACCTCAAGCTAAGTTGAGGTCAACACTAAAACTTAAAAAGAAGTGCATTAAAAAGCCGATGTAGATACATCGGCTTTTTAGTGGGTTATTTCTTTCTGCGAGTATAAATCCGAGATTTTACTTTACTTGGCTCTGGCTTGTTTTTCGCCAGCTTTAGCACTGCTTTTTGCAAAATCTGGTTGTTTGGGTAAGTGATTAAGTTTCCGTTGTCGTGCTTAATTAACACGTGAAACATACTGATTTCTTGAATCTCACCGCAGATGTCTTCATCTTTATCTACGACTTTAATTCGGTCACCCACTCGGTATGGGAAGACAAAAAAGATCAAAAAGCTGGCAGTGATGTTGCTCAGAATTGACCACTGCGCAATAAACGCCACACCTAATACGGCAAAAATGGACGATAGGAACAAAGACACATCGCCATAACCAATACCTGTGATAATGGCAAAAATAGAGGCGGTCAAAAATAGCAGCGCGACATTGAAACAGCGCTGAATAAAACTCAAACGAGCCTTTTTTACACCTTTCGTTGTTGCCAAATTTAGGATGGCTCTATTTACAATCCTCTTCAGGATGCGATACGCGATCAGGACAAAAATGCCCATCAATAGTTTGTAACCGAGGGAGCCCGTAGTGAAATACTGGCTCACTTGCTCTAATTGGATCCAATCATTCATTTCTTCATCTCGACGATATCTAGAAAGCGGCTTTTATAGCTGATTTTTTGCTGTAAGTAATCACAATTTTTCTTTACACCATTTGTCTCTGTGTTGAGGTACCACAGAGTACTATATAAGTTAATCAAAGACTTAGTGAGCATTACGAACTCTTTGGCTTCATTACTTATATTCAATCAAAGCTGACGTGATTTTGAAGAGAGCATTCTTTGAGCTGTATCCCATATCCGACATTCTATGATGCTAGTTCCTCATAAACGAGCTGAATATGACTTTTGTCCTGATAACCTAAGGTGTATTAATTGAAATAGCTTTTAGGGCGTTGAAAAATGGAAGAAGATGAAAAGGCGATTATGATTTTATTCGTGATTGTTGGCCTTGTACTCGTTTGGGTCGCGCTTGAAGAACTTAACTATCTCGGGCTCCCAATAAAATAAGCCCCGTTAAACATGAGTCAAACGGGGCCTTTGTCTTTTATCAATGTGAATTCAGGCTAGCTAACCGCACGCACTTTGCCTTGTTTCAAATCGTTCAGCACTTGCGCTTTAGGGCCATCTGCAATGATGCTGCCTTTTTCCATCACAATTACGCGATCAACGATGTCGAGCATAGACGTTTTATGCGTAATCAGAATCAGCGTTTCACTAGGTTTCAACTGTGCTAATTGATGCTTAATGTGCATCTCTGAGCGGTTATCCATCGCACTGGTTGGTTCATCCATGAGTAGAACAGGAGGACGACCCAAAAATGCACGAGCGATCGTGACTGCTTGACGTTGACCCCCCGAAAGCATTGCACCACCTTCACCAACTTGGCGTTCTAACCCCGCTGGGTCAGATTGCGTAAACGCAGTAACACCGGCACGATTCGCTGCGTCTAGTACGTCACGGTCATCGGTTAATGGGCGACCTAGCGTAATGTTGTCGCGGATAGAACCAAAGAACAGATTCGAATCTTGCGGCACACAACCAATATTACGGCGAATGTCGACATGATGCAGCTGTGCGATGTCGGTATCATCAATGCGAACATGACCTTCCGTCGGCTGATACAAGCCCATGATGAGACGCTCTAACGTGGTTTTACCCGAACCGATACGGCCTATGATCGCTACTTTTTCGCCTGGGTTAATGGTCAAGCTCAAATCTCGAATCGACGCCACCGGTGAATCTGGGTAGTGGAAGGTCACGCGTTCAAGTTCAATTTTGCCTTGTACTATTGGGCGGTGAATGTAACGTTTACCTTCTTCTTGTTCATCCGGCATTTCCATGACTTGATTGATAATTGTCATAGAAGACTTCGCTTGGTTGTAGCGCGTAGAGAGTAAGGATAACTGAACCAAAGGACCAATCGCGCGGCCGCTAAGCATGGTTGCGGCAATCAAACCGCCCATGGTTAAGTCGCCTTCTGCAATTAAGTAAACGCCTAGGATGATCATCCCTACGTTACTACTTTGCTGCACAAAACCTGCCGCGTTTTGAATGCTATCCGTAATTCGGCGGCTTTTTATATTCCAGTTCGCCATGTGCGCAACTGCCTCTTCCCAGCGGTATTGGAATTGGCTTTGCGCACTGAGCATTTTTACGGTTTCTAACCCAGCCAGGCTCTCTATCAAATTGGCATATTTTTGCGATGCTAGGCGTGAACCCTCCTCTATGGAGCGACGCAGCGGCCCTTGTATCAGTAGCGAGTGAATAATCAAAATGACCACGCCCACCATCGGTACATACACAAGATCGCCAGCCATTAGCCATATAATCACTAAGAACAGAATGGCAAAAGGCAAATCAATGAGAGCACTGACGGTCGCTGAAGTAAAAAACTCTCGAATAGATTCGAATTCTTGTAAATGGCGAGCGAAGGCACCGACCGAAGGCGGCTTCGATTCCATTCTAATCCCCATCACTTTGCTGAACAGTTTGGATGAAATCAGAATGTCAGACTTCTTGCCCGCCACATCAATGAAGTAATTTCTCAGCGACTTGAGAATGAAGTCGAACAGGAACACGACAAAGATGCCACTTGCTAGTACCCATAGGGTTTCAAACGCAAGATTCGGAACCACTTTGTCGTACACCAAGCGAGTGAATAGCGGAGCGGCAACCGCAAAGAGATTGATGAGAAGTGATGCGATTAAAACATCACGGTAGATGCGTTTTGACTGCCACAAGGTTGACCAGAACCAGTGGCCTTCGTTGGTTTTGAGCACTTCGGGAGAGCGCTCATCGAAACGGAATTGCTTTTTAACTAAAAAGTACCGACCAGTGTATTGCTCAAGTAGGTCTTCTAATGGAATAGAGATCGGCACCATTCCACTTTCTAGGGTGGTGACTTCGGCCTCGCGTTTCTCCATATTGATGCTGTTGAGAACGCAAGAGTCACCGCCTTTAAGAACTAAGATTGCCGGCAGAATTAGGCTAGAGATGCTCTCCAGCTCTGCGCGGTTTTCCTTGGCAACCAATCCGGCCCTTTCCGCTGCTCTTGGTAGCAAAAATGGGGTCAGTTTACCGTCAGATAGCGGTAGTCCGTTGACTAGCGCTTCTGGCGAGTTAGCTAACCCATAGTAACGGCTAACGTAGATGAGCGAATTCAGTAAAGGGTCTTTCATCGTTGATAAACCTTTTTATTCCTTGTCGACGATGAATCCTTGGAATACCTCAACAAAGTGTTCAGTGAGGAAATCCAACTGGATTTGAGTTTCGATACGCGATGCGATAGTCGTAATACCAAGGTTGTGGGCAGTACGAGAGATCGACGTTAGCGTGAATTTTTGTTTTTCGTCGTGCAAGTTGTGTGTGAATAGGTAATCGAGCTTCACATAGTTCGGGCGGAACTCTTGGATGTATTCCAAAGATTGGAAGTTACGTCCGTAGTTATCTACGCCGAACTCAGCACCTGATTGGCGAATGGCATTACATAACAGTGCTGTGTGGTGAGGCTGATCGATAAAGCATTCCTCTGGAATTTCAAAGTGTAGCTTAGAGGCCACTTTGGCGTGTTTTTCCAGCATGCTAGTTGTCCAGCGAATAAACGATGGTTGAGACAAGCTGCTTTGCGCGATGTTAATCGCGACTGGGTCATTAAGTTCACCACTTTCTAGCATCTTAATCATTGATTCAATGACATACTGGTCAAAGATGTTGGTGGCGTCTAACTGTTCTAGTGCGAATAGGTATTGATTCGCACGATACGTTTCACCATCTTTTTCGATGCTTGAAAATACTTCGTTGTGGAATACTTTACCCCATGTGTTTTTCGCAGCTTGGAAACGGAATTTAACCCAATCACTATGAATGGCTTCTTCAACCAACGCTTTCCATTGCTGTTTACCCATCAAACTAGAAGGTGTATCACTGCCAATGAAGCCGTATGGCTTGTCTGGTTGCGCTTTGGCTTTCGATAGTGCGTTGTCCACCATCGAGAGGATTTCAGAACGCGTTTTCTGATCTTTGCTGTGTGCAACCCCTAGTGACGCTTTAGGTTTTGCTAAGCCTGTTGGGTCAGTATTTAGGCCGTTCACACAATTGACGATGCTGTCCGATAAAATGCGTAACTCGCTCTCATCCATATGAGGGAAAAGCAAGCCGAACTCATCACTAGACAAGCGAGCAATAGTGGCACCCGGTACATCAATGGTGTTTTTCAAACGTTGAGACAGTTCTTTAACGTGGGCATCTGCGCGTTGGTAATCTTTGGTCTCGTAAATGTCCCCAATGTATTCAGCATGGAGTAGCGCGATACCCCCTTGCGTTTGCTCTGCAAGCCATTGGTCGATTTGGTTGATGTAGAATGAGCGGTTACCCAATTTAGATATAGGATCGAGGTAAGCCTGAGCACGCAGACGTTGCGCCTCTTTGGCTTGCTCTTTGAATGATAGCTCGATTTGAGCAGACATCATGTTAATGCCATCTACCACCGCGATAAGATCTTTGGTTCTTGGACGAGCAAGCGGTTCACCAAATTGGTTATTCGCGATTTCATGCATTTTATTTACGATGGCCGTTAATGGTTTTAGCGAGCGACGTAGGATGTATGAAATTGCCACTAAACCAGCTAGAAAAATAACACTGAATACAGACAGCAAGCCAATAAAACCTTGCCAGAGCTGCTCGTAAGCTGCGCCTGGGTGGCTAATGATTTCTACTTCGGCGAGCTGCATCCAACCACTGGTCACAACACGCTTATCGTGAATCGCTTTAAATAGATTCATGTCGATAAACCATTGTGGCACCGTACTTGGTTTAACTGGGTAGGTACGCACGATCTGGTAGTCAGAATCTAATGCTGTAAGACGAACAACGGAGTAGGTGCTGCCGTCAAACAGAGCATTAATCACGGACTCAACCGCGACTTTATCTTTGTCCTTTAGGTAAGGAGCCAATGCCAAACCTACGGTGTTAATAGTGTTGTTGACCTCTGAACGTTGCTGTTGCTCCAAGCTGTCTCGAGTCGTGTTGAATTGGATTACGAATACTGATGCCAACAAGAGTATAAAGACCGTAACCATCCCCACCACAAGCTTCTTATATAGGGTCATGTTTCTCACTCGTCATAGTTAATTTTAGGTTTATTTAACTGCAACTTACGTTCGCGCGAGCGTAAGTCATTCCAAAGGCTCAACCGTGATGCTTTCCCTGCCAGCTCTCCAGTGCTAGCAGATGACTTCATCAACCACAGGTTTGTACCATTAAAACTGTATATCGGTAGCAAGTCGCTACGCTTAGAGGCTCGGACAATGTCAGGATTGATATTATCGAGAATGAGCGGCTCAGAACTTGGGGTAGGGTAGTAAGCTAATACCATGTGAAACTGATTCAGTTCGATGGCTTTTACGTATATTAACCGCATCTTTGAATCTGGTATTCCTAGCTCGAGTAAAGAGAAGTACTTAGCAATAGTGAAATCTTCACAGTCTCCTGCGTTACTCCCTAAAAATTCGAGTGGCGTAGCCCAATAATCTGTCTTTCCCCACAGTTTTATGTCGTCAACGAAATACAGCTGATTAAAAAAGTCGTTAACGCCAGCGAGCTGTTCATGAGTCTCTAATTGTTTAAATAAGTCGAGGTTCTTTCGCCATGTATTTACGCGCAATCCCGCACGTTCGCCGTACACCGCTGTGACCGTATTGACCCATCGTTGTTCTTTACTGTTCAGCGCACCAAGTTGGAACGACAAACAACTTAAGCTGATTAATAATGTAACTTTACGCTGCAAATTGGATCGCATATTCGACTCGTATCACAAGTATACTCTTCTAGAGAGTTCGTCAGTGAGAAATAAGTGCTTTTTATTTAATCACTTATCGCTCAATACTCCCTATCGCGAGTACCTTAATGTGGTTTACTCCTTCAAGGCGTTCGTTTTGGCACTTAAAATCGGTTTAAGTAGATATTCCAAAACGGTTCGCTTCCCTGTGATGATATCGACCGATGCTGTCATTCCTGGAATGATTGGTAAATCTGCATCTTGACCAAAGTTTGTTTTTTCGGTGCGTACACGAACAATGTAGAAGCTGTTGCCTTCTTCATCTTGAGTGGTATCCGCGCTGATATGTTCCAACTCTCCCTCTAAACCGCCGTACTTTGTGAAGTCGTAAGCTGTAAATTTCACGATAGCATGAAGATCTGGGCGTAAAAATGCGATGTCTTTTGGCGCAATTTTCGCCTCTACCAATAGTGTGTCTTCTGTTGGTACGATCTCGACGATATCCATACCAGGTTGGATAACACCACCGACAGTATTGATGTTCAGTGTTTTGATTTTGCCTGTTACTGGCGAATTCACAACCGTTCGGTTTACTCTATCTTCCAAGCCCACCGCTGATTCAACCAAAGCAGATAACTGGTCTTGGGCGCTATTGAGTTTCTCTTGCTGTTCAGAGCGGAATTTGAGTGCAACATCAATACGGTTGAGCATGGATTCTCTAATCGCTGATTGCAATACGGGAATCTTGAGCTCACTGGACGTCATTTCACGACGGGTATCGTTGACTTGGCGCTGTAATTTGAGCAGTTCAATACGAGGAACAACGCCCTCGTCTGCCAAAGGTTTGGTGATATCGAGTTCTTTTTTCGCGTATTGGTAGCTTTGACGCAAGTTCCTTACTCGCGCTTGGATCTCTACCAAGTCCTGCTGCTTTTGCTGCACTTGTTGGTCAATAACAGAAAGTTGGTTGCGCAAATTATCTAGATCTTCGCGATATTCTGCTTTTTGACGCTGTGTGAGTTGAGGTCGAGTCTCTTCCAAGGTTGGTGGGAAGGTCAGTTTACCGTAATCAAGTAGTACACTTTGACGCCAGTTTTCCGTTTCAAAATCACGATTAACGGCAACACTGTTAATAGAAGCGGATAGTTGCAGCACAGATGCGGTAAGGTTGGCAACTTGTTGCTCACGTTCACGAAAATCTGAGCGAAAGCGGGTGTCATCGATAAGCAGTAACTGTTGGCCTTTTTCAACCAACTGACCTTCTTTGACCAAGATTTCTTTGACTAAGCCACCTTCTAAGTTTTGGACTACTTGTATCTGTGAGGAGGGAATCACTTTGCCTTGACCAACCGTGACTTTGTCGATTTCAGCCCAAGATGCCCAACCTATTGCTGCAATGAAAAATAGCACCATAACCCAGAGCATAAAACGCGCGCTGTTGGGGGTATTGAGGAGCAATGCTGCAGTTTTGTCATCAACAAAATCCAACTCTTCATCGTTGAGTTTGTTGTAGTTATCTCGGCTCATCACAGTCCCTGCTTATATAATTACGGATTATCTTTTTGATCTTATTATTATTAACCGATCGTGTCAGCATGCTCGGCTAATAAAATATGAGAAGAGGGTTATTCTCTCTTCAAATGAGCTTTCTTACACTTTCTAAATCAAACAAAAGCATAATTAGCGCCGGAGTATAGCTATTACGCCTTGAACTTGGCTTTATCCAACTGATGTTTTTTTAGTTTGTCGTACAAGGTTTTGCGTGATACCTGTAATTCTAGTTGAACCTCTTTGAGTCTGCCGCGATGTCTTTGCAATGCATCGAATAACAAGCAATATTCAAAGTATTCTGTGCGCTGAGTCATACTCTGAATTTCAAGACTTTTCTCACTGTTCCAATCTTCCATTCTAAAAGTATCTGGCTTGAGGGCACGAAGTTCAGCAAATTGGCGTAGCTGCTTAACGTTTTCTGGCCATTCGAGACTGGTGAGGTGTTTGACCTCTTCTAGGCTGATATGTGGCGGCTGTAACTGATATCGGCTCGCTGTGTGGCGCACAAAGTGCTTGTATAAAGGCCCTATATCTTCCTTTCTTTCATCGAGCGTCGGTAAGTGAATTAGAGTCGCCAGGGATTTTAGAGGTGGCTCGGCTTGGGTGGTCGCGCCAAAAACACGCTCAAGTTTTGGGTGCTTGAATAAGTATTCCCATTGCTCAAATGATACATGCTCTGCGCTATGTAAGTACAAACTGCAGTGGCGTTTTCCTTCACTTAAGCGGTGTATGGCTTTGTCGAGCGCTTCTAATGAAAGCTCATAGAGGTCTTCACCAGAAGCGGCGATTAGCTCACTGTCCGGTGTTGCATGTATGTCGTGGGCAAATTGTGCAGCGAGTCGCCGACCCGTACCATCTTGACCTACAAAAATGAGCGGCTGGCTTGTGGGCGCACTGATCAAGGCGCGACGAATGCTCACCATGGCCTTACTGTGACCAATCATTTTCGGACCAACATGAGTTTGCATGTCGAGCTCTTTCTTAAGCCAGATGTTTTCTTGCAACAAGTTCAGTTTATCGCTGGCATTGTTGAGCGATTTCATGAGCTGTTCCGTTGAAAACGGTTTTTCTAGAAAGTCGTACGCGCCGCTTTTCATCGCATCTACCGCGGTTTTCACATCTCCATGTCCAGTAAGTACGATGAATTGAAAGTGATCGTTTTTGCTTCGCAAAGTTCGCATAAACTCCAAGCCATCCATCACGGGCATATGGATATCGGTAATGATAATCGCAGGCATATTTGAGTCGATTACGCGTAAGGCTTCTACTGCGTTTGGTAAGCAGGTGACGTCTATCCCTTCAATCAGCAGGGCTTGAGACACGGCATCACGAATGTGTGGTTCGTCATCAACAAAGAAAACTGGGTTATTCATGGTCGTTTTCCACTTCTGGGGTACGTTTATTCTGATTGACTATTGGTAGCGTCACGATAAAGGTCATCCCTCCTGCTTGTTGTTCTGTGCTCTGATGTTTATAGGCACAGAGGGAGCCGTGATAGCTCTCTAAAATGCGTTTGGAGATGGTCAAACCTAATCCTAAGCCCTCTGGCTTAGTCGTAAAAAATGGATCAAAGATTTTTGCTAGGGCTTCGTCCGACATGCCAGGCCCGTTATCGGAAACAAGAATGTCGCAACTGTCATCATGACACTGAACAGCAATGGATATTTGCGGATCGATACAGTGGTTTTCCATCGCTTGTGCCGCGTTGTGGAAGAGGTTTATCAGCACTTGTTCTAATTCAACGCTGTGAATGGCCAGCTTCACATCATAGTCGATGGCCGGAACTTTTAGTGTTACTCCTTGCTTAATAAGCTTGTTGCTCAAAATGCTGGTGGCAGTATGTACCGCGTCGTGCAGTACTGAGATTTCATTGTGTGAATCGTGCGTGGCTTTCCGAGTAAAGACTTTTAAGCGGGCAATGACTTCCGAAATGGTGTCATTGAGTGTCAGCATTTTGCCCAAATTGTCAGCGACCATTGGGTATTTTTCCATTGCCAACAAACGCTGCGAGTTTTCGGTATAGGTTCTTAGTGCGGAAAGTGGCTGATTTATCTCATGATTAATACTGGCTGATAGCTCGCCCAACAGTGCCAATTTCGCGGCTTGCGTCAGTTCTTGTTGTGTTTGTTTAAGCTCTTGTTGGCTTTGCTCATATTGGCGGATGGTCTGTTGTAGTTTTTGGTTGGCTTCACTTAGCACTAGTGTCCGTTGCACTACTTTTTCTTCTAGGCTCACATTGAGATGGGCAAGGCGTGCTTTGTTAACTAGGGTTTGGAACCACGCTAACGCAATTAGAGCAATGAGCGCATATAAGATCAGGAAGACGATATCGGCCTGTAAAACGGCGGCAAGAACGCTGTTGTGGTTAATTAAGGCAACGACGCGAAACCCTTTATCCAATAAGTGTGTTGCGTATGCGAGGTAATTCGGTGATAGAAGCAATTGATTGTCATCAAACTCCGTGACACCAGTGTGTGCCGTTAACTCACCAAAATATTCGGGTAAGGTATCGCCATATTGACGCGTTTCGGTAAGTTCATTTATTGCACTCGATGACAGTGGGAAAAGTGCACGATAGCGCCAGTCTGGTAAATTGCTCATAAACACGACATTGTGTTTATCTGTAATGAGTACGTCAGTCGTGGTTTGCGAAAGGCGCTGTTCTAATTGCTCCAAGTTCACTTTTACTGTAATCACGCCAACGACTTCCTCATTTACCCACAGCGGAGATGAGAAGAAGTACCCACGTTTATTCGAGCGCACGCCTAATCCAACATATTGAGCGGGCTCACCGCGTCGCGCATTTTTAAAATAGGGGCGATAGCTAAAGCTAGAGCCAACAAACGTATCTTCTTGCTGAAAGTTACTTGAGGCTATGACTAACCCGGTGCGGTCATGAACGTAAATCGTATCGGCCAAACTTTGCTTCAACCAATCTGATAACAGTAGGTTGAGCTCTTGAGAGGGCGTTCCGCGCTCTACTGCTTTGAGTAGTCTTGGGTCGTGACTTAATAGGTTTGGTATCTGTTCAAACTTTGCCAGTTCGTAGTCCACTTCTTGTGACACTTGCGCGGCTTGTCTCTCTAGCTTTTGTTGCCATTGATCATGTTGGTATTGAGTTGCGTAATGATGAGTAAGCGCAAGCCCTGAAATGCCGCCGGCACACAGTAGCAGTAAAAAATGACGTAGGGCTTTGGGGTTGAGTAAGTTCACGATCGGCTCACTGGTTTTTTGTGTCATGGTATCAAATGACGCACTGTGATGCTGTGAGCGGCAACGATAACAAGCACAATGATGTCCTTGTATTTCCTCAGTATCGGGAGCACAATCGACAAAAACGAGTGAAGGAGTAAAGATGGAACTTGCTGATATTCGTCGTGAGTACACCAAAGGTGGGCTGCGTCGTAAAGATTTGAAAGCTGATCCTATTGATCAATTTAATCTGTGGCTAGAGCAAGCAGTTGAAGCGGGTTTAACGGACCCGACTGCGATGACAGTTGCAACGGTTGATGAAAATGGCATGCCGTTTCAACGCATTGTTCTATTGAAAAACGTCGACAAAGATGGTTTTGTGTTTTACACCAACCTAGGCAGTCGCAAGGCCCAGCAGCTAGAGCATAACAGCAATATTAGTTTGCACTTCCCTTGGCATCCGTTAGAGCGCCAAGTTCATATTACTGGTGTGGCTGAAAAGCTTACCGCCGTAGAGAATATGAAATACTTTACTTCTCGTCCTAAAGAGAGCCAGTTGGCCGCAATCGCGAGCAAACAAAGTAGCCGTATTTCTGCCAGAGGTGTGTTGGAAGGTAAGTTTTTAGAGCTAAAACAGAAGTTTGCTAAGGGTGAAATACCAGTACCAACCTTTTGGGGTGGCTTTCGCGTAAAACCAAAGAGCATCGAATTTTGGCAAGGTGGCGAACATCGCCTTCACGATCGTTTTCTTTTCTCCCAGCATGATGGAAGTTGGGACATTGATCGTTTAGCGCCATAGGCTTATGGTCCCTCATGAATAAACAAACACCGCCGAATTGGGGCGGTGTTTTTGTAGGTGGAAGCGATGTGAATTATCGCTCTCCATTCAACACAACCGATAATTGATGCTTAAGCAGCGTTTTGGGTACAACAGAGCCGTAGCCTGCTTCCATTGCTTTATCTATTAGCTCGTTCTTGCTGTTCGCTGCAAACTTATTACGTAAGCGTGCGACGTGACCTTCAACGGTTTTTGTTGATATGCCCATGACCTGAGAGATAAATTGAGGCTTTTTGCCATAGAGCAAGAGGAAAAGCGTTTCTTGCTCGCGGCATGTGAGCTTCTCTGGTTTTGGTTGTAAGTCAGAAAAACGAAAGATGGATTGTTGATTTGGGTTGGTACTGATAGCACGACAAACCCAATACCCGACTTCAATCACGGCAGTGTCGGTGAGTTCTCTTCCGTAGAAAATGGTGCCTACAATGTCGCCATTGTCATCTCGCCACGGTGTTTTAGTAAATATATGTGCTCGCCAGCGGCCATCTGGATAAGGGTGGATATCCAGAATTTTTAGTGACTCGCCAGTTTCGAGAACGTGTTTATCTTGGCGTTGAAATTCTTGCGCGCATTCAGTGGTTGGGCTGGCCATATCAAAATCAGTTTTACCCAAGCACTCCTCGGGCGATGTGTGCCCTAACAGTTCTGCGTATTCCTGGTTTACGTATAGGAATACCGAATCTTTATCTTTGCATCCCCAACAACCTGGTAGCTGTTTAAGGAGGGATTGTTCTATGGTATCGACTGAAATATTCACAAAAGGACTCACTACATACTGCTTATACCAATACAGAGACGTCCGTGTTATATGGCTCGTATTGATGTCGTTGCTAGAACACGTTCGTTGATTGGCGCTCAATCCAATTAAATTCATGGTGTTCGATGTTTTCGTCAGGTAGTCATTGACAACGACGAAATGGAACGAAGAGTTTAATTGGGAAAATGGTCTGTTTCATTACAGATATGTGCGCTCACGGATGTCCGCCTAATGTTCGGCTTACAACTCGTATCGTCCTTGATCATGCTTCCTACAACTCAGTTGTAATGTGGTTGACGTTCATATCACTTGTGAGTGAAAGAGCAGCACCTAAGCATATGAGAGGGACAGTGAGACAAAAGCTATGATATCAGCTTATGCCATTGTTTTCATTGTTGAGAAGCGAAAAAAAAGCCAGCCTGAAGACGGGCTGGCAACACAAGATATAATCTTGTCGACGTGTAGAAGAGGTTCTAAATTACCTAGCGAGGGTCTGCTAAGTAAGTTAGAGGTATCAATGAGATACCGAGAGCTTTAGATCGTATGTATCTTAAAGCTCGATAACTAATGTATTGAATCAGAGGCATATTAGTAAGGGGGGAAATCCCTCTATGTTGAGTTTAAGAGTGGGTTTCGATCCGTTTCAGGGACGAGTTATCTAATATGGAGCACGGTGTTTTACAAAATAACAGATTGTTCGGTAATAAGGATCTTTACATTGATTGATTATGTATACGTAAGGTATTGCCTATCTATCCGTTTTTGTTAATAAAATTGGTTGCTCACTGACCGTAAATTAACCTCGCATGATCATCGTTCCGGAACTATGATCATGTAAATGAACTTGATCATGCTGATTTGATCTTGTCGATTGAGTTGGGTAAAAGTTGCAACCCAACAAAGAAGGTATATGATGCGAAGACGTAAGCTGACCGTGTAAAGACGATTGTTTAAAATGAGTGACTCAGATAACCAAAAAATCCTTTCATATCAAGAGATTATGCTGCCAAAGCCGGCGGAGCTGATCACACTTCCGTCTTATATGGATTGCCACGATCATTCTTATACGCAGATCGTGATTGGTTTAAAAGGGCAAGCCGAATTTGAAGTGCGCGGGCGAGGTAATCTTGTCGGCCCTGGTCAAGGTTGTGTGGTCACCGCATGCTCTGATCATGCTTTCGGTGGCGTCATCAATCAATCGGATATTTTGGTGCTGAATATGCCCAAACCGACAAATGATGATCCTGAAATGCTTCAAAAAATCAATAACCTGGAGAGAGACCATGTCTACTTCCAGTTAGATAGTCAAATTCAGAAGCTGATACAGATGTTGGTTCAGGAAATGCGAAACCATCCGGATGACCTGCTGTTAAGTCGTGCGTGTAACGACACTGTGATTGCGTTAATGCAGCGCCATATCTCGGCATTTGAGACCAGTCGAAAAGAGTCGCGCTTTGATTTGGAGGCGATTGATCGTTACATTGAGCAGCACCTGAGTCATAAGATTAGTGTGGCTCAATTGGCCGGGCGAGTGTTTCTTGGGGAAAGTCAGTTCCATTGCTTGTTTAAAGAGCAGATGGGGATTACACCTCATCAATATGTTCTCGGAAAGCGAATCGACATGGCTCGTGAATTAATCGAGCAAGGTCACCTTTCTTTAGGGCAAATTGCCGAGTTTACTGGCTTCTCAAGCCAGAGTACTTTTACTCATACTTTTACTCGCTTACAGGGAATATCACCTTCCCGTTATAAAAAACAAGTTGGATAACAACGCGTTTTTTAGGTCAAATAATCATCAAATTAGAATAAAGCCATGCACTATGCATGGTTTTTTTATGTTTTATTCATGTGATCTATCTCTCGTTTTTTTAAATTCTCTGTTCTTTACAGTAGCTGATATGCCACTTGATCCTACATTTTCTCTTAGAACGAGCTCTTCACAAAAATCTTATTGATATTCTTGATATTTTGTTGTGAATGCAATGAAAAAATTAAAATTTACAACACAAAATATTACCTATTTGAATGTGACTATGTGGATGTTTTGTTATAAAAGCGAGTTTTTGGCAAAAATGTCGTAGTTTTTGACAAGTATTCTTATCGGCCTCAAAATACACTGCCAGCCATTGATAATCCTCGAAGCGGTTTTCGAGGAGTGAGATTGAGGAACACACATGTTTACAGCTACGAACGTGTTGACACCGGAATTTATCGGGCAGCCGCTTGATAAGTTGTGGTCACTGATCTCGCCATTATATATGGTGGACGAGTCTCAATGGCTAGAGCAACTATTGCCACTAGCGACGCCGACAGAGGATGAAAAATCGGCGATCACTACCCAAACGACCCACCTTATCGAAGCCATTCGTGCCGATAAGAAGTCAATCCAGATGATTGATGCTTTATTGCTGGAATACAGCTTAGATACTCAAGAAGGTATCTTGCTGATGTGTCTTGCAGAAGCATTAATGCGCATCCCAGATGCCGCGACAGCAGATTCTTTGATTAAAGATAAGTTGAGTGTCGCAGACTGGAAATCTCACCTGAAAAACTCTGACTCTGTGTTTGTTAACGCATCAACATGGGGCCTTATGCTAACAGGTAAAGTGGTTGGTCTTGGTGAGCAAGGCACCCAGAGCCCAGGTCAGGCTGTAAACCGTCTGGTAAATAAATTCTCTGAGCCCGTGATTCGTAAAGCCATGTATCAGGCAATGAAGATCATGGGTCACCAGTTTGTTCGTGGTCGTACGATCGAAGAAGCGCAGAAGAACGGTCGCCCAATGCGCGACAAAGGTTTCACCTACTCGTTTGATATGTTGGGTGAGGCGGCGTTAACTACAGCGGACGCGAACAAGTACTTCAAAGATTACCTAATGGCGATCGAAGCGGTGGGTCGCGAGACTTACGGTAGCGACACTAGTCCAGCGCCTTCGATTTCCATCAAGCTTTCTGCATTACACCCGCGCTACGAAGTCGCAAATGAAGAACGTGTAATGACAGAGTTGTATGACTCACTAATGCAGCTATTGAAACGTGCAATTGAAGTCGACGTTGCAATCACAATCGATGCAGAAGAAGCGGATCGCCTTGAGCTTTCCCTGAAGCTATTTGAGAAAGTGTACCGTAGCGATCTTGTGAAAGGTTGGGGCAAGTTTGGTTTGGTTATTCAAGCCTACTCAAAACGTGCGCTACCAGTCTTGGTGTGGCTAAATGCACTCGCAAAAGAGCAAGGTGACGTTATTCCTCTGCGTTTGGTTAAAGGCGCGTACTGGGACAGCGAAATCAAGTGGTCTCAACAAGCGGGTTATGCAAACTACCCAGTATACACTCGCAAAGAAGCGACGGACGTTGCATACCTAGCTTGTGCTCGTTTCCTACTTAGCGAAGGTGTTCGCGGTAATATCTACCCACAATTTGCAAGCCACAATGCTCACACAGTTACGGCAATTGCTGTCATGGCGGAGCACAAAGAATACGAGTTCCAGCGCCTGCATGGTATGGGTGATTCACTGTATAACCATGTTATGAAAATGTACGGTCAGCCAGTACGTATTTATGCTCCTGTCGGTAGCCATGCTGATCTTCTTCCGTACTTGGTTCGTCGTCTGCTTGAAAATGGTGCGAACAGCTCGTTTGTACACCGTCTAGTTGATGCGCGTTGTCCGATTTATGAGTTGACCCATCACCCTGTGGATGTGTTGACGGGTTTTGACACGCTACACAACGACAAAATTCCATTGCCTGCCGATATTTTCCCTGAGCGTAAGAACTCATATGGCGTCAACATCGACATCGACAGTGAAGCGAAGCCATTTGAAGCTCAGGTCGAAAGCTTCATGGACAACCAGTGGGTTGCAGGCCCGATGATCAATGGTGAACGCTTTGCCGAAAGTATGATCAAGGAAAATGCGGCTGAGATCATCACCGCACCATACGATCGCCGAATTGAAGTCGGCAAAGTGGCATTTGCAACTCTTGATCACGTTTCCGCTGCAATTGATGCGGCGCAAACTGCTTTCTCTGATTGGAAAACCGTTCCTGTTGAGCAAAAAGCGGCTTGTTTAGAAAAGCTTGCTGACTTAATGGAAGAAAACCTGGCTGAGCTGGTGGCGATTTGTCACAAAGAAGCGGGTAAAACGATTCACGATAGCATTGATGAAGTTCGTGAAGCGGTGGATTTCTGTCGTTATTACGCGAAACAAGCGCAAAACCTACAGCCATTTGAGCTAGAAGGCTTTGATGGTGTGAAACGCATTTCTAGCCGTGAAGGTCTTGGTGTGTTTGTGTGTATCAGCCCTTGGAACTTCCCGTTGGCTATCTTCCTTGGTCAGGTGACGGCAGCACTGATTGCGGGTAACACAGTGGTTGCAAAACCTGCTGAGCAAACAAGCTTAATTGCCGCTCGCGCTATTGAACTAATGCTTGATGCTGGCTTCCCTGCAGGTGTGATTCAGTTACTTACTGGTCGCGGCGCTGAGATTGGTCATGCACTGACTTCTCATGATGCTATTGCTGGTGTGGCATTCACTGGCTCAACGGCAACGGCGCAACGCATTAACGTTACGCTTGCGGAGCGCAGCGCGAAACCGGTTCCGTTTATTGCGGAAACAGGTGGCCAAAACGCAATGATTGTGGACAGTACTGCATTGCCAGAGCAGGTGGTGCGTGATGTGATTCGTTCGGCGTTTGCATCTGCTGGTCAGCGTTGTTCTGCCCTTCGTGTTCTATTTGTACAAGAAGATGTAGCAGACCGTATGATCAACCTGATTCAGGGTGCGATGAATGAACTGCATGTTGGTTTACCTTACCTACACAAAACAGATGTTGGTCCGGTTATCGACAGCAATGCAAAACAAAAACTCCTCGCTCACCTTGAGCAAATGAGCAAAACACAGACTAAAGTCGCTCAGCTACAGCTGGATGAATCGTGCCAGCATGGTGACTTTGTCTCACCAAGTGCGTTTGAAATCTCGGGCATCGATGTGCTGAAAGAAGAACAATTTGGTCCAATATTGCACATTGTTCGCTTTAAAGCGTCTGAATTACCGAACGTGGTTGCGCAGATCAACAAAACGGGTTTTGGCTTGACGATGGGTATCCATAGCCGTAACGAAACCACGTACCGTTGGATTGAGAAGCATGCTCGAGTAGGTAACTGCTACATCAACCGAGACCAAGTTGGCGCTGTGGTTGGTGTACAGCCGTTTGGTGGTCAAGGCTTGTCGGGTACTGGCCCAAAAGCTGGTGGTCCACACTACCTATTCCGCTTTACTCAACATCTTCTTGTTCAAGCAGAAAACGCATAAGGAGTCGCATTATGGTTCATCAGATCACCTATTTTAAAGATGCATTCTCTGCGTGGGAGCAGTGGAATCTGACTGATTTTGATTACAAATGCGAGCATGTTCTGGCATTTAAATCTGCACTAGAAGGGCAGCAGTCTACCGTTGCCAAAGTGGTTTCTTACCACTTGCAACAAGCATCAGCTCTTCTTGCAGAAACTCACCAGTTAGTTGGCCCTACAGGGGAAACTAACGAACTGTATGCCGCAGGACGCGGTGTGGCTTTGGTGATTTGTGAAAACAACATCGAGCCTGCTGATAATGCGTTATACAGTGCTTTTGCGATGATCACCTGTGCCTTAATTGCAGGCAACAGTGTGGTCGTTTGCAGTGACAATGCAGAGCTAAACCAATTGGTTAAGCAAGCTGTAGCGTTGGCAAACTTCCCATCTAACTTAGTCCAGGTTGTTGCGTACGATGCGTCTGCCCCGTTGCTTGAGAACGATGTACGTAGTGTGGGTTATGTTGGGCGTTCACAGGTTGAGCATGCGCTCAATCTTCAACTAGCTAAGCGTGACGGTGCAATCGTCGGCTTAGTTTCTGAAACGGATTTAGAGTCACCGAAATTGGCTCATGATCCTCATCTCTCGTTGCGTTTCATTACTGAGCGCACTCGAACGATAAATATTACCGCGGTGGGTGGTAACGCAACTCTACTCGAGTTGGGGAACGAAACTCACTAACCTGACTTGTAATGCCAATCTGGAGTAACTGGACTGAGAGCCGGTCCAGATTGGTTTTTTATACTCTGATGTATTGCTGAGACGGTAAAATATCAGGGCAGGCAAGGAAGGAAATAATTATAACGAGGACTATCTAATGATAGAAAATAGCTTTGCTATCACGTCCACTTTTGTGGCGTATTTACTGATTATGGTTGCTATTGGCGTTTACGCGTATAAGAGGACTTCCAATTCATCTGACTACTTCCTAGGTGGCCGTAGCCTAGGTCCGTGGCCTGCTGCATTATCTGCAGGTGCTTCAGACATGAGTGGTTGGCTGCTGCTAGGCTTGCCTGGCTATGCGTACGCTGCGGGTATCGAGGCCTTCTGGTTAGCCGGCGGTCTACTTCTTGGTACATGGGCAAACTGGCTCATCAGTGCAAAACGCCTTCGTACCTACAGTATCCAAACTGACGCGCTAACGTTGCCAGAGTTCCTGTCACGTCGCTTCAACGATAAGTCGAAGCTGATTCAGACAATCTCTGCGTTTTTCATTCTTCTATTTTTCCTTTTCTACACCAGCTCAGGTTTGGTCGCAGGGGGCAAACTGTTTGAGACGGTATTCGGTCTAGATTATACCTACGCTGTTATCATCGGTACGGTGTGTGTCGTTTCTTACACACTATTCGGTGGTTTCCTAGCGGTATCTTGGACTGACTTAGTGCAAGGTCTGCTAATGGCGGCTGCACTAATGATTGTTCCTATAGCAGTAATGGACGGTGGTTTAGGTCAGCTAAGTTCTGATCTACATGACATCAACCCAGAACTTGCAACGCTATGGAATGACGCGAAAGGCGAACCATTATCTGCGATTGCTATTATCTCTCTAGCGGCGTGGGGCCTTGGTTACTTTGGTCAGCCACACATCCTAGCGCGTTTTAAAGCGTCTCGTTCAAACAAAGATCTAACGACTGCACGTCGTATCGCAGTGATTTGGACGGCACTATCTATGGTCGGTGCAATGCTTGTTGGTCTTGTTGGTCTGGTTTGGGTTACGGGTCATCCGGGTACTCAACTAGAAGACGGTGAGAAGATCTTCATGCTATTGGTTAACGCAGTATTCCACCCTGTCGTTGCGGGTATGTTGTTAGCAGCAATCCTAGCGGCGGTAATGAGTACCGCTGACTCACAGCTCCTTGTTTCATCTTCAGCGCTTGCAGAAGACTTCTACAAGCAAGTATTCAAGCCAGAAGCGTCTTCTGAAGAAATCGTAATGATTGGTCGTATCGGTGTTATCGTTATTTCGCTTGTTGCGCTATTCCTAGCGATGACGCCTGATAGCTCAGTACTTGGTCTTGTATCTTACGCTTGGGCTGGTTTTGGTGCGGCATTTGGTCCTGCGGTTGTACTTAGCCTTTACTGGAGCGGTATGAACCGTAACGGCGCGTTAGCAGGTATTCTTGTTGGTGGTATCACTATCGTGGTTTGGAAGCAGCTAACTGGCGGTTGGTTTGATGTGTACGAAATCGTACCGGGCATCATCTTCTCTACGCTTGCTATCATTGTGGTAAGTAAAGCAACGGGCGGTGCTGCGCAAGACGTGTTAGACCAACACCAGTCGTTCGAGAAAAAACTGGTTGAACTAGACTAGTAACTTCCCGTATATGAACACAAAGCCCGCTATTTTAGCGGGCTTTGTTTTATCTGAAACTTAATTAACGTTAATGGTGGTAGCTTGAGATCAAAGCTTAGCATTGCTCGGTTAGATTGGAGTGTTAGTCGCGACGAATTTTGGCGTAAATAACGGTGTTACTCAACTCTCCCGATGTAGTCAGACGTTCGTTTCTGAGCTCTCCTTCGAACTCATAACCACAGCGTTCGGCTACAGCCCAGCTCTTTTGGTTGGTGCTATCAGCATGAATTGCGATTCTCTTGGCGCCCAAGTCATCAAACGCATAGCGCTCAACTTCGAGCACAGCCTCGGCAACATAACCATTGCCAACGGCAGCATTATCTAACCAATAACCTATCTCAAAGGATGGTACGTCGGGATCTCGAATCATCAAGCCGACCGCACCCAGTAAGCGATCGCTTTCCTTTTCAATGATGTAGTAACGCAGCTCTTCTTCGAAGTTTTCAAAGTTTGCGATGGCTTTCTCTGTCCCTTCTATCATCGCTTCTAATGTCAGCACATGAGGCACCCACGGCAGATAGACTTCGAGAGTCTTTTGGCTGCGAACGACAGCTTGATGCGCCTCTTCGGCTCGTTCTAAACAAGCAGGGATGAGTTTGAGACGTTTCGTTTCCATGCCGACTCTCCTATGGGTGAAAAATGAACGGAAAATCATTTAAACAGATGTACTTAGAATGATCTAGTCAACGCCGTCATATTATTCACTTGGTTTGCCAGAGAGAAACTGAGAGAATCGAACCGTTATCAAACCAACTAGGTTCATTATGAAACTTTTAGTAAGAAACTTGGCTCGTCACATGACCGAGCAAGATATCCGCAAATTATTCTCAGCGTACGGCAAAGTAGAACTGTGTTCGCTAGTGCTTGATCAAGACACGGGTTTGTCGAAAGGCTTCGGTTTTGTCATCATGCCGGACGAAGCAGAAGCCATTTCTGCTCTTGAAGCACTGAATTTGACGAACGTAGAAAAAAGCAAAATTCGCGTGAAAGTCGCACAAGACTAACACAGAGAAAAGCCAGCGTTATTGCTGGCTTTTTTGTCTTTCTATTTAGAGACCAAATTGGCAACATTCTAGAATGTCTTCTCTTTTCGTTTTAGCGAGATTGATCATCAATTCTCTCTTCAAGTTGTTTCATTAAATCCTTTAACTGTAGAGAATCGAAATTGTCTGAATTCGGCACTTGGTAAGCGTCGTTGACTGTGTAGAGCATCAAACTTTTGCTAGAGAAGAACTCTTTCTGTATTTGGACTTTGACAATGTCATCAAGAGGTAGACGGAAGTAAACCGTTGAGCCCTGGCGGTACTTCAAGGTGTTGGTGCTTGCATCGATAACTAGCGTTTTAGGATTGAACGCGCGGCGCGTGAAGTACGTTGAGAGCAGTTTCAATCCTATTATTGTGAGTGCTACGAGTCCAAACTCGACGATCTTGTCTGCTAGGTAGGAAAAATAGAACAGCGACAACAATACAGTTCCTAGCAAGAAAGGGTTGTTCTTGGGCAGATTTTGTGAAGTTTCATGGATGATCATCCGACATATTCCTCGACTTTATTCAGAAGCGACGAACGTGAGTTGGTAGACACAAACCTTTCGTTCTTTGCCTTGCATGCGCAATGTTTTGTCACCGATGTAAGGGATATTTAGTTTTTGGATCACCGATTTAGAACGCTGATTGTCCACCAAATGCATCACGGTTATTCCGTTTAACTCAAAGTGCATTCGAGCAAATTCGAGTAAGGCTTTGGAGGCCTCGAATGCATAGCCTTTCCCCCAATGTGGCACGCCAACCCAGTAGCCTAATGTACCGTAGCCCTCTTCGATACGCGGTAAACTCACTGCACCAAGTAACTCCCCGGTGTTTCGCAAGGTAATAGCGTACGCCACGCCTTGATGCTGCTGATACATCGGATCGTGCCTATCTATCCATGCTTGCGCCATCGGTCGCTCATAAGGATGAGGGATGTTTGCTGTCATGTCGGCAATTCGCTTATCTCCAGCGAGTAAAGCCACTTGTTGGCAGTCATCGATATTGAATGGTCGGAGGACGAGTCTTTCGGTAGTGAGAATCGGTTGTATCGTCATGCATTTCTTCCTTGATGAGACGGCTATAGCTGCTAGCAACTGGTTTGCGGGGTAAATCGAGATAACAAGGCGTCTCGAAAGCTCGATCTAGCCAGGCGTGTAGTTGTCATGCGCCTTACTAAATAATAAGCCCGAACAATTGCTTATGTGTAATGTGTCGTATTATTACACACATAAGCACGTTTGCTCATATTGATGGTACAAAAGTTGAGGTCTGACCAATGTCTCAGTTTTTTGATACTTTCGTTCAATTTTTTGAAGATAGGGCACAAAAAATTAAAGGAGCTTTTTAATTGTGGAATTATTTTGAACAAAATATGTCAATTGTCAGTAGGACGAAAAGTAGGGAGAAGAGAAATGCCGGATATATATTGCGCAGCTTGTAGAAAATCAACGCAACATAAAGTGATTATGAAGCGTTGCGAGCCTCAGTCTGTTGAGTCGTTAACAGGCAAAATGGTGAGTTTTACACAGCTGATGGCGAAATTTGTATCAGGTGAACATTATTACGAGATGGAGCCTCAATACTACTGCCGTTGTTGTAATCATCGTGCAATTGGAGAGGTTGTTCCACATCCTACACGGCATACATCGGCCGCACTCTAATTCTGAGTGATAGCCATGATTAATGGTTAAATAGGGCAGTGTTGCCCGAACGACATATCTATACAGGCGTGTCATGCGCTTTCAAATTTGCGACTCCGCGGGAGCCGCTAGGTTGCTTTTTCTCTTCATATCACGGTTACTAAGTGAGCGGCAATAATCATAGCTCTTTCCCTCCTTCGTTGTTTTCTGGTTATTCTCTGCTGAATTTCACATGCTGTGCATTTGATGGTTTGCAATTGTTTGAGCAACGATTAATGTGATGCTTTCTAAGTGGTTACAAGGAAGTGGGTTAATGAGTTATCAATTGGACCGGATTGATTTACATATTTTGAGAGTGCTTCATTCGAGAGGCAGAATTCCAGTTGTAGAACTAGCAAAGCTGATTAACTTAACGACTTCTCCATGTTCTGACCGTGTAAAGCGACTAGAAAAAGAAGGGTATATCAATGGTTACCATGCGGAGTTGAATGCGGAAAAGTTGGGGCTGGATGTGCAAGTATTCATCCATATTCGTTTAGACCAAACCAGTTTTTCTATTTTTGAAAAGTTTGCGAAAGCGGTGGAATTGATGCCTGAAATTGAAGAGTGCTACTCGCTCTCTGGAGATTTCGATACCATGATAAAAGTTCGTGTTAAGAGCATGAAAGCGTATCAGGAGTTTATGTCGAGCAAGTTAGGCACGCTTCCGGGCGTGATTCAAACTCGTAGTGAAGTGGTCATAGAAGAACATAAAACGGGATTTGGTGTTAATCCCGAGCTCCTTGGTTAGGCGAGGCATGTGTTGATCCTCCTTATTTAGCGTGGCTTGGTATATTACTTTTTTAATAAATCGGTGAGCGATTATGCCCCGATAAAGGTGCTGATAACGCCAATTAAACCACCAAAAACACCGCCCCAAACGACTAGCCAGCCAAGGTGTTGTTTGATCATCTTTTGCACCATTTCTTTAACTAATGCCGGTGTTAATTCGCTTAAACGTTGATCGATGATACCTTCAATGTTCTGCTTTATCTCATCCATCATTGCAGGAGATTCGAATTGCTCTTTCAGTGCTTCTTTGATGTTATCGCTCTTGCTCAACTCAATGATGGATTCTTGCATCTTTTCGACGAAAGGTTGGCGCATGGGTTGTAGCGCTTCCGAGCCGCCAAACATCGCTAGCATGCCACCAAACTGAGAGCCTTCAATTACTTCCACTAGGGAATCAAATGCTGGATTTAAATCTACTTTCTCAATTACTGGTTGAAGATCGATGTTCACACCGCCCGCCATTTCTTTATTCAAGAATCGGTCAATGTTCGCTTCAGTAAAAAACTGTTCCATCATCAGGTTTTTGATAGCCAGTTTAAACTCTTCAAATCGCGCGGGGATCACGCCAGAACCGTATAATCCAGGCACTTTCTCAAACAGCATATGGATGGCAAGCCAGTTGGTGATGGCGCCTGAGAACGCAAATAGCCCCGCATACCAAAGATAGTCGTTTTGTAATTGATGACCTCCAGCCATCAAAGCGATAGCGAGGACATTCGTTAGCAAACTTTTGTTCATAGTGACCAGTTATATGTGAATATCGGAAAGAATAAGTGGGCCTGATTCTATACCTAAGTCACATTGAGATGCTAGGTTTTGCCGTGATGAGTGACCGTGTTGCGAAGGGATAAAAATGGATGTACAGAAAAACAAAACCCGACAATCATTGTCGGGCCACTGCTTTTTCTTAGAAAAACTAAGATTCTATTTTTAATTTTAGATGCGGTAGATCTTACAACAAAGTTGGCATTTCCATCTTTCTGAGTAGCCGAATAGCTTGTCAGCCCAACTTGGTTTGAGTTGTACGATCTGCATTGAACCACATTTACACATAAGCTAATTACCTTATTGTTAATATAATAACTAAGCCATCTATTGAGTATAGCTGTTTCTCAAAAAGTGAAATGACAAATGAAGACGGCTCAATACTCTGTATTGTGTTCATTGCAATGGATACGCAACGAGGCGGTATATTAGCAGAAAAAGTGTGAGCTTTATCATGGAGAGTGTTTCATATATGAGAAACCACAATGGCTATATGAGCATCTAGCCATGGATTAAAATAAAAAACGGCGCTTAAAGCGCCGTTTTTATTGAGCTTATCACTCGTTAAGAAGCGTGTTGATTGTCTAGTTCTTCAGCGATAAATCCGCCAGTTTGATGCGCCCAAAGCTGGGCGTAAATGCCGTTATTCGCAATGAGTTCTTGATGAGAACCTTGTTCAACGATGCTGCCTTTATCTAGCACGATGAGGCGATCCATTTGTGCGATGGTCGATAATCGGTGAGCGATAGCAATAACCGTTTTCCCTTGCATTAATTCATTCAAGCTTTCCTGAATCGCCGCTTCGACTTCTGAATCCAGAGCCGATGTTGCTTCATCCAATACCAGCAATGGTGCGTCTTTGAGTAGCACACGAGATATTGCGATACGCTGACGTTGGCCGCCAGACAGTTTCACACCACGTTCACCAACTTGCGCATCGTATCCGACATTACCAAATGGGTCGGTCAGAGTTTCGATAAACTCATGGGCATGCGCTTGCTTAGTGGCTTTCAGCAAATCTTCTTCTGTCGCATCTGGATTGCCATACAAAATATTGTCACGAATTGAACGGTGTAGCAGAGAAGTATCTTGGGTCACCATACCGATCTTTGAACGCAAAGAGTCTTGTGTGACTTCTGAGATGTTCTGTCCATCGATCTTAATGCTGCCGTCTTCGACATCGTGGAAACGAAGTAACAAGTTCACCAAAGTCGATTTCCCGGCGCCGGAGCGCCCAACCAAGCCTACTTTCTCTCCTGGTTTGATGTTGAGATCGAGATGGCTAATTACGCCTTTGTTCTCGCCGTAATGGAAGCTTACGTTATCAAAGTGAATGCCTCCTTCAGTGACAACCAAGTCTTTTGCGCCTGGTTTATCTTTAATATCAATAGGCTTAGAAAGCGTTTTCATTCCATCGACAACGGTTCCCATGTTTTCAAAGAGGGCGCCAACTTCCCACATAATCCACATCGACATACCGTTTACGCGCAATGCAAGACTAACAGCAATCGCAATCGCGCCAACGCTGATGGCACTATCCAACCACAGGTAAATCGATAAAGCAGCAACGGAAAAGACCAAAATATAGTTTGAGATCTCTACAGCGACGTCGAAGCCGGTCACTAGGCGCATTTGACGATAGACCGTATTTAAAAATCCTTTCATGCCTTGCTCGGCATATTGGGTTTCGCGCTGGCTATGAGAAAACAGTTTGACGGTTTGAATATTGGTATAACTGTCGACGATACGCCCTGTCATTGTCGAACGTGCATCGGCCTGCGCTGAAGCGACGTCTTTGAGCTTAGGGACAAAATAGATTTGGATAGCGATGTAAGCGAGTAGCCAGACGATCATTGGGATCATCAAACGCCAGTCTGCCGTCGCTAACATAATGATCATACTGGTGAAGTAAACCGTAACATAAACAAATACATCCATAGCTTTCATCACGGTTTCGCGCACAGCTAATGAGGTTTGCATGACTTTAGTTGCAACTCGGCCTGCAAAATCATCTTGATAGAAGTTTAAGCTTTGATTGAGCAAATACCGGTGTGCAAGCCAGCGGATAGACATTGGATAGTTGCCCAATAATGTTTGGTGAACGAGCAACGAATACAAGATCACCAATATAGGCATGACAACCAGCAATAAGGCTCCGTAGAAAATCAAATCCGATTTGTTGTCTTGTAAGAACGTTTCTGGATTGCTGGTAGACAACCAATCAACCAATTGTCCCATGGCGCCAAACAACATTACCTCAACAACAGCCACAATTGTGGCCATCAAAGACATGATGATCAAAGGCTTTTCATAACCACGAGTGTAATAACGCAGAAAAGCGAACATCCCTGAAGGAGGCTGATCCGGTGTAGATTTGGGGAACGGCTCTGTAAAGCCTTCAAATCGTTTAAACATAACTCATCCTAAAGTTAAAACAGTGCCATTTGGGGTGGCTAAATCCATCGATTCACGCAGCTTTGGACGAAGCCGCGTGTATAAGGGTTTTTGGCTGCTCTCGAGAAAGCAGACGGATTGACGAGAGGGGCGAAAAAATAGTCTAACCGATTGTGTTTTAAATGTAACTAGTTGGTTATGGGTGTGGTTGTCTATGGTTCTGATTCTTATGATGAATTCTTATCATGTTCATCACGGTGCAATAAAAGCTTAAACCTGCAAAGTGACAATAAAATTTAGGGAAAAATGAACTTAATGCAGCAAAAATTACTTTTGGGCAATTAAATTAATTGTCAAAACAGCAAAACTGAAGTTAACAATAAATTTACAATCTCCTCATTCTAGTGATAAGGAATGTATTGGATGCTATTACACGAATCAGTGACCCAATTTGCTAATGGGAAAGAAGAAAGCACGCAAAGTGCTCAGCGCCAAACCGCAAACTGCGTAGTGATGGTGCCACCGAAAGAGTTTCGTTTTAATGAAGAAACCGCACAAGATAATGAGTTCCAACATAAAGTGTCACTCAGCCAAGAAGAAGTCTCACGTCGAGTAATGGCCGAGTTCGCGAGTATGGTTGCAACGCTGCGTCAAGAGGGCGTTCAAGTTGTTGAGTTTGATTATCCAACTTCAGATGTTGCGACGCCAGACGCGGTATTTCCAAACAATTGGTTTAGCACTACGCCAGATGGCACGTTGTACACCTTTCCAATGGCCTGTGAAAACCGTCAAAAAGAAGTACGTCCCGATGCGCTTGTAGCAGCACTAGCGCAAGCAGGGCGAGAAGTTCATCGACGCAGCAGTCTAACTGAATATCTTGACGAGCAAGCGTATTTAGAAAGCACGGGTGTGATGGTGTTTGACCACCTAAATAAAACGGTCTACGCCGCACTCTCACAACGTTGTGATCGTCTGGTTTTAGAAGATTACGCCGATCGTATTGGCTATGAACGAGTGATTTCTTTCCAAACTCGTTTGCCGTCTGGTGCGCCGATTTATCACACCAATGTGATGATGGCGGTTGGCGAACAGTTTTGCGTGATTTGTGACGAAGTGATCCCAGAATTTGAGCGTCGTTTTGTAATGAAGTCACTCGCCAAAGACAAGCAAGTCATCTCAATTTCGCTTGATCAGATGAACCAGTTCTGCGGTAACATTCTGCAACTGGAAACGATCAACGGCGACAAGGTGATTGCGATGTCGCAATCGGCGTACGATGCATTCTCACCTGCACAAAGAAAGCAATTGGCAACGCACGGTAAATTGCTGCCATTCGACGTTTCTACCATAGAATCTATTGGTGGTGGCTCGGTTCGTTGTATGTTGGGTGAGGTGTTCTTACCGAATCGTAAAGCTGTGCTTTAATAAACTGCACATTTCTTTTCAGCCGCAGTGAAAGGCTGACGAAGCGTTCTCTTCAAGGGTTTTTAGCCGTTAGCTCTGTGGCAGTACAGACTAACGGCTTTTTTGCGCTTTTTAGTTTTCTGACGATTTGCATAGGCGCCGCTTGGTTTAAGCGCCTAAAATAGGATGGTTCACCTAGCAGATTGTGGTAAAGTCCGCGCCTGCGTTTTACCGCATCTTCATTATTTTTATTGCTTCTTCAACCCAAAGTACAAGGTTTTCGTTAATGCCATTTTCTACTCTCTCATTGAGTTCTGAGCTGATTCACGCACTGCCAAAAGACTTCAAGAGACCGACCGATATTCAAGCGTTGGCCATTCCTGAGCTGTTGGCTGGTCAAGATCTATTGGCTTTGGCAAATACAGGCAGCGGCAAAACCCTTGCTTATGGTTTGCCTTTGTTGGAAAAGCTGAGTGTCAATCCAGAGCAAAAAGCGCTGATTCTTGTGCCAACGCGTGAGCTGGCAATGCAAGTGAGTGAAGCAATTAACCAAGTTGGTCAAGCTCTTGACCTCAACACAGTGTGTTTGTGTGGCGGCGTTGATAAAGAGCAACAACAGCAGGCGCTAGCGACAAATCCTCATATCCTTGTCGCGACGACAGGTCGTTTGGTTGATCTGGCAAACAACGGTTTAGACTTAAGCAATATCCATTACCTAGTGTTGGATGAAGCGGATCGTCTGTTGGATATGGGCTTTTGGCCTGACGTACAAAATATTGCGGGGCTTATTTCAAACCAGCGTCAAACCGCGATGTTCTCGGCAACGTTTTCAGATGAGTTGAAGGGTAAAGCGAAGCTGCTTATGCCGGCACCAAAGCAAGTTGCAGCGCATCAAGAAAACAGCACCAACCAAGATATTGCTGAAACGCTGTACCTCGTTAACAAAGGCAGTAAAACCAAGGCATTGATTGAACTGATTCAAAAAAACGCGTGGACTCAGGCATTAGTCTTTATTGGTGCGAAAGAGAACGCCGATGGCTTAGCGAAGAAGCTGAATAAAGCGGGCATCTCAACCAATGCGCTGCATGGCAATAAGAGTCAAGATGAGCGAGAAGAAGCACTGGCGCAGTTTAAATCTGGGCAAATTCAGGTGTTGATTGCCACCGATCTACTAGCGCGCGGCATTCACATTGAGCAATTGCCTGTAGTGATCAACTTTGAACTGCCAATGCATGCAGAAACCTATGTTCACCGGGTAGGACGCACCGCTCGCGCAGGCGAACAAGGTGTGGCGGTGTCATTGGTTTGTCATGGTGAAATGGACGCACTAAGCGCGATTCGTCACCTGACTCAACGTGCATTACCAGTGCAAGATATGGCAGGTTTTCCAGTAACGGATAAGCCATCAACTGGCGAGAGCAAACGCGCGCCACGTGATAAAAAAGCCAACCGTCGAACTCATGCTAAGAAGAGCATTAAGCAGTTTCAAGGTAAGTCGAAACGCCCAGCCCCGAGTGCGAAGTAAAACAAAAAACACGCTCTTGACGGCATAGTCGGTTCAGAGCGTGGCTTACAAATTTTACTTTTGAGTATTAACGGCAGTTGGGCCAATCAAGCGCATTTCCCAATCTTCGACTTCACCAGTTTCTAGACGGCGCTCGACCAGCTTGCCCCAAGACTCGACTAACGGCAGCTCAGACAGCTTAGTGAGTTCTTTTCTATCTAAACAGCCAGTGAAAACCGCGCCCATGATGCGAGCCAGTGGCCATTCTGGATAAGGTCTTTCGCACAGAATAATCTCGTCACCTGCACCGATATCGCCTTCTTCCAACACTCGGAAATACCAGCCTGTTCGAAGCGTATCTTGCAGTCTTCTCGCCATATCGTGTTGGTCAAAGCGTACGTTAAGTTTCCAACAAGGCATGCGACCTTGCGACACTTCCAGTAGTGTTGAGCCGATGCGAATTTTATCTTTCAAGCAAATCGTGGATTCGGTTACGCCTTCGGAGCTGATGTTTTCGCCAAAGCCGCCGGCGGATTGGAAAATGGTTCTTTCGCCTAATTCTTGTTGCCAGATTGGGTAGTGCTCGCTTGGGTAAATATGAAGCGCTTTTTGAATGCCACCATGAAAGCGTGGATCACCTTGCTCATCACTGATAAAACCGAGCTCTGTTGCATGCTGGCGCTCAGGCTGCACTTGTTTGTTGATTGCGCTTTGCGCTCCATGAGCATAAGGGACGGTTTTCCCTGCTAGCACAGCTTTTACGACGCCGATTTTCTTCATATAACCTCCTTATTATTTGAATGAGAGATAAAGTGTTTACCTTCATTCGCGATGCGGAGCATGATAGCCTAGTAAACTTGTGTCGGTATAGGGATGAAAAGACAACTAACAATGCTAACTCGCCAAATTGATTCGAAGTCAGGCGTCGTCACCTCCAATGAGATGATGGCCGCGAATTCCCATTCTCCTGTTTTAGTGAAAACCATCGACATGCCAAAAGGTTACATTGATGCGCTGCATCGACACACTTGGCATCAAATCATCTTTCCTATCAAAGGGTTATTGCAAACGCAAACGGAGCATTATCAGCATTTGGTTCCGCACACTTCTGCGTTATTTGTTCCTGCGGGTGTTCAACACGAGTCGATTGCTCTAAGCAACACGATATTTGTTGGCATTTACCTCAACCCTGAGTTTGGCGCAACGTACGAGCCACAAGTGAGAACCATTGCTTTAACGTCGTTTTTAAATGAGCTTTTACAAGAGATCCGCAGACAGTGTGAAGGTGAGACAAGCCACGAAGAAGTGCTGCATTTGCTGGCGGTGTTGCATGATCAAATTTTGAAAAGCAACGTGCAGACATTTCAGTTATTGCTGCCACAAGACAGACGACTAAAACTGATTTTCGAGCAATTGACTGACGAGCCCGCGTTAAGCTGTTCGCTAAAAGAGTGGGGGGAGAAAATTGGGGCATCGGAGCGTACTTTATCACGGTTGTTCGCCAAGGAATTCAACACTTCATTTCTGCTTTGGCGGCAACAAATTCGGCTAATTTACTCGCTTTCTTTGTTAGATGAATCGTTGTCAATCCAAGCCATTGCAGACCTAGTGGGTTATCAAAACGACTCATCCTACATCAAAGCATTTAAAGCCTATTTTGATATGACGCCACAACAGTTTAGAGTGAACGGCGCATCGCGCAGGTAGAAATACAGAGCTTCGACTTCACTTAATGTTTTTGAGTAGAAGTTACGAAACTTTCTTTTTTAATTTCAATTACATGGTATGAATAACAATGGCACCAACGATAAATACTCGAGTGAATCAATTCTGTTTTGGTCAACCCCAAACATCGCTGTCGTTGGAAAAAGAGCCCCTCAATCCGCTTGCTCAGGGCAAGGTTCGGGTGAGACTCGAAGCTACAAACATTAACCCAAGTGACTTGCTTTCCATTCATGGTGTTGGGCAATACCGCCGCGTTCACGTACCACCTCGCGTGCCGGGATTTGAAGCGGTTGGGCGTGTGGTGGAAGTCAGTGCAGTCGGTCAAACTGACCTTCAAGTTGGGCAAAAGGTGTTGGTGGCGATGAGTGGTACTTGGCAATACTACATAGATGCCTCGCCTGAGAATCTTTTTCCGCTACCTGAGAGTTTGGAGAACGGCTATGCCTGTCAGTTGTACATCAACGCGTTAACCGCGTGGGTGATCACCACTAAAGTAGCTAAGTTGAACAAAGACGATGTGGTGATCATCAATGCAGCAGGGTCAGCGATCGGTAAGATATTTGCCCAGCTCGCCCATTCACTGGGTTTTGCACTGATTGCTGTGACCTCAAAGCGAGACGAGTATCCGTACGATACCATTCCAGTGTTGGACGCGAAGAAAGACTTACAAGCGCAGCTGCAAACGCGCCAACTGCCACAACCAACGGTCGCTCTGGACGCGATAGGTGGTGAGGCTGGCACGGATCTCATTCGTGCCTTGAAAGAAAACGGCCAATACATCAACTACGGAACATTGTCGTTAACGCCTTATACGCCTGAGTTTTTTGAATCGATGAAGGCCAACAACATCGACTTTAGTACATTCTTTTTGCGGTATTGGGAAGAATCGGTAGGTAAAGGCGGGAGAAAGACGGTGTTCGCTGAAATGTTAGAACATTTTATTAGCAGCGACATAAAGTTAAACGTTGCATATGATCTGCCGTTAGAGGACTTTCAAACAGCGATTGAAATGGTTGAGCGACGCTCGTCAGCAGTGTCAGGAAAAATCATTTTGACGCTGTGAATTAAAGTGAGCCTGTTGAGAAAAGGGAGGATAAAATCCTCCCTTTTTTATGGGTTTACTTGTAATGATTGGGCTATTTTAGATGGAAGATTTGCTCTGTTTCGAGCGATGTCATCGCACGTACTTGACGCCAAATGTAATAAAAAATACCGAACATCATCAACATACTTGGGATGGCAATCATTGGGTAACTGTACAGCGTCATTTTCCCTAACTCTTCGTTAAAGGCAGCAGTACCAGAAGGGCTAGTCACAATCCAAGTCGCAAGGAAGTAGTTCATTGCAGATGAGAACGCAAAAGTACTTGCAAACAGGTAGTTAGAAGACATAAGGCAACGTTCGAACGCATCGGTTTTACCATTTTCTTTTAAACGTTGGTTAATCAACGCGAGATTCAACACTGTGTCATTCAGTACTAACTTCTGCATCAGTGGGTAGCGGGTAAACGTTGAGCCCAAAACCGCTAAACCGATCAGGCCAGGAATCAGGGCTTCTTTTAGTGCTAACCAGCGTATATCAAGCTCTAACAAGCCGATGCCACCAGTTAGTAGAACACTGATAAAGCCCAGAGCAGAAATAAAGTTAAATTTCTTGTTACGGACAAGGTCCATACCGCCATAAATGATAGGAAATAGCAAAGCGACAACCAGCGCCATTGCTGTCCCTAGATGCTCATCGCCACTAAACTTCATCAAAATGAAGGAAGGGATAAATACGTTGAAAAGGATTTCAAATAAGGGATTCGGCTTTTTCGCCGTCGTGTTACTCATAATGTTTTACTGACTCTACTCTATGTCGGCTGTTATTGTACTTTGACAAGAAGTGTTCATCTAGTCGCGCTTGATGTAAAGCGTTAAAGCGTCGAGTTGTGTAACGACTTATGAAATAGACCGGAGCATAGCCAGTTAGTTTACATGGTTGACTACTTTTTGTGTCTTAATGACTCTCCTTCTGTGCGATGATCTGATTACGCGCTCTGAATAATCGAGTCGCCACTGTGTTGTGGTTGAGCCTCAAGGCTTGGGCAATTTCATCATGATTCAACCCAGCCACTAAGCTCAAGAGCAACGGCTCTCGGTATTTGGGTTCGAGAATCATCATTTGTTTTTGAAGCCAATCTTGGGCCATGTCGTAGTCACTGCCAGGGTAGGTTTTTGTCTGTATTGCACACTCATCAATGTCGACAAAATCGTACTGTTTTCTATCAAAGCGCCGAGCATTCTCACGACGCAAAATAGTAATGAGCCAAGACTTCGCGGCGTTGGGGTCATTTAATTTATCAAAGAATCGCCACGCTTTCAGAAAGGTTTCTTGCGCTAAATCTTGAGCAAGGTGGTGATCTTTGCATAACCAATACGCGAGACGGTAGATCTCTTGGTATCGCTCTTTCGTCAGTGCTTCGTAACGTTTACGTTTTTCCATAGCATTAAGATAAAAAGTTTGGAGAGCACGTTGTGTCTGCCAGATGAACGACAACCCTTTTTATCGCTTTTACAGTGATAAAAAGGGTTGTTCGATTAGGAAGATAAATTCGAAGAGTTAACCTTCGAAATATCGAAGGGTGGCTCTGATTACTTTCTTACGCGCTTAAAATGGTTGGTTGGAAAAACGTGAGTACTGGATGGCATCTGCGACTTCCTGAGCTTTAGACTCTGAAGTCATAAGGTGAAGTAGCTTAAGAGCAGCTTGATAGCTAACTAGGCTACCGTTCGAAGTGATAACGCCATCATCAATGACAAAATTCTGGTCGACTTGTACTTTGACTGCAGGGTAATCTCTTTGAAAGCCGTTTTCACCTCCGGCCCAAGTTGTTGCTTTTTTGCCGTTTAAAAGGCCAGCTTCGGCTAACAAATACGCGCCAGAGCAATTACTTGCCATCCAATCTGCCGCCTTTGAGGTAGTTCTAATAAAGTGAATGAGATCTTTATTTTCGATTAGTGCATCCATGTCATAGCTGGATGTTAAAACCAATACGTCGAGTTCCGGCAGATCACCAATCCAAGCATCCACACCAATTTTTAATCCTTCTTCAGTGGTGATGGTTTTCTGATCGGAGACGGAAATGGTGAGCACGTCATAATCACTAAACCAAGTGAGACGACTTGCGACGCCAAAGACCTCTAAAGGCGCAGTAACATCAGAGGTCAGTACGCCATCGTAAACCAGAATACCAATTCGTTTATCTGCGGCATGTGCTGTTTGAAGCACCCCAAAGAATAGGACTAGTGTCGCTATCAATAGTTGTAGTGCATTCTTCAATCCGTTTTTACCCATGGTTTTTTCCTCGCTAACAGAGCATCAAGTTATTGAGGTCCATTATATTTAGGCTAATTAGTGATTGAAGAGCCACTTGGTCTTTACTAAAGTGAATAAAATTCATGAATAGAGTTCATTGGTTATATGGATAAGATACGGTCCCTACGATTTTTTATTGCCACTTTAGATGGCGGTAGTTTTGCTGCGGCTGCCAAAGTGTATGGCACTGACCCTTCGACCGTGAGTAAAGCCATACATCGTCTTGAAAGCGATTTGGGTATACAGCTTTTTCAACGTTCTACGCGACAGAGCCGCCTGACAGAAGCTGGTCGTAGGTACGCAAATACTGCTAGGTTTGTACTGGAGGAGCTGGCGGCATGTGAGGATTCATTAAAAAGTCACAATGATGCGCTTTCAGGGCAGCTTAAGATTAATGTGCCAGTCTCGTACGGTCGCCTCTATATTCGTCCTTTATTAAAAGAGTTTTGTCGCCGCTACCCTAACATCACTATCGATATTCATTACGATGACGCCTACGTTGATATTATTGAGCAAGGTATTGATGTGTCGATTCGCTCTGGTGTCGTTCACGATAGTCAATTGATTGTGCGTCAGCTCAGCCCTATCGATTTTATCATTTGTGCCAGTCAGGAGTACTTAGCGCGCCATGGTGTTCCGAGTGGCCCGGATGTATTCAATGACCATTCTTGGGTTCGTTTTCGTTTTAAACAAACGGGGAAACTGTTGCCGATTCGGATGCCAGAACCAGACGGTGCGAGTGAATATGACCCCGAAAGAAACTACATTGTAAATGATGGTGAATCCATGGCAGAGCTTTGCGCAGAAGGTTTAGGGTTAACTCAGATTCCTCACTTTATCGCGAGAGATTGGCTCAAAGCAGGGCGTTTAGTGCCGATATTTCCGAGCATGCGTCAAGCAGGAAATGGCGTGTATCTTCTCTATGCTAACCGGGAATATGTGCCTGCCCGAGTGAGGGTGTTCATCGATTTTATCACTCAAGCAATACAGGATATGGATGAAACGCCATTCCATACGTGGGCTGAAACGTTGCCGATTTACCAACCGAACCAAGGTGATTGAAAACTTCATGTGAGTCTTTGGTTAAAACACCCCAAGCCATATGGTGCTTTTATCGGTTTTTGTTAGGTTATTGTGCGTTATTATCGAAAAGCGCAGTTTGCTCTTCGTCACTCATAAAGGAAAGACAATGCCAACTAAGATCTTAGTGCCAGTTTTGGCTCTACTTCTCAGCGCATGTGGCGGCGACGGGGAGTCGTCAGCACCTGTAGAAAACGGCTCTCAAAACACAGGTTCCACATCGTCACAAGGTACATTTGCCGAGCAGATGCTCGCAGCGGTCAACAGTGCTCGCTCTACTACACAACAGTGTGGCGCAACCACCATGCCACCTGTTGGGACCCTGACTTGGAGCTACGATTTGGAAAGCGCCGCTTATCGACATTCAAGCGACATGGCGAACAGCGATTTCATGAGCCACACAGGCTCTGATGGCAGCAAGATGTCAGATCGAGTTAACGCAACGGGCTATGCTTGGAGCGCCATTGGTGAGAATGTCGCCGTAGGGCAAAGCACCATTAACGCCGTCGTTAATGCTTGGTTATCGAGTGAAGGTCACTGCCTTAATATCATGAGTGCGGATTTTGATCAGATGGGCGCGTCGCTTGTCGAAAATCACTCTGCACGTTACGGGTATTACTGGACTCAGGTTTTTGCCAAACAGCGCTAATGCGATAAAGAAGCCCGATAGATAAAAAATAAAACGCCAGCAGTCACTATCTGCTGGCGTTTTATTATTTACATCTCTTTTAGCTTGTCAGGTTACGAAGTTTTGGGTCATCCGCCAGGTATTCAACAAATTCAATCTCAAAACCTGCAGGGTCAACAAAATACACATTTTTGCGATATGGTTCATCAGCACCAGGTTGGGCAATCGGATAACCTGCATCGGTTAGTCTTTTGATGATTGCATCGACGTTGTTGGTCACATAAGCAAAATGCGCTAGCCCAACTTGGTGCCCGCTCAACTCGCGGTTTTCTCCTTCGCCATGGTCACTCATGGCTATGTATTGATACTCGTCGCCAAAATGTAGCCAGTTTCTTGGTTTGCCACTCCATTCGCCTTTACCTTCATCACGCACGTACCAATGTGGAAATGCAGTTTGGTAAAACTTCAGCATTTCAGGGATATCTTTCACGACTAAGTTAATATGTTCTAGTTGGATCATGATGTGCTCCTTTTTGTCATTTTCTAGCCAACGATGAATATGCTAATACCTCAAGTTAAGTTGAGGTAAAGGGCTTTTTTGATTTTATTTGTAGACGCCATTTATAAAGGTCAGGCAGCTGACACTGAAGAGTTGGCTCACACAGAAATCATTGAAACCTTGTGCAAGATTGGAAAGATGTTACATGATGGGGACTTCCAGTTAACCGTTTGATTTAAGTAAGCAAAAGATGAAAGTTTTTACACTTAATCATGATGTTGAGAATTTCCCTTTTTTACAAGAAACTCAACTAGAGATTTCTATACAATACTCGGATGGCGATTTGCGGGAGTTATGTGGTGAGCGTGTCGCTGATACTTGGATGATTATTGATTTGGAGTGGGTGAGTGATAACCACATGCTTACAACAAAACCTGATTTTGCAATCTGGCGTGCAGGCGAGTTTGCTTGTTCTGAGTCCGCATATAATCAAATAAACGAAGCTCTTGATTCCAGTTGTGAGTTTTTGCCATTACGCGTCGCTGGCGAGCGTTGGTATGCTATAAACATACTCAAAACTTGCGATGCCATTGATAAGGATCGCACTGTGTTAAATGTAAGAGCTAATGGTAAGCCAAGTCGTGTAAAGCGGTTTAAAAAATTAGTGTTGAGTAGTAAATCAATCAAATCCGGAGGCTTGTTCAGGATTGAAAATAACGGAAGCGGTGTTTACTGCAATGATGAATTAGGTGGTTTGTATGAAATTTACCATCGTTGTCAGCTAAAAGGCCTGATATTTGAAGCAGTAGAAACGAGTTAAAGCCCGCAATGTTTCACCCTAAGTGTATTTCGGCAGCTTTATTTTACGCTGTTATTTCTAGTAATAATTTGTTTCCCCCCCCCAAAAAAAAACAAAAAAGCCAGCAGTTAATACCTGCTGGCAAAGTCTTTGGGCTTCTAGGTTTTTTGATTTTATTTCTTGTTACTCATCGCTGTCACGGTGCCTCGATTGGTTTTCCGGGGAAGAAAACACAGCACCGTGCGCTTTGTGCTCAAGAAATTGGAGATTAACCTTGCTTACGGATTAGGTAGTCAAATGCGCCTAAGCTTGCTTTTGCACCTTCACCCATCGCAATGATGATCTGTTTGTAAGGAACGGTTGTTGCGTCACCTGCTGCGAACACACCTTCTAGGCTAGTATCGCCACGGCTGCCGACTTCGATTTCGCCGCGCTCAGATAGCGCTACTTCTGAATCTTTTAGCCATTCTGTGTTCGGTACTAGACCGATTTGAACAAAGATACCTGACAATTCAATCTCTTTGATTTCGTCTGTGTTGCGGTCTTTGTACTTCAAGCTTGTTACGCGAGTACCGTCGCCCACTACTTCTGTTGTTTGCGCCATCGTGATGATGTCTACGTTTGGTAGTGAGTTCGCTTTGTCGATAAGCACTTGGTCTGCACGAAGTACGTCTGCGAATTCAAGAACCGTTACGTGTTCTACGATACCAGCAAGGTCGATAGCTGCTTCGATGCCTGAGTTACCACCACCGATAACTGCAGTTTTCTTGCCTTTGAACAGTGGACCGTCACAGTGTGGGCAGTACGCGACACCTTTGTTACGGTACTCTTGCTCACCCGGAACGTTCATTTCACGCCAGCGTGCACCAGGGCTTAGGATGACACTCTTACTCTTCAGCGTTGCACCGCTTTCAAGTTGGATGTGAATCAAGCCATCTTCAGTGTGTGCTGCGCCCATTAGCTTCTCAGCTTGTTGCTCAGTCACGACGTCTACGTCGTATTCTTTTAGGTGTTCTGCTAGGTCTGTTGCCAGTTTTGGACCTTCAGTGCGTTTTACCGAAATGAAGTTCTCGATTGCCATGGTGTCCATAACCTGACCACCAAAACGCTTAGCAACAACGCCAGTACGAATACCTTTACGAGCAGCGTATAGTGCAGCTGCGCTACCACCAGGACCACCGCCGACAACAAGTACATCGTATGGGTCTTTTTCGCTCAGTGCTTTCGCGGCTTTCTCGCTCGCGCCGTCATCCACTTTGTTTAGGATTTCAGTCAGAGACATACGGCCTTGACCGAATAGCTCACCGTTCACGAATACGCTTGGTACGGCCATGATGTCGCGTTGTTTCACTTCATCTTGAAACAAACCACCGTCGATCATGGTTGCTTTTACTTTCGGGTTGATCGCCGCCATCATGTTGAACGCTTGAACCACGTCCGGACAGTTTTGACACGAAAGTGAAATGAAGATTTCTACGTCTAGATCTTTGTCTAGTGCTGCGATTTGCTCAATCACTTCTGGTTCTAGTTTGATTGGGTGACCGCCAGAATGAAGCAGTGCCAATACTAGAGAGGTAAATTCGTGACCCATTGGCAAGCCTGCAAAGCGTAGTGCTGTGCCTTTTGCTGGGTTAGTTACCGCCATCACTGGTTTACGTGCGCTTGCGTTGTCGTCACGTTCAACGGTGATTAGGTCGCTCATCTCTGCGATTTGGTTCGCTAGAGACAAAATGTCATTCGATGCTTTGCTTTCATCTAGACTAACCACTAAACGAACTTCTTCTTTTACATTAGCCAGATATTGTTTGAGTTGTTGTTGGATCGCTTGGTCTAACATAGTTGTTACTACCCTAAAAATATTAAAAGTGGTTACTGTAGATAAAACCTGAGGGGGAGAGAGCAAATCAGGCAGAAGGTCGTCAAGGTATCTAACCTGAAGTGCTCTCTAATTCAGTTCTAATCAGAAAAAGGAAATCGGAACTGATTAGAACTTAAATTTCAGTGGCTTAGATTTTGCCAACTAGGTCTAGTGATGGAGCTAGTGTCTCTTCACCTTCTTTCCATTTAGCTGGGCAAACTTCGCCTGGATGTGCTGCTACGTATTGAGCTGCTTTCACTTTGCGTAGTAGGTCTTCTGCGTCACGACCGATACCTTCAGCAGTGATTTCCATTGCTTGGATAGTACCTTCTGGGTCGATTAGGAACGTTGCACGGTCTGCAAGACCTTGACCTTCACGCATCACACCGAAGTTGTTTGTGATGTTGCCTGTTTGGTCGCCAAGCATGTAGTACTGAATCTTACCGATTGTGTCTGAGCTGTCGTGCCATGCTTTGTGAGTGAAGTGTGTGTCAGTTGATACTGAGTAAACTTCTACGCCACGTTTTTGTAGCTCTTCGTAGTGGTCTGCTAGGTCGCCCAGTTCTGTTGGACATACAAACGTAAAGTCTGCTGGGTAGAAGAAGAATACTGCCCATTTACCTAGAACGTCTTGTTCTGTTACTTCAACGAATTCGCCGTTTTTGTACGCTGTAGCTGCAAATGGTTTGATTTGAGTATTAATCATAATTTACTTTCCTTTGAATGTTTTAAGCTGAGCTGTTGTTGCTTTCGGAAAGTATATTCTCATCGGAGTGTGTTTAAGGAAAATCGCTTGTAACTATCCTATTGATAGCCATTTCCTATTTCACTTGATAGGGAAATCCGATGTAAGAGGGGTTCCTTTGATAGGTTTTATTGAAGATGAAGGCAGAGTAGCAATAGAGAATAGCGGTGATGACCTTAAGTGGATCGTCTGAATAAGATCGAAAGAGCCTGCATCTCGGCAGGCTCTTTCTAATAGGAAGTGGTGAAGCGGATGCTTCTATCTTGTTAGCTCAGATTGTCGAGCACTTTGCCACACAACTTCTTCAGCATGATCATTTCATCCAGCTCTAGGGTGATTTTACACATCATGGCGTTTGGCACCGACTTAGCTTGCTCTTTAAGGGCACGACCTTGCTCGGTTAGATTGAGTACGCGAACGCGCTCATCGGTTTCACTGCGACCACGCTCTACATAGCCTTTTGCTTCTAAACGTTTAAGCAGCGGTGTGAGTGTGCCTGAGTCCAAATGCAGTTGTGACCCCAATTCTTTCACACTGGCACCATCTTTCTCCCACAGCACCATCATCACTAAGTACTGCGAATAAGTCAGATCAAGCTCGTCCAGCAACGGGCGGTAAGCTCGGATCACTGCATTTGCTGCGCTGTAGAGCGGGAAGCAAACTTGGTTTTCAAGTAAGAGTTTATCGTCGTCGGTCATGGTGTTGTCGGTGTAACACTGGCTCATTGATGTTGCCTACCTGCTTACAGAGAAAGAGAGTTATAAAATAAATTGTGCACAATATAGTTGCAAACTATCTTTACTTCGATATAAGATTGCAAGCAATTAAATTGCGCACAACTTAAGTTAATAAGGACACTCGCATGACTACTCTATACAAAACTCAAGCTACCGCTTTGGCTGGTCGTAATGGTCAAGTAAAAACTGATGACGGTCTTCTCGATCTAGAGCTGTCATACCCGAAGGAAATGGGCGGCACAGGCGCAGCAACTAACCCAGAACAGCTTTTTGCGGCGGGCTATTCAGCGTGTTTTTCTAACGCGATTTTGCACGTAGCACGTGAAGGTAAAGTAAACCTGAAAAGCGCTCCTGTAACGGCAGAAGTGGGCATCGGTCCGAACGACAACGGCGGCTTTGCACTAACAGTGAGTCTAGCGGTAGAGCTAGACATGCCACAAGAACAAGCGCTAGAGCTAACGCGCATTGCACACCAAGTTTGCCCATATTCAAACGCAGTTCGTGGCAACATTGATGTGGCAGTAACGGTAAACGGCGAAGCAATTTAAGCGGTTCTTACCACGTTACAAAGACAAGAAAGCCTGCAAGTGCGCAGGCTTTGTTGATTGGTATGAGTCGAGAATACTTAACGCGACTCTAGCGGGTAAGAGCGGTAGCTCCGCATGCCGTAAGTACGCAGTGCATCGCGGTAGATACCAAGCAATTCGCCATCGCTGGCTTTGGCTAAGTCTTTCAGTGGCTTGTCTGGATAGCTCACTGTGTCAAAAGTGATGTCTTGCGGGCCAGTTTGCCAGCTTGCGATTTCAAACAAGGTTTGACCACGGCGCACGTGGCTCGCTGAGCTTATGATGGTCGCGTGTTTAATGTTATGACGCGCCAATGCGTAGCTGCTGAATAGGGCGTTGCCTACCGTGCTGGTGGCGTAGTTTTCTTCAATGATGCGATCTTTGCTGATGCCTTTTTCAATCAGCCAATCCGCCATTAATTTGCCTTCCGTTTTGTGGTTCTTCGGTACGCCTCCCGTTAATACGATCAACGCGTCTGGGTTTGCTTTTGCCATGGCTAGCGTGGTTTCCAAACGCTCAACCAAGATCTGGTGCATTGAACCATCTGGGTTCAGCGCGTATCCCAAAGTGACGATTGCGCCTTTGTCATCCAGTTTGCCTTTGTCGGCTTTTTCTTTCAGCGGCGTTGCAAGTACGCGGTCTACGGTGTCGAAGATGCGTTGGATGTCTGCGGCTTTACCTGCATTGAGCTTAGTGAGCGTCGCCATGTGTTTCGCTGATTCCGCTTGGTTGCCCTCAAAGCGTTGCCATACCGCTAAGTAAGCGTGCAAATCCACATCGTCTGGCGCAACAGAAAGGGCTTGTTCAAACAGTTCAATCGCGCGGTCTGCATTCTTGTTGTAGATCTGCGCGTTTGCTGCAGAAATCAGTAGGTCAGTACGGTACGGCTCAAGTTTGTAGGCTTCTAGTAAGCGGTCGGTAACAATCTCCATGTTGCTCGGCATTTTGGCGGTAAAACCCGCATGCGATATACGCGCAGGGGATTTGAATGCTTGTACCGCGTCGTTCAGTAGTTGGTCGACAACCTGACGTTTGGTGACGATCTGTGAGTAGTCGGCGGAAGATTGGACGGCAGCATCGTTAGCTGCGATAGAGTATGGGCCAGCAGTCAGCGCAATCACGCTACCAAGAGCAATGGCAAGTAAGTTCTTCTTCATGGAATGTCCTAGAGGTGCTGTAGTACCTAGTTTTTATAGTGCCTAGCGTTGTAGGTCGAATGGGGTCGATGGGATTTTTTCAGTCTAGGTTCGCTTCATGAATAATCTGTGAAATGAATCCCAACTCAGCCGAGCGAATGAACGCGCGTGGTCAAAACGCGAAGTAGGATCACGAAAATATTGAGGTATTCGTTCGTGTTCTAAGTAATTGGATTAAAAGATAAACAGCGTTTGGAAGAACGAATTTAAGCAACCAGAGTAAGAAATGACAAAGCCTGCAACGATGCAGGCTTTTGGTTTATTTGATGGCAGTGCAGAAGCTAACGTCTGCATGGTGCGTTTGTGGGTCGAAGCTGTGGTAAAGCTCAAAGCAAGGGCGGTCGTCGTTCTCAATACCGGATTCAATCACTTTGCTCATGACATCATCCCACGCTTTTGAGTATTGGCTCGGGTCAGTAATGTGTTGGCGCATCACCGCATATTGACCGCCGGGGAAGTCTTGCAGCTCAATGCCTTTCGGAACTTCGGTATCTTCCGGCACCATTAGACAGATGTCAGTACGGCACTTCTCGTCTGGCGTGATTTCTGGGTTGTCATGGTAGATGAAGATGCAGGTATTGCCTGCCAAACCTTTCATTCCTGCCCATTGATACAAGCGACCTGATGGCTCTTCATAGCCTTGGCCGTAAGGGCCGTTTACACGAATGTAAGCCAGTTTTGCTTTTTCAAAGTTCTGCGTTTCCATTGTCGTGCTCCATTTGGTGAGTTCAGAGCCAGTATATGAATCGCTTGGTGTTACTTCGTTTCCATTCTTGCGCAACGTGTGTCCAATCTTGCTGTTTCGTGCTAATTCAGAAAACTGCTGGTAGTTTTCGCAGTCACGAAAGGCCGTAGGTGTAACGCCATAATGTTGCTTGAAGGTTTTGGCTAAGCTCTGTGAGCTAGAAAATCCGTACTCTAGGGCAATGTTCAATACCGGTTGTTTGGATTTGAATAAGTCATCGGCGGCGGCTTCTAGACGTAAACGTCGAATGAAGTCAGCCAGTGTTTCGCCTTGCACGGCTTTGAAGGTGCGATGAAAGTGATAAGGGGAAAGGTTCGCCAGCGCGGCCACTTCTGGCAGGTTGAGTGGTTCATTAAAGTGTTGTTCTAAATAACGAATCACAGGAACCAGTCGTTGGTGGTAGTCGACGCGCATCGGGGGATTTCCTTGTTCTGTTCAGCTTGTATTCTCTGCTCAAAGCCTACCGCAATCCAACAAGCTTGCAAGGGAGCAGGGTGAGAAATGCGTGGCGAGATGAGCGTCAATCAGTCACACTCAACGAGCAGATGTTTAAGCAAAAACGTTGCGCTCATTATCTTTACTAATCGCTAGGACAATCATGATAGCTTGGAAACACACTCTGCCAGAGTACGAATGGCTCATTCATCAAGTTTGGTACTTGGAAGTGCCAGAGGGTGAAGTCATTGATCCCAAGCCGCACCTTATTCCAAACCCGCGTGCTCATTTACTCTTTACGCCACCAGAGCAAGGCTACAGCTACGACACGGGAGACACTAAGCTTGCTGGCAAAGGCTGCCACTTATTAATGGCTAACGAACATTTGCTGTTGTTGGAAGATGTGGCTCCCATCAAGCGTATCGGCATCACTTTTCGCCCTGAGGGTTTGTATGCCATTGAGTCACTTTTTAGTGATGCATCCCAAGTTAGTGCAATTAACCAATGCGAATGGTTTGAGTGGCTTAACGTGGCGTTTGATGAGCGCTTTCAACTGGGTCTATGGCAGTTAGAGTTGCAAGATTCACCACAATGTTTGCTGGACTATATCAAGGGACATTTAGATGCGTTAGATATCGAACCTTGTCGTACCAAACCGTTTTTGGCATCGCAAAAAGCGGTGTCCGTGATGGATGCTCAAGCGTTACGCTCACCTGAGTTAGCGATGGATATTGATGAGATAGCCAAACAGTGCGCTTGTTCTCGCAGAACGCTTGAGCGCAGTTTCAAGCAAGTGGTGGGGTTGAGCGTCAAGCAATACCAACAAATGGCACGTCTGGAGCAGATGATATTGACGCTCTACAAGCAACAAGAGGCGATTGATTGGGCGAGCTTCTCACAGCAATTTGGTTTCAGTGACCAATCGCATTTGATTCGTACCCTCAAACAGCAGCTAAGAAAAACGCCAAGCAAATACTTGAAAAAGCGTGACTTAACCATCGATATCTATGGCGATTTTGAGTCGTAATACATTGCTAATCAGCCCGAAAGTTGTCGCAAAAATCCAATTTTTCTCTTATCCGCTGGGCTACTATTTTCAGCAGATAACGAGGTAACACATGTCATATCAAAAACTAAAACAAGGCGAAGCCATCCCATTTAACGAATCGTTGACTATCCAGCTGATTCAAGGCTCTGATCTACAAGATATTATCGAGATGCTGAACGACGATAAGGTCAATCAATATCTGTTCTTCGCACCTGCTGACAACAGCCTATATGAAGGCTTCTTTGGCCCTATTATTGAAAATACGGCACAAGCGATCAAAGACGGTGTTTGGCCAGACAGTCCAACGTTCGTGATTCGTGACCAGCAAGGTCAGTACATGGGAATGTGTGCGGTGACCGCAGTGATGTTCTTAACTGGCAACTACGAAGTGGGTTATCAGTTACCTACTTGCGCATGGGGCAAAGGCGTTGCGACTCGCGCTTGCCAAATGATGACCGAGATTGGATTTACTGAGCTAAACGCCCATAAAGTCAGTGCGGATTGCTACGCTTCTAATGCTGGTTCTTACAAAACGTTAGAGAAAAATGGTTTTACTCAAGAAGGCCGTCAGAAAGACTACTACAAACGAGAGCAAGGCTTTGACGACAAGCTGTACTACGGCATGACAGCAGAGCAATTCGCGTCTTTAAATCGCTAATAATTAGCCAACAAAAAAGGCCGTTAACCCACATGCTCGGGTTAACGGCCTTTTCTATATTCAGCGCTAAATGGCTAACACTTAGTTGCCTTGGTTTTGGCTTTGAAGCTTCTCTTTTGCTTCTTCAACCTTTGAGAAATCCAATCCCAACTCGTCTACGGCTTCTTTGATTAGCGCAGGGTTTTGCATCACTTGCGCCATCAGCATTTGTAGCTTGTCTTGTGGCAAACCTAGTTGGCTGATGGTTGCCATTGCTGCGAGCGGGTTTTGCGTCAGAGTCTGGAAGATTTCGTTGATCTGTTCATCGCTGATGTTGTTCTCTTTCAGCAAGGCGATAATTGGGTTCATCATATTTCCTTTCAATCAGTGTATGACTTGGTTGCCAGTATTTGTTCTAGCAGAATAATTGGGGCTCCCGCGCAATATTTCAATACCCTGTTAGCTCCATGTAACCAGTCCCGGAATGAGAGCCATCAATACGCACTGGACCTTCCCAATAAGGCACAGAAAGTGGCATTTTCGCATTCGGGTTGAGTGCAGAAACCATAAGTTCGATTTGCTGGTTGGGAATCGACACTTGCCACTCGGTTGGATACTTTCGCCCTTGGATTTCGGTTTGCTTGGTTGCCTCTAACTGAATGTCTTTTTGTGGGATAGCAAGGCCGGAACCATCTTGCTGCATCAGCCTTGCGCTGGAGTAGCTGGCTGCTCCAGTTTTGGAATCACGCAATTGGAACACCACCAAGCTGGTTTCGCCACTCAATCTTAAGGCAAACCAGTCCCAGCCTTGTTGTGAGTCGAGTAAGAATTGCGAGCTCCACTCTCGGTCTATCCAACCTTTGCCGGATACTTGATGGTTTTTGCCGTCGATAGTGACCTCACCGGAGACTTCAATAAACGGTTGGCTGTAGTAATACGAAGCCACCTGACCATCGGCACTTTTGGTGCTGTAACCTTGCTCGCCTTGCTTTTGATAAGGTGCGCTGCTGGTCAGTTTTAGTGAGTAGCCAAACTGCTCTGAATTGGCATTTAGCGTGGCAGGGAAGAGGTCGTTGGTTGAAGAGGTCCACTGCCAATCATCGAGGTAAACACGAAATGGAGAGCTATCGACGCCGGCTAAGGACGCTTGAGCGCGTGACCATTTTTCATCTGCATAGTGTTTGTCGGTTGTCGTGACTGCGCTGTGCGCCATGTAGATTTGCTGAGTTTGCCACTCGGTTTTCTTCACGTCATCTTCGCCCGTTGGCGGCGCAGCAGCAAAGCGAAATTGTGTCCATTGAACGCCAAGTGGGTTGCCTTCTTCATCAATTAAGTTAGCGGTTAAGTACCACCATTCATGACGAAAGTTTGGGTGCGCTTGATGATCGGTAGGAAAGGTGAGTTCAACCCCTTTTTCTACGGGTGTGAATAGGTTGCTTTCGCTTTGCATATCTCCACTGCCCAGCAACGTGCCCATATTTTGCGTGCCCATATTTTTTTGTTGGGCATCTTCACAACCGAGTGGGAATAAGCTGCTTATGAGTAGAGTAAGTTTGCTTGCCAATCGAACCATCACAAGACCTCGCTTTGCAAACTGGAGACGACAGGCTTACTGACCAATCGCCACAGCGGAATCAAGGTTGCGATCACTGCCACCAAGATGGTGATTGCCGCAATGCTCAGCGCATCACTCCAATTCCACAGATAATTTAAGCTCCAACCAAAAGCTCGTAAGGTGACGATGTCTGTCAGTACATAACCCACCATCGCACCGAGGGGCAGGGCAATAACCAGCGTAAAACTGACCAAAGCGACGATCTGCCCGACCACCATGGTCATTAATTTACGACGGCTGACGCCAAGTGCATACAGCCTTGCAATGGCGGCTTTGCGCGCGTCGAGCAACATAAAACAAGCACTGAACAAACCAATCACCGCGACCATCAACGTCACGCCGTTGAGTGCGCGTGTAATGGCGAAGGTCTGCGAGAAAATATCCAACGCGATGGATTTGATTTGCGCCTGATCGTAGAGCTGACTTGGATGCAGATTCAATTGCTCGCGCAGTTGCTCGTATACGATTTGTGGGTCTCCTGATACTTTAATGCCAAGGCTTGTTGGCAGGTCGGTAAAGCCGCTCTCTTGCCATAATTTGGGTGCCAATAACACTTCACCGTTGGGTGAGCCGTAATCGTGGAATACCGCACCCACAAGCAGGTTCTTATTTGGAACGGCATCAAGCGTGAGCGCGCTACCCAGTGATAAACCCAGTTTGACCGCGGTTGGTTCACTGATAGCGACCAACTCACCTTGGTAAAAGCGTGACCAGAAGTTCTCCAAATGCGATTTGAACACCATGGTTTGTTCTAAGGTGTCTTTGTCTTTGGTACCAAGCAAAATCGGTAAGCCTTGCAGGTTATCGTCGACGTAGTATTGCTTGTGGACGGTCTCAACATTATTGAACTGCCCTAACGCGCGCTCTACATCAGCGATTTCTCCTTGGGCAGGGCTGACGTAAATATCGGCGTGTAGCCTTTGTTCTAACCACTGTTTTAAGGTGGATTCAAAACTGCCCACTAGCGTATTCATCCCCATATTGGCTGTAACGGCGAGTAGCAGTGCCATCATGGCGAGAGAAAGCGGAGAAATCAGCTCGCGCAACTCAGCAAAAAGATACTGCATCAAACCGGAATTGGTGCGTTTTTCACACCAATTGGCTAAGACGCTGAGTGTTTTGGGTAGATATAAAGGAATCGACACCACAAGCACGCCGAGCCACGCCATGGTGAAGCGGTGATGCTCACTCAACCATAACCCTGCGAGTGCGAGAGCCGTCAACGAAGCACCTATCACGAACAATTGGTTTTCGTTAGAGGCTTCCGGCGCTTGATAAAATCCGCCATGAGAGGAAAGCGGCTGGCGCACTCGCTGTTTAAAGTGCTGCCAACATGCCAATAGGGTGGCGGCTAACGTGAGCAGCAATGCTTGCGCCCACCATTGCCACTGCCAAGTGCCGGGCAGCAGTGTTGCGCCGTAAAGTTGTTCTAAAGTCAGTGCTACGGTCGGGTGCAGCCAATGGCTGAGCTGTATGCCCAACACAAAACCGAGGGAAGCGCCGATGGTAACGAGAAGAGTGAGCTCAACTAACAGCGCAGAGAACACAATGCTCGGCGCAACACCCGCTTGTTGAATTTGCACTAACAGCCGATTGCGTTTCAGCAAGCTGTACTTTACGCCGTTGTAAGCGATGAACAGCCCGACTAAAAACGCGAGTAAGCTCATTGCGGTGAGGTTGAGGTGAAAGCTGTCGGTCAGCGAACCAAGGTCTGTACTTTGGTTATTGGAAATCCATTGCCCTTGATCGCTAATCAGCTTCTGCCAATTTGCCTGCGTGTCTTTATCCCCTTTATCACCCGAATGGAAAACTGCAATGTAACTGAGCTGCCCTTGTTTATTGAGCAGTTGCTGGGCAAAGCCAATGTCCATCAACATTCGGCTACCTAACTGCCATTCGTCTGGTAGCACCACCACTTGGGTTGGAATGTCATCCAGAGTTAGGGTTTCTACTTCCCCTAAGTTTTGATGTTGAGATTGGCTCATCATCACGATCGGCTTACCGGCCAAAAGCTCAGGTAAAGGTAAAGCACTGTCGAACAAAGACACGTTTTGTTGGTTTTCTGACGAATAGCGCGAACGTGAGGAAATTGCGGCAATCAACTCACTACCTTGCACTGACCAGCGACGCCCTTGTTCGTCTCTCACTCGCCCTTCGATTACAGGTAGTGCTGCACTGAGCCCGTTTTGTCTAAGGGTGAAATAAAGAGACTCGGGCAGATAGTTTTGCCCTGCTGGTGGAATAATTAAGTTCTGAGCTTGTGCGCTAAGCTGCTCGGTAGATTCCGCATAACTTCGTTTGGCATTGAGGTTGATGGCTTGCACCGCAACGAATAAGGTCACAGCCAACACGATACCGATCAGAATCGCGGCGGCTTGCAGTGGCGCCTGCCGATAGTGCGCTGCAAACAGATTCAGGGCGAGTCGAGTATGAGTGAATCTGTTGTTTGATGGCTTAGTTTGCTTCATGGTGAAGCTCATGTTTGTTTACTTGATGGCTGTTCTGTAGCTGACTGTTATCCAATCGCAGCCGTGCTTTCATAAATTCAGCGCATTCATGGCTGTGGGTCACCAAGAGCACGGCGGTATTGCCTTGGGTGGTGATTTCACTGAGTAGTTTCATCACTTCTAACCCTGCTTTTTGGTCAAGGTTACCTGTGGGTTCATCAGCAAGTAGCAGTTTAGGTTTGTGTGCTAAGGCGCGCGCAATAGCGACTCGTTGTTGTTGACCACCGGAAAGGGTAGAAACATGTCTATCGAGCAGTTGGCTGATGCCCAGAGTCTCGACCAAATAATCGCACCAGTCGTTCCATTTCTGCTGATTCAAATGCAGAGGGAAGGCGATGTTTTGCTGCACGTTGAGCGGCGTTAATAGATTGAATTGCTGGAAGATAACACCGAGTTTTTGGTGTCGAAATTGGCTCCATTGTGGGTCTTTCCAAGCCGCTGTGTTATCGCCATCTAACCACAACTCACCTTCGGAAAGTGGCTCAAAGCCAGCGATGACATTGAGTAAAGTACTTTTGCCGCTACCACTTGCGCCCGTTAGCGCAACACTCGCTCCTGTGTTCAACGTGAAGTCGACGCCTTCTAACACGCGATGTGTTTCTTTGCCATCAACAAAGCTTTTGCTGGCGTGTTTGAGTGTGACAAGTGGGCTTTCCATTTCCTCTCCCTGTATTCAAAAGGTGTCGTTTCTTTTGGCAATCACTATTGCAGTTAGTTCTCTAGAAACTTTAGACAACAATTAGATAAAAACAGCGATTTACATCGAGTTTAAGGTCTGTTGACCTTTCGAGCTGATTTTTGCAGCGAATTGTTGGGTATTTGTGCAAGGCAGAAGCTTTGATGTGTAGTTAGCCTACATGAAAAAGCTGATAACGCAGGAGAAATGACCAACAAACGCTGCCCAAAGGGTTCGGCTAAAATCGTTCTATGCCTTGTTAAGGAGTATTTACTTAGGATGCTAGGCTACACACTCCTTGCCTCGCCTAAAACGATTTTACCTCGAACAAAACTTAATCTCGAAAGATAAACAGACCCTACTTTGTACTGAAAAGAAGAGGGAAGAGATTAAATGAGGAAGGGATATGACAGGCATTAAAAAAGCCCGAGTCAGACTCGAGCTTTCAAAGATATTAAGCGTGGTCAGCTTACACGTAGTACGCTTCAACTTCGCCTTTAAGCTTGATTAGCATTGGGTTACCGAAACGGTCTTTTGCTTTAGGAGAAGCAATTTTTACCCAACCTTCGCTGATGCAGTATTCTTCTACGTCAGTACGCTCTTGGCCGTTGATACGAATACCGATTTGGTGCTCGAAGCATTCTTTGATGAAGAATGGGCTACGTGGGTTACCCGCTAGGCGATCTGGTAGAGCTGGTTTAGCTGTATCTGTCATTTTGTGTGACCTAAATTCCGTAAAAAGTGCGCTATTGTAGTCAGTGCACTGTGTGTGTTCAAGATATGTTGAGAGTGGATGCGTTGTTTAACTTTCAAGTACCGCCTACAACCCTTTCAAATACTGCGCGTTGGCTGTTGGTTGAATCATGTCATTCAGCGTTTGGACGGCTTGTTCACTGTGATCTTCAAGTAGAGCTAAGAACGCGTCAATCAACTCAGGTTTGCTTGCTGAGACTTTCGTTTCTGTCTGGATATCACGCAGATCGATCAACACATCGGTAAACAATTGCGGCAGATCGTGCAGCACTTGCAGGTTTAAGACGTTGTGCTCGCTGTAGATTGAATTGTGGCTGCCTTTTTGTTTTTGTACCACGTAAGGATTGTCTTTTAAGTTGATGATAGACGTACGTTTATCACAGCGTTTCAAACAACCTTTGTTGACCTTAATCTTGCGGCATCCTTCGGTTTGTTGGAACAAACATTGGCGGCTCGTGAGTAGAGTATTTGGATGATAAATGCTGTAGAAGCAGCGCATGTTTTTCGGGCGCTTTATATGGCGCATCTGCTTCATATTCAGCTCATTAGAAACAAACGCGCCACTTGCCGCGAACTCGTCTTGAAGGCATTTAAACGCGTATGAGTTCACCGTGTTCAGTTGTGGGCCTGCCACCCAGCCTAAGCCGAGCTCTTTTGCGATCATGCCGACACCTGAGTTGTTGGTGATCAACAACTCAGGTTGGATGGTTTCCAAAAATACGCGCGCGGCGTGGTAGTCTTCGCCAATCAAAATGGCTGGGAACCAAGGTTTGAGCATTGGGTTGGCTTGGAACAATTCAATCATCGCGCTCAGTTCACCAGACAATCCCATTGGCAATTGATAGTAAACATCAACGTCGTGGTATTCGCACAGCATGGCTTCTTGTGCTGACGAGATCAGAACCGATAATTTTGGCGCACCTTGGCGAGGTTCTGGTTGAGGTAACGTTGGCAGAGTTGGCACATCAATCGACCCTTTCAAGCTGCTGCCGGATACTTGTGTTGAAGTGACATCGAACGACTTAGTTTGCTCTGCCACTTTCTCAATGATCGCGGTTTTGTCATCGTAGAGTTTCTTTTTCACCGCTTGTACATCATCAGCAGACTGGCATTGGTAAACCTTCGAAAAATGCTTTACAGCATGGTCGCGCGGGTTGTCGATGTACATCGCCTTGCCGAAATCACCTTGCAAAAATGCGTTGGAGAAATCACGGTTGAACACTGTGTATAACTCTGTGGTGTCTTCAGAGAGTTCCAAACCCTCGCACAAGCGATCAATCTGTTTACGCCAGTTATCGACCACGGTGTACACGTAGTGGGATTTCTTAATGCGGCCTTCCACTTTCAACGAATACACACCCGCATCAGCAAGCGCTTCCAAGTCCCCAAAGGCGGAGTTGTCTTTCATATTGAGTGGGTAGTTGTTGCCTGTTTTGGTCGTTTCGTACTGTTCGCGACAAGGTTGGCTACAGCGTCCACGGTTACCTGATGCGCCATTGCGAGCGGAACTGATGTAGCAAATTCCGGAGAATCCGATGCAGTATGAGCCGTGGACAAACACTTCCATCATTACGTTGTGCTCGCGACCAAATTGCGCCAGATGTTTTATCTCACTGATGTTAAGTTCGCGAGATAAGTTTACTCGGCTTGCGGTGAGCTGGTTGAGAAAGAGGATTTGGCCTTCGTTATGCGTGTTCAGTTGCGTTGAAGCGTGCACATCCAAATCGGGAAAGTGATGTTTGAGAATGTAGGCCAGACCGAGATCTTGTACGATCACGCCATCGATTTTGGTGGTGTTCAGTTGGCTGAGCAAGCGAACAATCGCTGGAATTTCACTTTCTAAAATCAGCACATTCAACGTTAGGAAAATCTTACAGCTGTGCTGATGGGCCAACGTTAACACGCCATTTAAGTTATCTAAAGTGAGGTTGGTCGCTCGGTTACGAGCATTGAAGCGGTCGAGCCCACAGTAAATTGCATCGGCGCCAGCGGCAATGGCGGCTTTGATGGAATCTAAATCACCACCGGGTGCTAATAACTCAAATTGATCGCGTGTCACTACTTTTCTCTTTCTTACTAAAATAGGCTGCAAATGTTACGTATTTCACGCTTTTGATGCTCAGCTAGTTAACGCTTTATTAATCTGAATCAATTAATCCGTGTTACACGGTCGACTCTTGAGTGGGTAGAGTGCAATTCGCGATAGCGGAATTTGACTTCTATAGTTTTCCTACACTTGGTTTTTCTATATCTAGTTTTCGACTCAGAGAGAGGAAGGGACGACAAATGAAAAAAGTAATCATTGGGTTGGTCGTGGCGTTGACGTCATTGAGTGCATTGGCTGGGGAGGGTGTGGTAACCGTTGCGAGCACGCATTCAGCAAAAAATACGGCGGATAAATTTGTCGCTATCGCGCAAGAAAAAGGGTTGAACGTCTTTGCGCGCATTAACCATCAAGAGAATGCCACGAAAGTCGATATGACGTTGCGACCAACCGAAGTTATCGTGTTTGGAAACCCTAAAGTAGGCACGCCACTGATGATCTGTGCGCAGGAAGTGGCGCTCGATTTACCCCAAAAAGTGTTGGTGTATGAAGATGCTGAAGGCAAAACGTGGTTAGCTTACAACGATCCGATGTATTTAAAACAGCGCCATCATATTGAAGGCTGCGACGAGGTATTGAACAAAATCAGCGGCGTGCTGGGCAATTTAACCAACGCGGCGGCGAAGTAGGGTGCAGTATTAGGGCTGCTTGTTATGTTGAAGAATAAAAAAGCCCCAATGATTGGGGCTTGAATGAAGCGAAGTATGCCGTTTAGAAATAGTGGAAGATCGGCGGTTCATGCATCAAGAAGTTTTGATGGGAAATGTTCCACGCATAGGCGCCCGCTAAGGTAAACACAACGTAATCACCAATATCGACGTGGGCGACGTGCTGATTGCGTGCCAGCACATCTTTGGGCGTACAAAGCTGGCCGACAAAGGTCGCTTGTGCATGCTGAATTGGGTGAGAAATCTCATGGTGTTGCTCGCTTTTCAGGATGACGAATGGATGGTCATGACTCTGCGCTGCTGGCGTGCGGAAGTGGTGAGTTCCCCCGCGTGCGATGACAAAGTTTTCGCCAAGATTTTGCTTAATATCCAGTACTTCCATCACGTAATAACCGCATGCCGCCGTGATGAAACGTCCGCATTCAAAACGCAGTGTCCAATCTTGCACTTGCTCTTTAGCGATGAGGAATTCCAACTTGTCGCAAAACTCCATCCACGGAAAGTGTTGCTCAGGGTTTTGGTAGTTGATGCCCATGCCGCCGCCCAAGTTGATCATCAGCTCACCGAGTTCAAACTCTTGTTGCCACGTTTTCACGACTTGGAAATAGCGCTGCATTAACGCTAAGTGACGTTCAACATCAAGCTGATGCGACATCAAGTGAAAATGGAAACCTTTCAGTGACACTTGCGGGAAATCGCGCAGCAACATTAAAGCATTACTCAGTTCGGACTCGTCCAAACCAAAAGGAGTTGGCTTGCCGCCCATCGCCAACTTGCTGAGCGTGATGTCGCCAATATCAATGTTCATACGCAAAAAGATCGAAGCAGGGCGGTTGAGGTGCTCGGTTAGTGCTCCAATGCGTTGTAGCTCGGTGAGGCTTTCGACATGAATTGCATCAACATCAAGCTCAATCGCTTTTTGCAATTCACTTGGCATTTTTCCTGGGCCACCGAAGATCAATGGCTTATCGAGTTGCTGCTGGTGGAGGTGTGTCAACTCCCCGCCAGACGCCGCTTCAAAACCATCGACATACGGCGCGAGCGTTTTGAGAATCGGGCCCGATGGATTGGCTTTGGCTGCGTAAAATAGCTCGACATTTTTCGGCAAAACGTGACGCAGTTGTTTGATGTGTTCTTCTAAGGCGTTTAGGTCATACACGTACGCGCACAAGGGGTGATTTTGCTGCTGTGCGAGCGTGTGAACTTGCTGGCTAACGTGTGTCGGTAGGGAGAGTGAATTAGACATGTTGCGCTCCTTTTTCGTGTTGCTGCCAAGGCGCGGCGACTTGGGTATAGCCCGACTCCTTATCGGCTTTTTGCATCAAACGCGTGGTGAAATTATTTTTGCTTGGGAAGTGACCGCCATTCAGCAACGCTTCTAGTTCCGGCTGTTTTCCATTCACTGATTGCCAACGCACAATGGCACTTTGCACCGCATTCCACAGCGTTTGCTCTAGTGGCTCATCACCTTCTGCGATGAAGAAAATCGCTTCGCTGATGTTGTTGATAAAGGTGCAGTATCCGATGCGATTCCAGCCTTGTTCGCGACTGTAGTAAACCGATTGTCGCGCGCGTTCAGACAAATCAGTTAATGTTTCTGCTGGCCAGAACTCTGGCAGTAATTTAGTGCCTTCCAAATCACGAATCCAAACACAACACGGCATCTCTTGCTCAAAGCCAATCAAGGTGTTTTGCAAATGCGGCTCAAACGCCACCCCGTGTTTGAAGTAGTAATTAAACACGCCCGGAATTAGGCAATGCAAATAGCGTTCAAACCACAGTGTCGCGATGTCGGAATAGCGATTTTGCGTAGTACGCGCTTTGTTTTTAAGGCGTTGAACAATGCAACTGTTGCCGTTTTTGTCGTAAGCAAACAGAGCGCCAGCGAGGGTTGGTTTTAAGATATCGACTTCGCTCAGCGAGAAATTTTCGCGATACAAAATCCCAAACGATTCGCGCGCTTTGGTGTTGTCATCCCAATTGCGCTCAGCGACACTTTCTAGATTCAACGTGGTGGCGTAAGGCTCCGTCATCACTTTAAATACGGGGTTGTGCAGCTGTTCGTTTTCTCGAATCGGTTTGAGAATCGACGTGAGCTGCACGGCGCTGTCGAGTTCGTACCACGCGTTTTTGCGCACGCAATTGGTTAATCGTACGTTGATGGAGAATTTCGCAAACCAGTCCATGTCTGGGTGGTAGAGGGTACGAACTGAAGAGGTCGGCTGCATCTTTTCACCACCTAAACCCAGTGGCGTGATCTTGCCTTGCTCAATGGCACGCTTCACGCTTGGGTTGCTCAAAATGGTGTAGCTTTCCCAAGGATGGCAAGGGTAGAGGGTCTTCTCATTGCTGGCGGTGTGTTGTGGCGCGAGCTGTTGTAGCATGCGCTGCGCAGGGTTAGCTTCTCCGTCTGAATTCAGCACATCAAGTAAGGACGTATCGACTTCAAACCAGTACAACGGGACTTGCGCGCCGACTTCTGGAGAAAACGCCAAGAGATCATCCATGGTGACGCCCGAACGACTTTTCGGGGTCGGATGGAAAGTATGCCCCCAAATCAGAGACTGTTCCGAAGCGATAAACTCGTTGTGATGCGATTTGGGCGCGACGTTGAGAAACTGCTCGGTAACCAGCACGCTATTTTCCAGTTGTTCGATCAGCTCATGGTTAAACGGGATCGCCAACACCTGCTTGAGATAGTTAAGCAAAAGCGTAAGAGTTTGCGTGGCATCCAATTTCGCCCAACCAGATCCCGGCATTTTCGCCCATGGCAGTTCTGCCAATTTGATTTTGCCCAGTTTGCTCGCGTAGTGAATCGGCAAAACCAGCACGCCATTTTGTTGAGAAAGATAAACGGCTACCCGCTGCTTGGCGGAATAGTTGCGTTTTAACGTTTGGGGTAGCGATGTCGATTGGTAGTGCCATTCCACTTGTTGATTCGGTAGCGCAAATTCACGTAAGTAACAATTAAGAACACCCATTATCGTGTTGAGTTGGGCTTTCTCACGGTTGAGCTGCACCTCATGTGCGCGCAACTCGCTAGTCTGAGAGGATTGAGTTTGTAACATGTTGATTTCCAAATTTTGAGTGGAGAACCAGCGCGATTAAGGTGATTACGCTGACTATCGCAGAAAGTAGGAAAGGAACCTCAAGTAGCCCCAAGCTAGAAATGAAAGAAGCGCAAAATCCCGCTGCCACGCCACCCCATTTGGACATGGCATCAAAGCGAGAAAATACTTTGCCACTGAGTTTGCGATCCAGATTGCTCGCAAGATGCTGATGCAATCCGTGATAACAACACACCATCGCGATGCCGAAGATAATTCTCGCAGCAATGAGTGCGGTTTCGGACGCAATCAAATGCAAGGCAGAGCTCACGGCAAGCAATGCAAACCCAAGCCATAACGTGCGCAGCGGTTGATGGCGATTCAACCCATCTGACAACACGTGAATTTTTCCTGCCAGCAACAGATAGACGCCATGCGGCAGTGCGTACAAAAAACCGATCCATGCGTGGTTAGTGATGCCATATTGCTGCACAAACGGCGAGAAGTAAGGAAAGGTCACCACCATAGAAAACGCAAACCCGAATTGAGCAAAGAAGATCCAACGAATGGCATGCATTGCGTTTTTCTGTGCAACCGGTTTTTCTTGCTGAGGTTCTGAGTTTGGCTTTTCGAGGTTTTGGTCGGCGGGTTTATCCGCTGGCAGTGTTAGCGTGATGCCCATAGCAATTAAAGGCAAAACGCATAACCACAGGTACGCGTTGAGCGGGTTGGTCTCTGACAAGCTCCAGCCGAGCCCAATGGGCGCAACGATCAGCGCCAAGCGAGCAGATAGTTGGGTTTTATTGAGTGACTTGCCGAGTGTTTTGGCTTCTTTAATTTGACTAGATAAGTAGCTGTTCGAGGCGGCCATGGTGCCGCCAAAGGTTCCTTGAACAATAAGACCAAACACAAACATGGCGAGGTTGTCTGCCAAGCCGCACAGCGCAAACCCTGCTGCAAGGCCAAGTTGCGCACGCAAGAGTGAGAGGCGGCGACCGTAGCGATCGGCAAAGTTGCCCCAAAATCGCGCCGCCAACGCAGTACAAAACGTAGGTAGGATAAACAATACCCCTGCCCAGTCCGCATCAATGCTTGCGCCTAACGTTGGCAACACGACGGGTAGAAATAGCGGCATACCTAACGCGGCAAACGCAGCGATAAAGTGGCACAACAACACACTGTAGATGAGTTTGGTCATAATCGTTTAACGTACGCTTTTTTTGATGGCTTCTAAGTAGGCGCGTTGCGCTTCTTCGTTAGAAAGCAGCAAGAAGTTCGGAGCCGACAAACCATAGAACTTATTGATGTCACTCGCGCCGGAGGCTTCTTTCGAGAGCAAACTGCCAGAGCTCAACAAGTACTTGGCGTACAAATCAGGCGCCTCTTGCAGTAACTCGCGTGCCAGTTTTGTCTCTAACCCTTCGCCTTCCAATCGGTTGAGTTGCTCTGCAATGCTTTTGGCCACGATGGCGTAAAGCGATGCTGAAGAGGCAATGCCCTTCGCTGCCATAGATTCTACAATCGCTGCGATATCCAGTTGCAGTGTGATGGTGGTAAACATCTGACCGAGCGCCAATTCATTGTCGACTTTGATGCGTTGGTCGAGCAGTTCATCGCAATCCACTGGAATTGTTTTTGCGCCGTGTTTTTCGGCAGCATGGTCTGTTGCAAAGCGGAAGCGCTCTGGCCAAACTCGCGCCGCGTCGTTGTCTTTCATCGCGAGCGTCATTCTGCCCTGTTGATCAAATGCAACGATGGCGTTTTGCTGGTTGGACTCCAATGCGATGCCATAACGAAGCCACAAGGTGAGGTGCACTTGGCATAATAGATCGACGTAATCTTGGAACCACGCCAGCGTATCTTGTTGATAGTAATGTTCTGCCAAATGTTCTAAGAACAAGCGGTCGTCAGGCATTGGGCTTGCTAGTGCTGCAACCGGAACTAACGCTTTGTCTTCGCAATGAGTAAGTGGGTACTCACGTACGATGTACGCGAAGGTTTTATCATCGCCGATGTGTCCACCGTGTTTTTCGTTGCAATGGAACAAGCGACTGTTTAAGTCGGCGTCCGTTTGTTCAAGGTGGCTGAGTAGGCGTTCAAACCAGTGGCCGTCATACAGTGTTGAAGGCTTGATTAAGCGAATATTTTTCGTGCCTAGCGATCGCATGATCAGCGGAACCTTGATGTGAATGTGCGGTGCCTCGTTGACGACCACAGTACGAACGGAAAGCGTCGGCGTCACGTCTAGATACGTTAAAGGCGTTTCTATCACACCTTCGGGTAAGGCTTCTAAAGATCGCAGGGTGAGCGGATGTGCAGGGAACAGAACGTGGCTCAGTGCAAAATCAGCAGGAAGCCCCACTTGCTCCATTGTTGGCCAGCAATCAGGTTGTCCGCTGGTTAATGTCACCAGTGATTTTTCAATCGCAATCCAATGCAGAGCAAAGCTTTGTGCGAACTCGGGCGCGTACTTAGCAAGGTCTTCATCGCTCAGGCCAAACTTCGCCCGCGCAGTTGGATAGTACGGGTGGTCAAGGTAAGAAGCGATCTGGTCGGCTAGCAGCAGTTTTTGATGCCAAGAACCAAGCTCGGATATTGGTTGAGAAATGTGGTCTGCATGATGATGAAACGCTTGGTCACACAGCGCTTTGTGTTTCTCTGCACATTCCAGTTCTTGAAGGTATCCCGCCAGCAACTCGTGAGAGCTCTCGTGCGCCAGTGTCGTTAGTAGCGCAATCCACTCTTTGTAATGCTGTTGATGCTCGACTTGGCCATTTTTCTCCACCCACCAACCTGGTGGTGTTTCGTCATTGGCGTGACCGTAGCGCCAGTGCTGCATGTAATACGTTGGCGCAACAGGTAAATACAACGTGAAATCAGAGTTGGCAAATATCAGCCAGACTTGCTCGTCTTGAGGAACAATTACCCCTTTTGGCGCGTCTCTACTGAACTTGGCCTTCGACAAAATGCCAAACATGTCTTCGCGCAAGCAAGTGTCGATCAATCGTTGCGTTAGATACAAAGCGTTGTCATTCATGCTGCCACCTCACGAGTCGGAGCTAGATCGAAATTGCTAAGCGCGTTCTGCAGCGCTTGGTCGAGGTTTCGCCCTGATGGTGAGACAATCGAAATTCGGGCGAGATAATCCTTATTGGAATAACTCTGTTGGAAGTGTTCTCCAGCGGTTTTTAGTACCTGTTGCTGGGTGATGATATCGTCATCGTGTTGGATGAACGACGTCGAACCTCCGTCAATCACACCACTGTGTTCCGCAACTACGTAGTGCACGTGCGCTGACCCATGAATTTGGTAATCGCCGTCCAATCTTCGACCCAGATGCAGACCCAAAATCGTGCTAAACCAACCGAAGGGAGCGAGATTGTTGAGCAAGAATTCGCGGCCATCTCCAATACTGCGGTAGTTAATTTCCACCAGAACCGGGCCATTTTCCGTAATAATAAATTCGCTGTGGCAAACTCCAAAACCAACGCCGAACGCTTTCAGTTGAGCCAAGCAAGCTTCTCGGTGAGCAATGCCGTTTGGTCCGTTCCAGTCTGCGGCGGTTTCGATAAAGTAAGGCGGCTCAGAGAGCGACACATCAAAACCGCCCACGGCGATAAGTTGGTTACCGTCTCCTAAAGTTTCGAGCGTAACCAACGGTCCTTGAAGAAACTGCTCCACCAGAATGGCGGCGTTTGGGTGCTTTTGCCAAAACGCCTCGCAGTAAGCATCGAGCTCGCTTTGGGAGTCACAGCGCTGTACATCTAAACTTGCCACGCCTTCTTTGGGTTTTGCTACGACAGGGAAGGCCATGCCTAATGCCACATTCGAATGGCGATGCAGCAAACAGCTTTGTGTGTTGGGTAAGGATTTTTCATTTAACACTTGTCGAGTTAAGTGTTTGTTTTTGGCCTTTAACGTGACAGACCAATCTTTGGATGGGAGGCCAAAAAATTGCGCGCAGATGGCGGTGGAAGTTTGTAAGTGATCACTATTGCTGAAAATAGCGTCTGGCTTTAATTCATGCTCCGTGATGGTTTCGATGAGTTCTAATGGGTTGAAGACATCACATTCTAGAATGGTATCCGGATTAAAGTGACTATCATGACTCGCCAACTCTAAATGGCTGAGCTTATGGTCGGTGATAAGAACGACGTGAAGGTCCATCGCTTTAGCTGCAGGCACAAAGCCGTGAGTGACTGCATCGTTAACGACATGACTTACGATAATCATCGTAGATTTCATGAGCTTTCCTAATTTTCTAACATTTTCTTCTAACGTTGATAAAGTCGCTCACGGTCGTCTTCCAATGTGCCTCTCTCGAGACGGAGGGCAGAAGTTTTAGTATTTATTGTTATGATATTTGGTTTTTTTTGTTGTTAGTTGTGTTTTTAGGGTAAATAAATATAGAGCATAAAATTAATATTGCAAATGGAAATAATATTTGTTCTTATTTCCATCCGTTGGCTTTATAACAACTAAACGGAATTATGGAATGAATAAATTATTGACCCTGACCCCCTTGGCGGTCGCGATTGGTTCTTCATTAGTAGCACCAAGCGCAGTGGCTTCAGAAGAGACGAACTCAACCCCATCAGCAACTGAAACGATTCAAGTCTTCGGTCATCAGTACGAAGGTTATGCTGAACACATGCCTCAATCAGGCACCAAAACCGATGTGGAATGGCTTGATGTGCCACAAGCGGTATCCGTAGTAACGAAAACAGAAATGCAAGACCGAGGCGCGGTGCGTTTAGTGGATGCGCTAGATGGGGTAGCCGGGGTCAATAACACCTTGGGCGAAGGCAGCCGCGATCAGTTCATGATCCGTGGTTTTGATTCACTCAACGATATGTACCGTGATGGCTTGCGAGATGACGGTACGTTGCAGTCTTACCGTAGCTTAGCGAACGTTGAACGCGTTGAAATTGTGAAAGGCCCTGCGGGATCTTTGTATGGCCGTGGTTCGGCTGGGGGCATCATCAACTTGGTGACGAAACGCGCTAACGGTGAGAATTTTACTCACGTAAACGGTAGTGTAGGCAGCAACAACCAATATGTTGGTCAGGTCGACAGCTCAATGGCGTTTACAGATAAGGTCAACGGGCGTATTAACTTGGAATACCGTCAAGCCGACTCGTACGTTGATCATGTTGATTCAAACGATTTCTTCATTGCACCGACCATTCGTGTGTTACCAGCGGATGGTCACACCATTGATGTTGACGTGGAATACGCCCATCAAGAATTAGTGCCATATCGTGGTGTGCCATCAAAAAATGGCAAGCCAGTTGATTTGCCAGTAAGCACTTACTTTGGCGGCACAAACGACTATCAGGAGTCAGACAGTCTCCGTATTGCGGTGGATTACGAATGGCGTCTGAATGATCAATGGGTATGGAACAACCGAGCGGCGTTCAACCATATCGAACTTGAGCAAAAAGGCACGCGTCAGGGCAAAGTGACGGGTAATGAAGTGTCTCAAACCGTCAACAACTTTGGTTACGATCCACGTACTACGACCACTTTACAATCTGAGTTGGTTTGGGAAACCAGGGACAATCAATTGATGGTGGGTGCAGATTTCAACCAGATCGATATCGACCTAACGTTGGCAAGTGACAAAACGCTTCCTCCGCAAAATATATACGACCCAGTCGTTGGTCCAACGCCTGATCCGGGCTTTAAGCCATTTCGTGACAATACCACCACCACAACAGGTTTGTATGTGCAAGACGTCTATACGTGGGGCGACCTTTCTTTGATCGGTAACGTGCGTTACGACTCGATGGAGCTCGAACAACAAAAAGCGGGCTCAGATAAGGAAAAGTTGGATGATGACAAAGTCAGCTACCGTGCTGGTTTGGTATACCGCATCAATTCCGACACATCCGTATACGCCAGTTTAGCGCGCTCTTGGCAGTTACCGTACGCTGGTATCTACATCAATCCAAAATTGGCGGAATTCTTCCACACCGACTTAAAAGAGGTGGGTGCGAAAGCGTACCTTTTGGATAACGCATTAATGTTGAATGCGGCACTGTTCCAGATTGATCAAGAGCAACCACAAACTAACGTGGACGGCGATGTGATCGATAAAATTGAAGTGCGTCACCAAGGCATTGAATTAGAGGCTCGCGGCCAAATCACCAAACAGTGGGACATCTCTGTTGGTTACAGCTACTTAGATGCGGAAGACAAAGCCACAGGCAAAAAGCCTAACGATGTATCAGACCACTTGTTCTCTCTTTGGAGCACTTACCAATTGGATGACAACTGGCGTTTAGGCGGTGGTGTGAAGTACGTGGGCGACCGTTACGCAGGTAACGACGAAGCCGTCGCACTTGGCGATTACACAACGGTGGATTTGATGGCGGCGTACACCACTGGTCGTCACAAAATCCAAGCGAACGCTTACAACATTTTGGATGAGAAATACATTCTTGGCGCAACAAACGGCACGTCTGGCTTAAACCAGATTGGCTACGGCGCACCAGCCGAGTTCATGCTCAGCTACGGATATCAGTTCTAGGCTTTTTGTGCGTAGTTAGCGCCTGTTAGCCGATTTTTTCCTCATATTGAGGATGTTTAGCCCCTAGAGCCTACGGGATGTATTCTGCCCGAGGCTCAATTTCTCGCAAAGGAGATCTTAATGTCTTACCAGAATTTGGATGGTAAAGTGCGTGTACGTGCTGGTTTGTCTACCACTTACAGTGTGCTTGCGATTGCAATCGCTTCTGCCACATCCATGAGCGCGGTTGCTGCTCCTGCTAAAAAAGAACAAACTACCACGATGGAAACCGTCGTTGTCACTGGTAGCGTGATTGGTAAATCTGAAATTGAAGACGTCAAAGAGTACCCAGGTGCTCGTACCGTCATTACCCGCGATCAAATCGAGAAAACCGCCGCAGGCTCGATTGATAACGCGCTACAGCGCGTGCCGGGTATTAAAGTTCAGGATGAAAGCGGAACGGGCGTATTGCCTAACATTTCCGTACGTGGTTTGAAAGCAAGCCGTAGTGGTCATGCTCAGTTCTTGATGGATGGTGTACCGCTAACACTTGCGCCATATGGTCACACTGGTCAGTCTATCTTCCCAGCAACACTGTCGATGCTTGATCGTATTGACATTGTACGCGGTGGTGCCGCAGTACAGTACGGCCCAAACAACGTCGGTGGTGTGATCAACTTAGTGACCAAACCGATTCCACACACGTGGCAAACTGAAATCAGTAACCGCCTTACCGTGTTTGATGGCGGTGATGCGCCGCTGAATGATTTTTACCTACGCACGGGCGGCTGGTTAAGCGACACATTTGCACTACAGTTGGAAGGTAACTTCCTAAAAGGTGAAAGCTTCCGTGAACATTCCGATACGGACGTGAAGAACTTCCAAGCCAAAGCACAGTGGCTACTGAGTGACACTCAAGAGATTCAAGCATTCCTGCAACGTTACGATGCTGAAACGCAAATGCCGGGCGCACTTTCGCCACAAGATTACGAGCAAGATCGTCACCAATCGAAATGTCCTTACGATGATTATGAAGGTAAGTCGACGCGCTGGAGTGTTAAGTACATCCACGATTTGCCATTTGCCGACAGTGCCGAGCTAGAAGTGCTAACGTTTGGCCATAAGTCAGAGCGTCTTTTCAAGTGGGGCTTTAACAGCGCGGGTGGCCATTGGGCGGATCCGGCTCTGCCAGCGACGGACGTTCGTACCTCTCCACGTGAATTTACCGTGTATGGTATAGAGCCAAAAATGGCGATGTACTTTGGCGAAGGTAAATCCGTTACTCAAAACTGGATCGTGGGTACCCGTTATGTTAATGAAGACATTGACTACAAACTCACTCAGACTCCAATCGCCGGTGGTGCAACCAGCGTTCCGCGTGATTGGCATCTAGATACGGACGCGTTTGCTGGATACGTTAGCAACGAAATTGGTTTGTTCAATGATACATTGAAGGTAACGCCTGGGTTGCGTGTTGAGTCGGTTCGAATGACGTTTACCGATCGTGGTAAAAAACAAACGGCAGACAACACCGTGACGGAATGGTTGCCAGGTTTGACGGTGGCATACAACTTAACTGACCAGTGGGTGACGTATGCGAACGCGCAAAAATCACTTCGTGCGCCACAAATTGCCTACATCCGAGGTTTGGGTGAAGAAGGTAGCGAACTGGCTTGGAACTACGAAGTCGGCGCGCGTTACACCCAAGATGCGACCAGCTTTAACGCTGCACTTTATCGCATCGACTTTGAAGATCAATTGCAATGGCAAAGCTCAACGCAGACCTTCGATAACATCGGAAAAACACTTCACCAAGGCATAGAGCTTTCTGCTCGTTACGTGCCTGAAGCACTACCTGCACTGAGTTTAGGCGCAAGCTACAACTATCTAGACGCTACGCTTGAAGAAGAAGGCGCGAATAAAGGTAATCAACTGCCTTACACCTCTAAGCATCAGCTTGGTTGGGATGCAACCTACGCATTTTACGGCATGGACACCACGCTATCGGGCTTCTACTTTAGTGATTCGTATACCGATAACGCCAACACCAGTGCCGAAGATGCAACTGGCGCAACGGGTAAAGTACCATCTTACATGGTGTGGAACTTCAACTTGGGGACGGATTTATACAAAGACGACAAAGGCAAGTTACGCATGAATGTTGCGGTGAACAACTTGTTTGACGAGGAGTATTACTTCCGCGGGATTGATACAAGCCCAGTTGGTCGGTACCCAGCTCCGGGACGCTCTTACACACTGGATCTGAACTATCAGTTTTAAGCGTTTCGTTCACCGAGTTTGAAAAGAAAAGTCGCCAATTTACCTTGGCGACTTTGCCGATCTTAGGTAATGGAAAACTCTTAGCACTGGAAAAAAGCAAGATGAAAAATAAAAAACAATTTACGATCAAACACTTTTCAACAGTTTTGCTGATGCTGTTGAGCTCAGCTTTGATGTCATTTAGCGCATTTTCTCAGGCGCGCAGCGTGCAAGATGAGCAAGGCACTTTTGAGCTAGAAGCGATACCTCAACGTATTGTGGTTTTAGAATTTTCGTTTGTCGATGCATTAGCGGCAGTCGATGTCTCACCTGTAGGCGTCGCCGATGACAACGATGCCACACGAGTCATTCCTGCTGTTCGTGCCAAGGTTGGTCCTTGGCAATCGGTCGGCATGCGCTCGCAACCGAGTTTAGAGGCGATTGCGGTGCTCAAGCCGGATTTGATCATTGCTGATGCAGAACGTCATCGCGCGATTTATCAAGATTTGCAGCGAATTGCGCCAACTTTGCTGTTAAAAAGCCGTGGTGAGACATATCAAGAAAATCTCGAATCCGCACACAAAATCGGCGTGGCAATTGGCAAACAAGCGAAAATGACACAACGAATTGAGCAGCACAAACAGACAATGGCGGAGTTCAAACAGCATTTTGCAACACAGGAAACCATTCAGTTTGGTGTGGTTTCTGACAAAGGGATGTGGTTGCATAGCCCGGTTTCTTACGCTGGGGGCGTTTTGAGTATGCTGGGCATCCAAAGCCCGCTGGCTCCATCTGAGCAAAAAGCGTATATCCCAACCAGTTTCGAACTTTTACTAAAAACCAACCCTGATTGGTTGTTAGTTGGACTTTACTCTCAACCAAATATTGTGGATGAGTGGCGCAAAAATCCATTGTTTAAGTTGCTAACTGCTGCGAAAAAACAGCAACTTGTTGAGGTTTCTCCTGAACTGTGGTCGTTAAATCGCGGCATGTTGGCTGCGGAAGAAATTGCCCGCAATCTTGAAGCGTTATTGGAGCGCTCATGAGTGCGGCGATAAGCTCGGAAAGCGCGTCTTCGGTTAGCAAATCGCATTGGAAAGCGAGCTTGTTTGTCTGTGCTATGGCGTTGTGTACGCTCTCAGGCTATGCAGCCTCAATGATTGGCTGGTCCAACTTTTCTTTGAGCGTTAATGATCTGACAAGCTATTGGTTTGCGTTTGATGAGGGCAATATGCTGCATCAAATCCTCGCGACGCTGCGTGCGCCTCGTGCCTATGCTGGGTTATTAATTGGCGCTTCGCTTGCGGTATCCGGAGTGCTGATGCAAGGATTAACTCGTAACCCTTTGGCGTCGCCATCCATTCTCGGCATTAATGCTGGTGCGGCTTGTTTTATGGCCTTGGCGTCCATCGGCGTACCATTCTTTAGTCAATTGAACTCAATCATCAACGCAGTACTCGGCGCGCTACTAAGTGGTGGTGCGGTCATGTTGTTGGGCGGTTTTTTTTCCGCGCGTTCTCACCCATTGCGTTTAGTGCTAGCGGGCATTGCCATCAGTGCACTGCTGATAGGGTTAACTCGTGCGTCGGTAATTTTGGCGGATGACATGGCTTACAGCGTGTTGCATTGGTTAACGGGTTCACTCTCTGCGGTAGATTCTGAGCAGTTGCAGCAACTGTGGCCTTTTGCGACTTTAGGTTTGGTGCTCGCCATGGGCTTAGCGCGAAACTTAAATTTACTCGCGTTGGGGGACGAAGTTGCTGTTGGGCTAGGTGGTAACATTCGTCTTACGCGATTTATCAGTGGATTATCGGTTGTGCTGTTGGCAGGAACTAGCGTAGCGATTTCTGGACCAATTGGCTTTGTCGGGTTGTTAGTGCCGCACTTGGTACGCCCGATTGTTGGTCACAACTATCACATTCTCATTCCGGTTTCCGCCTTGTGTGGCGCGGCATTGGTGACGTGGTCAGATGCTTTATCACGAGCGATTGCTTTTCCGGCTGAAACGCCAGTGGGCGTGATTACCGCGCTGTTGGGCACACCTTGCTTTATCGCGATTGCAATGAGGAAATCATCATGATGAATCAAACCAAACTGTTTGCATTAGTTGGATTGTTGCTGATTGCGTCTTCTCTCACGCTGTTTGTTGGTGCGGCGAACATGTCGGCTCAACAGGTTTTTGCATTACTGTTTTCTTTCTCTGACTCGGACTTTGTGATTCACCAATATCGATTACCGAGAATGTTGCTCGCCATTGGCGTGGGCACTGGGTTGGGGGTGTCAGGCGTTTTAGTTCAAGGCGTCATCCGTAATCCACTTGCCTCACCAGATTTAATGGGGATAAGCGCCGGAGCAGGACTGGCGGCTACCGCTTGTTTGGTGCTGTATCCGAATGCGCCAGTGGCAATGTTGCCGATGGTCGCCATGGCGGGAGGCTTGCTTGCTGCTGGCTTTATTGCTGTGCTGGCTTACTGGTCGAAACCAACACCAGCACGTTTGGCGCTGATTGGTGTTGCTGTCAGCGCATTTTTAGCTAGCGGTATCGATTTTCTTCTGATTGTGCACCCTATTGAAATCAACACGGCGATGGTATGGCTAACCGGCAGTTTGTGGGGACGAAACTGGCAACAAGTGCCGTTTATTTGGAGTGCTTTATTGCTGCTACTGTCATTGGCGTTTTGGCTGGCTTGGCGGCTAGATGTTATGGGACTGGGAGAAGAAAGCGCCACTACACTTGGCACGAAACCAAGACAGATCCAAATTCTTGCGCTGATTGCTGCCGTGCTATTGGCGAGCATCAGTGTGTCTGTGGCAGGCACGATCAGCTTTGTTGGCCTGCTTGCGCCGCATCTTGCGCGTTTGCTGTTTGGCCACAACCACAAGTTGTTGATTCCAGCCGCTGCAACCCTTGGCGCTTTGTTGGTGATTTGCGCCGATGGTTTAGCGAGAGGCTTACAGCCGCCAATTGAGCTACCAGCGGGAGTGCTAACATCTGTTATTGGCGCACCATATTTCATTTTTCTTTTGTATCGTTACAGAGGTTGGTAAGCATGTTACGAACGCAGAACTTATCCGTCGCGTACGGCAAACAGACCATCATTCCAGATCTCTCTTTGTCGATTCCTCAAGGTAAAATTACCGCACTAGTTGGTCCAAATGGTTGCGGTAAATCGACACTATTAAAAACCTTGGTACGCATCAATAAACCTGCTTCTGGCCAAGTGTTGTATGACGACAAACCACTAAGCAGCTACGGTGATAAACGCTTGGCGCGTTCGTTGTCTTTGCTGCCGCAGATTCTTGTCAGTCCTGAAGGTATTACCGTCAGAAAACTGGTCGAATATGGCCGCTCGCCTTATCTCTCTCATTGGGGCAGGTTAAGTCAACAAGACAAAGCCTTGGTCGAGCAAGCAATGCAAGATACTGGCGTGATTGAGTTTGCTGACAAGCCAGTTGAATCGTTGTCTGGCGGTCAAAGGCAAAGAGCGTGGATTGCGATGGTAATGGCGCAAGATACCGACGTAGTGATGCTTGATGAGCCAACCACTTACTTGGATCTCTCTCACCAAGTTGAGCTGATGAAACTCATGAGGCAGATGAACGACAAAGGCAAAACAGTGGTCGTAGTGCTGCACGATCTAAACCAAGCGTGCCGTTACTGCGATCATTTGGTGGTGTTGGAAAAAGGTCAGTTAGTCACGCAGGGAACACCGCAAGAGGTAATGACAGAAGGCATGTTGTCATCGGTGTTTGATTTACAAGCGAGAGTATTTAATGACCCAATCTCAGGCACGCCGATGTGTGTGGCGGTGTAGGTTTACGTCTTTGGAAAGCTATCTGCAATAAAAACGTCGATCCATAAAAACAAACCCCGCTAGTAACAAAGTTGCTAGCGGGGTTTGTTGTTTTTAAGAGCGTCCTTAATGTGGCGTTTAAGCCAGTTTAAACGTCGCCACTTTCGAGTTGAGATCCTCAGCTTGCGATTTCAGCTCAGCAGATTGATTCATCGATTCTTCGGCACCAACTACCAAGTGATCGGTCACATCTTTAATGGACGTGACGTTTTGCGTGATTTCATTGGTTACGTGCGTTTGCTCTTCGGCGGCGGTCGCGATTTGCGTTGCCATATCGCTGATCAGCGCAACGGCCGCGTTGATTTCATCCAGAGCCAGTGCTGCGCGATCAGCATCTTCCACCGAACCTTGCGCGAGCTGAGAGCTTGTATCCATGATGGCCACTGCGCGTTGTGTGGTTTGCTGCAAGGTCTCGATCGTCGAGCGAATCTCTTCGGTTGAGGTGTGTGTGCGTTGTGATAGCACGCGAACCTCGTCTGCAACAACGGCAAAACCGCGACCTTGTTCACCTGCACGCGCCGCTTCAATCGCCGCATTCAGAGCCAGTAAGTTGGTTTGCTCTGCGATGTCTCGAATCGTTGATAGCACGGTTGAGATGTCTTGCGCGTGCTGGTTGAGCTCACCGATGACAACGCTCGCTTGGTTGACTTCAGAAGACAAATTATTGATGGACGATTTGGAATTGATCACCAACTCATGACCGTTTTGTGTGCTTGCTGAAGAGTCTTGAGCGGCTTTAGCCGTCTGCTCTGCATGTGCTGCAATCTCTTGCGTTGCTGATGCCATTTCAGTCACAGCGGTCGCCACCATAGTGATTTCTTGTTGCTGATGGTTCAGATCGGAAACCGATTGATTCGCGCGAGTCGTGCTCAGCTCCGATTGTTGGCTCAGTTCTTCCGCTTGGTGACGAATGTGACCAATAAGTTGCTGCAAACTTTCAACGAACTGGTTGAAGTTTTCAGCCAGCTCACCAACTTCGTCACGGTTTTCTACTTTGATGCGTTGAGTCAGATCGCCGCTACCGTTGGCGATTTGCGCAAGCGCATTCGAAACATTGTAGAGCGGACGGAACAAGATGTTACATAGCAGGTTAAACAAAGCCACACAGATAACGACGACGATAGTGGTTGCGATGATTTGATCCCAAACTGCATCGTAAAGTGGGGCAACCAACGAGTTTTGATCTAACACTGTGACCGTTGTGAGTTTGGTACCCTCTATGTGGCGCGCGTAAATCACATATTCGGTGCCGTTAATAGAGACGCGACGCTCTGTACCTGAACGTGCGGCAGACGTAATGTCGTTGTTGTTGAGGCCCAGCTTGCTAACCGGTTGATTCAGCAGTTTACCGTTGTTATGAGTGAAAATATTGCCCTGTTCATTGGCAATAAACATATAACCTTCACCCGGTAGGATCACTTGGTTGAGACTGTTCAGGATATCACCGATCTCTACGTCAGCACCCAGAACGACGGTTTGACCATGCAATTGCAGGGCTTTACCGAGCGACACGACGTTAGCCCCCGTGGCAGCTGCGACGGTCGGGTTATCCATAAAGACTTTCGATGGGTTGGCGATTGCATTGGTATACCAACCCCACTTACGAGGATCGTTATTACCTGGTGGCAAAACCACCCCATTAGCGTTGTCTTGTGACCCGTCCGGGTAAGCGAGGAAAACGTTATCGAACGCGCCAGAGTCTCGGACTTGTTTCAAATGCGTAACCAGAGAACGTTTCTCTGAATCAGAAGAGAGTGAAGTTAGTGCGCGCTCTTTAGAGAGTAGCCAGTCCTTTACGTATTGATTGTAAGATGCGCTAGTGCTTTCTAGTCGCTGTGCGACTTCGACATCGAGCCTGTTTAATGAATCTCGAAAAGACAGCCCCTCTACCAGCACTCCCCCTAGAATGATGGCGGCACTGGCAGAGATTGCCAGTTTGTTTTTTAGTGATAGATTTTTGAACATAAAGCGAATAATAGATCTTTGAATAATAGTTGTTGTGTTTTTATTCTCATCAGTGCTCTCTGCGCTGTTGAATATGCAGCAGAAAGTCAGATTCGAATCTGTTCAATAATTATATTTTATTGCTCAAAATAAATACTGACTCCATGTCGCGAATTTGAGTTTTACATCAAATAAGCAAAAGGATTTGGAACGATATTATTTATGTATTTGTAAAGTAAGGATTTGTCGATTTTTGTAAATGAGAATTTATTTCAATAAATGGTGATCTTTATCACATTTGCGTGTCTGATAATCCATTAAAAATGTGAAGGTTATAGCACCGGATATATATTGATTAGCTTAATCATTGTTATGGGCAATCGTTATGCGCAGTATATTGTTAGTCCCCGCGTTATTAGTGTCAGGGTGTGCTCTGATACAACAGTCGACGCCGATTCAACCTGACGCCAACTGGCACGTGGACCAGTTATCGAACGGTATGAAATACCATCTTTATCCAACAGAAGACCAAGAAGTCTCGGTCCGTTTGGTGATGAATATCGGCTCATTCCAAGAAACATCTTCTCAAAAGGGTTACGCTCACTTTGTTGAGCATATGGCGTTTAATGGTAGTGAGCATTTTACCGGTAACGACGTTGTCAAACTTTTCGAGCAATCTGGTGGTAGCTTTGGCGCTGATATCAACGCTTTTACCAGTTATCAGCAAACGTCTTACCAACTTGACCTTGCGAATAATACGAAGCTAGAAGATGCCCTGAAGTGGATGAGAGATATCGGTAACGGACTTGAGTTTGCTCCTGAGCAAGTAGAGAAAGAAAAAGGGGTGATTCTCGGGGAATGGCGACGTGCCAATCCGGATGATAAGTCCTTTTCTATGCATGCTTACCAAGCCTCGATTGAAGGCACTATGTATGGTGAGCATGACCCAATTGGTACTCGCGAAGCGATTCAAAATGCTTCCTCAAGTAAGTTAAAGGCGTTTTACGACAAATGGTACCAGCCACAAAATGCCGAGTTGATTGTGACTGGTAATATCGACGTAGATTCACTGTCCAAGATTATCAAAAGCAAGTTCTCGAACTGGGAAAGTACCTCGGATACGGTAATAGAGAAGCGCCGTGATATTCGAGTGAACAACGAAAACAGAATCTTGCCAAGTAACACGATGGAATCACCAAGTCTTCATTTAGTGATTGAGCGTGGTCTAAGTGGCGGCACGACGATTGAGCAACAACATGAAGTGTGGCGTGATGAAGTCGCAACACAACTCATTCAACAGCGTTTGATCCGTGTACTCAGTGATGCCGCTGAACCTTTTCAATACGCTTATGCAGAGCCCTATTACTCTAACTATCAGCGTATGATGTCGGCAGGGATTTCGTTTGCACCAGATCGCCGCGAACAAATGCACCAGACTTTCATTCGTACCTTGGCGTCGTTGAGAGATTATGGTGCGACTCAATCCGAGTTAGATAGCGTTATGTCAAATTGGCAAGGTGAACTTGCAAATATTGATTCAGATTGGAGTCAGCGTAAGCCAAACAGTTACGCAGAAGCACGTGTTTTTCAAATTGGACAAGACAGTGTCAGCCAATCAAAAGAGAATTATGCCCAGAGTTTGGCAGAATTCATCAACAACGAGAATTTAGAGAGCATTAACACACAATTGGCGGCTTTGTTATCTCAGCAGCCAAGCTTTTTTATTGGTTTGGGGAAAAGCGAAACGTCAGAACAGTTCAATGGTGTATTTGCCGCTCTAAACAGTGCCTATCTTCAAACTGGCGAAAAACCGTTAGAGATGTATGACAAAGTGGATGGATTCTTAAAGCCTACCCAGGAAGGCAGCATCACGAGCATGCGTCAGGAAGCGGGTGGTTTTCAAGTCTATACGCTATCAAACGGTGTCGAAGTGTGGTTCCAAAAAGATACTAAAGCGGGTGGTCGAGCGTATATTTACTATGCGAGCCAAGGTGGTAAAGCCGCTGTTGATCCGACGTTGTATGCCGCTTATGAAATCGCAGCAACAACGGCAATACGCAGTGGGTTAGGGGCATTTTCTGGTTCAGAGCTAGATAGCTACTTACGCAAAAACAACATTGCGCTTGGCGCGATGCTTGATGCGACCAGTCACGGAGCACAAATTACGGCGCCAAATACGCACCTAACTGATGCTTTGAATGGACTATACAACCTAGCGACGGAGATTAAAGTCGACGAGCGCCAGATGGCAGCAGCGAAGCAAGAGTTTAAACAGCAGAGCGGCGCTTTTTTTGAATCACCGATGGGAAAACTGATTCAAAAAGCAAACGGCAATTCTTATTTGCCGGGTAGTCGTCATCGTATAGTGTCCAGTGATGATGTTGAACAAGTGACTTCCGAGCAGATACTAGCGGTGCATGAGCAACTTTTCAAAACCAATGATGGTTTTAAGATGGTTATTGTTGCAAACGTAGAGCCGGAAGAAATTACACCACTTTTGCGTAAATATGTGGCCTCTATCGAAATGAAACCGAGTCGTTCGATTGATTATCACGTTGCGTTTAACCCGGAAGTGCCGGAGCGAACTGTGGTTGCGGATGGGCATGAACCTTCATCGTTGTATGTAATGCGTTTGACTAATACGAGCGATTACCAACGTACGGCAAGAGACACGGTTATCGAAGATATTTTGCAACGTATTAGTAATGCACGTGTTTTGGATATTGTGCGAGAAGAGTCTAGCCTTGATTACAGCCCGAGCATTTACACCATGACACAAGATCGCGAACCCATCTCTGATTGGCTCTTGGAGTCTCAAGTTGAGCCCGAAGACGTGGCACTTTTAGAGAGTAAACTAGGCAAAGTGTTTGATGGTTTAGCGTCAAATATTACCCAAAAAGAAGTGGATACGGCCGCGAAACAACTGGCAGTCGCGATGCAAGGATTGGATGACAACCCAGCACAGAGATCATGGGCATATACTCGTTATTTGGTGCATGATTACGGCGTCGATGTGTTACTTGACGTTGAGAAAGTGGCTAAAAGTGTGACGTTAGATGAAGTGAAAGCGCATGCAAAATCAGCTTTTGGTCCACAGGCAAAACGCTCGGTGATGGTTTTAAATCCGGCCGAATAATCACGTAGTTTCTGACGAAAATCGTGGCAATAGTAATAAAAAAGACGGCGTGAAAGCCGTCTTTTTTAAGCACTTTAATCAGAGCGTTTTATGCTGATTTACGCGCAAGTCGCTTTTCATTGTTGGTGTTGTTTTCTTTTGTGTTCGCACTGTCTTGAGCCTTACCCTTTAACGTTACCACTTCCTTTTCAGGTAATTCGGCTGCTTCACCAAAGAATTTGCCACCAGGTTCAATGCTGAGGTTATTGCTCCAGATCCTACCGCTTACGCGTCCCTTGGCAAGCACTTGAATGTGTTCTGCGTGACAGTTTCCGTCCATCATGCCATTAATGATCAGCTGTTTAGCGTAGATTTCACCGTTTACTCGCCCGCTTTCTGCGACAACGAGAGTGCCTTCCACGTTAATTTGACCATCGACGATGCCATCAATCTGGACATCGTTTTCTACTTTGAGTTCTCCGCTAAGAGAACAGCCTTTGGCGATGAGAGTTGAAGCTGCTGAGCTACTCGTTGTTCCACTGTTTTGATTAAAGATTCCCATCGTATTCTTCGCTCCTTAGTAAAAATGTCTTCGAAATCATTAAGGCTCCAATCGACAAATGGTTTCGGATTCAGTGCTCGCCCAACAAATCGCACCTCGTAATGCAGGTGAGGGCCAGAAGAGAGCCCACTGTTGCCGGAAATTGCAATCAGCTGCCCTTTTTTGACGAACTGACCACTTTTTACTTTGAACGCTTTCAAGTGCGAATAAGAACTCGAAAAACCGAAAGAATGTTGCAGCCTGAGGAAGTTACCAGAGCCTTTATTACTGCGGCGGGTGACTTCCACTACCCCATCGGCAGGGGCATAAATTTTGGTGCCGATATTTACGGCAAAATCGAGCCCACGATGCATTTTGGCAACTTTTGTCACCGGATGGATACGCTTACCGAATCCGGAAGATAGCCGTACGTTGCCGACTGGAGAGCCACTTGGTATTTGGTTTAATAACACCATGCGAACGTTTGAGGTTATCGCCGCTGCATCGAGCCTAGCATCCAAGTTATTTGTCGAGGTATGTTCTCCAACCCCAAGCACTTTCTCTAATTCACCCAAACGTTCCGAAACAAGTTGTACCCGTTCTTCCCGTTCTGAAAGGTCATTTTCTAGCTCTGATTTAAGTGTTTTCAGTGTGCTGAGCTCTTCACCCATGGTGCGTGAATGCTCTGTCAATTCAGCTTGTTTTAACGCTGCATTATCAACGCGAGTGTACAAGTGATGAATTAAGATTACGGTCGCGGCCAGAGCAACAACAAAAAAAACGAAAAACGTTTTTATGTTGCGTTGCATCCTTTTACTGAAGTACCAATGTCTTGAGCCATTGATAGTTGATATAGAGATCGTCAACTGGTCTTTCATCGTCTTCTATTGCTCGTATTTGGTATACGTCTCGTCACTGAGTTAGTAGGAATGTAAGGAAAACGAGTAGGGACTGCCAGAGGCAAATTGGAAAGAAGTGTCAGGTCGTGAGGCGTTTTCAGATATTAGATAAAAGACTCAATAAAGATTTAATATTCTGCTGATTTTGGTCGTAATTACTCCAAATCGCTTCATTTAACTGAATATTATGATTTTTAAGGCGGTTATCCGAGAAATTGGATTGTGAATATTGCCAATAGCATCCGCACGCAATTCAACTTACTTCACGGTTTGCCTTATAAATGTTGGATAATTTATCAAACCGACATTCATTACATCGATAACTTGTTTATGATAGCGGTTGATATAAAGCACTATTCATTGGCTTTAAACCTAAGCGTTACATTTCGTTTAGGAACACATAACTATGACAACGGAGTTGGTCGTGAAAAAACTACTATTGGCTACAGCAGTGGTCGCAGCAGCAGGGGGCGCTGGCTACCTGTACCAAAACAATACTACCGCGAGTGATGCAGGCTCACTGTTAACGCAAGTTCCTGCAGATTCACTTATGGTGACGTATCAGACTGAACCTTTTAACCATTATAAATACATGAACGCATTCGGTACGGCGAATCAAGGCTCGATTGCAGAACTTTTTGCCGATGAACCACTGTCTCCACAACAGCAGTTTGCAGTTAACTTATTCGATGGATACCTAGAGAGTGCTGCGTCGCCAGAAACATTAAAAGCTTATTTGGGCACCGGGGAAAACATTAATCCTGTGTTGTACACAATTGGTATGGTACCGGTGTACAAAGTGGATATTGAAGACCCTGCCGCGTTATGGAAAACACTGGATCATGAAGAGCAGATGAGCGGCGCTAAGCATGAGTTGGTTAAGCTTGGTGAAGTCGAGTATCGTCGTTACGAGATGACTGATTCAATTGACCCGCAGGACGGTATTGGCTTGGTTGTAGCCGTGGTTGATAACGTGCTTACGTTAACGGTTGATGTTCCGCAACTGGGCGTTCAAAACCCGATTAAAATGGCATTAGGGCTTGAAGCACCAAGTCAAAATATTGCTGACAGTGGACGCCTTGAGGCGTTGCAAGCCAAATACGGTGAAAACAACAACTCTTTTGGTTACTTTGATCATCGCGAAGTGATTAAAGGTTTGACGACGAAAGATGGCAATATGTTTGCTCGTCAAATCAGCACGTTGGATGCAATAGATCCTGAACCAACTATTGAGGAAATGCGTTCACCAGCCTGCCATACTGAGCTTACTCAAGTTGCAGAAAACTGGCCTCAGTCCGTCGCGTTTGCAGAATACAAGATGAAAGGCGATCAGGCGTTCATTAAAGGTTCTTTTGTTGTTGAGTCCAACAATAAAGTGATTCTAGATGCGCTCAAGTCAATTCGTGGTGTATTGGCAGAGTCTAAAAGTGATAAGAGTTTCTTTAGTATGGCGCTTGGTTTAGACATTAATACGCTAGCGCCATCGATTGGTCAGATTTGGGCTGACTTGACCCAGCCTCAATATCAATGCTCTTTATTGACACAAATGCAGCAAGAGATGGGCGGCCAGAATCCAGCAGCCGCTGTAAGCATGGGGTCAGGCATGGTTAACGGCCTCAAAGGCTTAAGCCTGCAAATGTTTGATATCAAAGTAGATACTAATGCTCAGCATGGTGAAGTATTTAGCCAGCTAGATGGTATGTTGTCTCTTTCTGCCAATGATCCAATGATGCTTATTCAAACTGCGCAAATGTTCGTTCCTGAACTTGCTCAATTGCAAATTCAACCGGATAACCAACCTGTTAATGTCAGTGACCTATTAGAAATGCATACTGGCATGAAGGTGGACGTGTTTGCTCGTCTAAACGAAAACCATTTCACCCTTTACAGTGGTGATAGTGCTGCGGAAGCAAGCAAAGAAGTGATGGCGCAATCACTTTCTCCAAATGGCTTGTTCAGCTTTGATTTTGATTCAGAGCGTATTTTGGAAGTGTTAGAGAGTGCGTCGTCAATCACTGGGGAGCCGGTTCCGGATGATGTTGTCAAAAGCTTACAAGGCGAGCTTGTTGGTGGTATGACGATGGACGTGACAGACCAAGGTATTGGTTTTGAGTTTGATTACCGTGGTGCAACTAAACCTGTAACGGTTGCACAACAGTAACACATTGAGTAGAAAAAGGCGGCATATGCCGCCTTTTGTTATTATGTACCGCATTAAAAAGCGAGTGGGAAGAGCGACGCTTACTCATCTATTTGAGGATGAGAGTATTGCTGATATTCAGGTAACTCTTTTCTTAAGTTACCAAATGTCGCCCATGCACTTTCTTTTGAAAGTTTGTTGATCAGCCAGTTTGGCAATAGACCTCCGGGATCAGCAAACGCCTTGTATTCCACGAGTGTTGTATCGTTTGTGAGTTTTTGTAACTCCCAAGTCGCATCAACCGAGCGAATTCGAACATAACCATTTTGTTCAGCAAGATATGAGTCAGGTGCGCTTTTGATTTCTATGGTGAATCCCAGCTCATCGACCCAGTACTTTGAGTAGGTGACCATATCCCGATTTTTGGCAGGCCATGGTGCTTTAAACTGGGTGTAAACGATGTTCTCGGTGGCCGATATCTGATTTAAAACCCGGCTATGACTGGCATTGTCAATCCAGTTCGGGATGTTGTCACTGTCTTCCAGTAGCGTTAAAAATGCACCATAGCTGGTGGGTGTGAACATCCGGGCACGGATCTCAACTAAACCGTCACTATGTTCTCGGGAGTAAATTGTGATTCCATTCTTGTCACTCTCGAACTGCCAGTTCTCGTTGGCGCTCGCATCAGTACCAGCGGATATCAATGTGGCGAGTGTTACGGCGCCCATTCTTAAATGCAACATCATGTTAGTATCCGCCAACTTTTCCTAAATTTAAATTTATACGATTTGTTGTAGCTATAAGGACAATAGTATGTTTGTTGTTATTGTTCTGAAGGTTGCTCTGCACTAAAGCCACGTTGAATGTTGGTGAAGGTAAGCGATGCAAATATTACGATAACGATCGCTAGATGCCATGCTTGACTCAATCCAAGCTGCACCAGAGTTAAGCTGACCAATGAGGAGACGACCATTTGTCCACCACCAGACATTGCCGCTGCGGCACCTGCTTGCTTTTTATAAGGTTGCATTACCATCGCTTGTGCACAAGGTAGGGCAATACCATTACCCAAGATCATTAATAGCTGTCCTAGCATCAGAAATAGAGGCTCAACAGGGCAGAAAAATAACCATATTGCGGCAGCGAGGTGAAGAAATGGGGTGCAAAGCAGCATTTTTTTATTGCCAATAATTGGCCTTACTCGGTTACAAATCGTGGTACCACATAACATACCCAAAGCGGGAATGAGCGCCCACATCGCGTATTGAGCGGAGGTCATGCCAATTTGATCTTGCATGATAAATGGCATCACAGAGACTGTCGTAATCATTAAGCTGAAGTTTAACCAACTGATACTGGCGAAACTCATAAAGTAACGAGACGTAAGTAAGCTCTTGTATTGGAGTAACATTTTTCGGGGTGACGGAATGACAGAACGTTTTGTGATGGTTTCTGTGAACTTAAAGGCGATGATTACCCAGGCCAGCGAGACATAGCCCAATAGAGAAATAAACACCATACTCCAACCGAAGTGGAAGTTGATAAAGCCGCCAATCACAGGTGCAATAAGTGGCGTGATTGAAGCCGCCATGGCGATGTAAGACATTGCCACTGGGAGTTCATCCCCGCTAAATCTATCTCGAGTCGACGCCCTCGCGAGTACCGCGCAGCATCCTGTACCTAACCCTTGTAAAAAGCGCCCCATTACCATCCCTGTAAATGTGTCACTGAAGAAAATAATCATCAGCAGACCAGACATCGCGATGAGTAAACCGGTAAGTAATACTCTTTTTCGTCCTAAAGCATCTGACACTGGCCCGTAGATAAATTGAGAGGGGCCAAAGCCGAGCAAATAAATACTCACAAGTAGTTGAGCTTGGTCGAGGGAGATGGAAAAGTCTTTTGCTATCCATGGCAAAGAGGGCATGACTAGCCCCATGCTCAACTGGCCAACGCTAATAATAAGACAGGCGAGTAGTATAGTATGAAAGTTGATTGGGCGACTCATGACTGGTCTCCATTCAAACAACCTTTTTGGCGTCGTGATCTTAAGCCGCCTTCGTCATCCACTTCATTTAGCTTTGCTTTGACCCGCTTCACAGTCGATAGACTGACTTCGCATTGCTCTGCCACGTTTTGCAATGTGTAGCCTTCTAGCAGTAACGTTGCGATCTGTTGGTGTTTGGTTTTGTTTGCGGGGCGGCCGCGAAACTTCTGTTTCCATAATTCTGGCTGCTCTTTAATGGCCTGTCGCCCTTGCTCTGCGGCAAACAGGCGATGTTCAGTCTGCACTTTCCCATATCCAGATAACACTGTGAGTAGTGTTTGAGTTTGAACAGAACCTGGCTCAAAAGTTAGTGATTCACATACGGTTTTCAATGTTACCCCTTTATCGAGTAGCATTTTTATTGTGTTCAATGCTTGACTAAAGTCGCGACCAAATGCGGTCAGCCACCAGAGCACAATCGTATCCCCAGTTCTGACGGAATCGAGCAGTTGTAAGAATGCCTCTCTCTCGGTTGGAGGCATGCAACCACGAACCTTATCCTCAAAATGCTGAGCTTCGGGAGCAAAAGCTTTTAGAGTATTAAGGTGCTCTTGGTAAGCTCGATTTTTTGGCGAATAACGAGTGTAAAGATACGTGGTCATAAGGATTATGAGCCTTTTTTTGTTTGGTTCATATAGTGTAATAGCTCATAAATATACATGGGTTCATTAATGCTTACAACACTAAATGAGCCGTTTGGGAGTCAGAGGCAAATAAAAAAGCCAACCGAATGGCTGGCTATAGCTATTTAAGCTTTTGTTGTCTGGCGCTCGATTAACTTCACTGGCACCATCATTTTTACTAGGCTGCCGTTTTTCGTATTAATTTGATCAACAATGATCTTCACGCACTCGCGAGCGAGGCGACGGAAATCCTGGCGGAACGTGGTTAATTGATAGCTTAACCATTCTGTCTGAGGAATATTATCAAAACCAATGACTTGTAAGTCCTGAGGAATCCTCAACCCGCATTCTATACGGGCGATATCCATGACCGCCATCGCAAGGTTATCGGTTGCACAGAACACTGCTTCAGGCCGATTTTTGTCTGCCAGTATGGCACGGACTTTATCAAGTGAGCTCGCGTAGTCATAGCTGGCTTCAATGATGCGTGGCGTCTTGCCGGTTAGGTCTTCAAATTCAGAGCAGAAGCCGCTTTGGCGTTCGTCATTCGTAAAGGTTGGCACTTCTCCCGTCAAATAAACCGCGTTCTTCACGCCACTTTTGTGCAGAAGTTGCGCGGCTTGTTGGCCTGCTTCGTAGTTGTCACTGATAACGTAGCTACTCCTAGTACCTTCAACAACTCGTGCGTATTGAACAATTGGGATATTAAACTCTTCACATTCTTCATAAAGGGACTTATTGAAGGTTGCGGAAGCAGCAATGACACCATCGACGCGATACTGGAAGATATTTGGGATTGAGTGGCCCTCTTCTTCATCCACTTGCCATGGAATCAATACGGCAGAATAACCTTTTTTCTGTAACTCACTGGAAATTAATTGCAGTGTTTTCATATGGATAGGGTAATCCGCATCAGGAAACACCAAACCTATCAATTTCGATTCGTTTGTGGTCAGGCTACGTGCAAAGGCGTTAGGGCGGTAGTTAAGGGCTTTAGCCGCTTCAAAGACTTTTTGCTTGGTCTTTTCGGATACTGAGCTACCCGGAACAAACACGCGCGATACAGTAGATTGAGAGACGCCTGCCATCTTTGCCACATCTTTTGATGTGACTACGTGTTTAATTGATTTCATGAATAAAACTTAGTTGCCAGTAATTGAGGTCATAAGACTAGCATAAATAGGTACGTATTCATAAATGTTCTGACGGGGTATCCTAAGTAGAATAATGGCTTTGGAGTGTTAAAAAGCAAAATGTGGGTTAACCCATTTGGTTTGCTTTGAGCTAGCACTAGATCTAGAGCGTAGATACTGTCCGTTTGTTGGACGTACAGTATCTGCGTAAAGAACATTAATTTGCTTGTTTGACTGCAACTTTACGTTTTGGGGAGAGGAGTGAATACCCCATGTATCCGATGCAAGCGGTAGCGACAAGAATAGAGCAGCCACGCATAAAGTTAATCAGCATAGGAGCGTTGTCGGTAAACGCGTTGATCCCCCAAAGCATCACGATCGAGAATACAAACATCACTAGTAAGCCATAACATGGAGCATCGATTTTGCCGGGAACGACATACCAACCATCTTCCTTGATTGGTTTATTTAGACGAGCATATTCCGCTTGCTGGCCTTTCACTGTGTAAAGATGCATTTCATCTTGTTTACCCGTCAGGAGAAGGCTAGCAATGTAAGCGACAACGGCATTCACAAGGACGCCAATCACGCAATACCAAGGCCACGCAATATCGGTCGCAACGGCTACATACCAAATCACCAAGAAGCTAGCAGCAACGCCAATTAACAAGCCTTTTTCCGTAATGTGTTTTGAGTAGAAACCAAGGACGAACATACAGAAGCTCGCACCGACAAAGTAAGAGCCTGCCTTACTCAGCACTTCCAGTACCGAGCCTGTGCTGGTGGCAAACATGATCGCTGGAATGATGACCAAAATCGCCCACGCCACCGTGAAGAAACGCGATACCTTTAAGTAATGCTCTTCCGACTCGTTTTGCTTGTAGAAGCGTTTGTAAAAGTCAGCCACAGAAACGGTCGCCATTGAGTTAAATGCGGAATCGAGACTCGACATACTTGCCGCCAGAATCGCAGCGGCAATGATGCCCATCAAGCCTGGCATTCCATATTCACTCGCATAATGAAGAATGATGGTGTTGCCGTTTTCAAACTCTTTACCGTCGTAATAAGCGTTGAATAGGACGCCAAGCAAGATAAAGACAAAGTAAATAAAGAAGGCCACGTAGCCCATCATCAACATTGCCTTTTTCGCATCGCCCATGTTTTTCGCGGCCATACAACGTTGTACCATCATCTGGTTACCGCCATACACGGTGGTGTGGAACATCGTCATTGCGATAACGCCGGCCCATACAGTCGTTACTTGGCTTAGGTCAAAACTTGTTTGTAGGGCATCGGTCATTCCTTTCGCTTTGAGTTCTGCCATGACCTCCGTCATTGGAGCAGGCATGCCATTCCAAACGGCTTCAATGATGATGAATGCGCCAATAAATAAGATTACTGCTTGAATCACATCGGTCCAAATGACAGCCGCGATACCGCCCATTACGGTGTAGATAAGGGCAATTGCAGTGACGATCATGATGCAGTACATCACGTCGATACCAGTAATGAACTCTAAAATCATTGCTGTCGCGTAGAGTACGGCTGCCGAGCTCAATGCTTGTTTGATAAGGAAGATAAACGACAAAGTCAGTCGTGAAGCCTTGCCGAAGCGTCGTTCTTGATACTCGTAGATAGAGGTTAAACCGTTGTTGTAGAAAAACGGCATAAACACAGCCACGATGAAGAAGATCACCAGCGGATAATTGAGGTGAATCGCGATAACCGACAGGCCTTCTTTGTAAGACCAAGCTGGCCCACCAAGGAAAGACATGGCACTCACGTAAGTACAAACGACAGAAATACCGATCGCCCACCAAGGGATGCTCTTATCACCCAAAGCGAATTGGCTAGCTGAAGTTACTCGCTTACCAATCACCGCACCCAATACTAGCGTTAGGGCTATGTATCCCCCAAGGATGCTCCAGTTAAGTGCGCCAAACTCATGCATAATTAGGTCCTTCTAACTGTTCTTTCATTTGTGCAAACACGTCATAGCCAAGTTGCAGCAGGATATGAACGATGTCGATCGCCACCCAGTTTTCTTTCAGTAAATCGCCTTCGCGTCGCCAAATGTCCATAACGCGAAGTTCGATGTGTTTTCCTGTCGGGGCGAGACCGAGCCAGCCACTGTGACCAGTGTGAGTACCATGCATATGTGGCCAACCACCTGTGGATACGTAGTCATTTTTGGCCAAAAAATTGACCTCAATATCGACACTTCGGTCAGGGAAGGCAAACACAAATGGCGCTTGATGGTGGTTACGGAAACCTTTGATACCGCGCGTAGTACCAATACCAGCAGGGCCGTACCACATAAAGTCATTGTGCCAGTAGTTTTCTAAATCCATCGAGAAAAGATCTTTGCCATCAAAACGACCCAAGCAAGACAGCATATCTTCAACCAGCTGGGCGCTCTTTTCACTTTCTTCCAAAGACACAACAGATTGTTGAATACCGTTAGAAGTTGCAGGAGAAGGAACCAAGCCATCGTGACCTAAGCTTTTACGAAGAGGGTTGCAGCCTGCTTGATTCATCGCGTCGATGAAGTCTGGGATCATGTAAGATTCGGTGATTTGGTCGTTCTCCACACACACCATTTCGGTGTAACGCAAGTAGAGTGTTTTCCCTGTTGCTGGGATGCCAAACAGTGGTTGTTCAAATGTACCGATAAAGTAGCCGGTAGAGTTGTACCAAGTGCGGCCTTCGTATTCGCCGTGCATAACAATTATTGGTCGGCGCTCGGCGTCAGGCAAAGCATTAACAAGTGGTGAGAGGAAAGATTCGTGGGTTGCATCTGGGCCATTAAGATCGTTCACAGGGTGCGCCACGCACCATTTTACGTCAGGGTTCAAAGTTTGCAGAGCGGCCTGTTTTTGCTCGATGTCTGCGGCTTTGAAGTAGTTCTGGTAGAACTGTTCGATGATGTTGAGTGACATGTTGCTTCCTTACTGTCCGTGATTTTAATAAATAGTGTTTAGTCAGCCGTTAGCCTTGCTGAAGCAGGATTTGCTTCCAGATTGCGGTCTCGTCAAACAAAGTGAATTCGCGACGAAGACCCCAAGGGCCAAACTCAGCGTGGCTGATCCCCATGATGTAAACCTCTTTTCCTGAAGGCTTACCAAACATCCCATATCCCTCATGCTTACCGTGCAAAGACCATCGAATTGCCGCGCGTGGTGACATCATGTCGTCATCTCGGCCAATACGATGGTGAACGGTAAATTGAGCATTTGGGAAAGACGCACGAAGTGCCATCCAAAAATGATCGACTTCCGAGTGTGATAGGGCAGTTTGACCGCCAGTGTATTCGCCGATGCAAGCGCGGTCGTACTCTTTCGGTACTATTGAGAACTCGGCATTCATAAGGCTTCTGAGAATTGCTTCATATCGATGACCATATTCGTTGTCGTTGCCTACGCCCAAATAAGGTCCAGGAATGTCGACTTCAGGTGTGAACGGAAATGGGCTTGATTCCACGCCACCTTCAAATTCGATTTGTTGGCGTGCAAACTCTTCTGACGTCATGCCCAGTTGGTTCGCGATATCGGCTTGATCGCGAACCAACCATTCGTCATTGATTTGGTTATTGATAGCGTGGCAATCTGCGATAATACGGAAACGAAGTTTGCGGTTCGAGGCTTGCCCGTAGAAGCCGTTGCCACTGTGTGTTGCAGTAGAGATGATTCGATGAGAAGAAAGCATGCCTTGTTCCGGGGTGCCTGACCAAATGACGTCTTCGCCATATAGCGTGCGATCGGGAAACTCGGCCAGTGTCGCCATTGTTGCACTGATCACCCCTTCGTTTCCTTGAACGATAGAGAGTGGAGTACGCACAACAATGTCGGGAGAGTAGTAGTGTTCTAAGGTGTTTAAACCTCGGTCTTCCCAAATCTCTTTTGTGATACCAAGAATGTAGTCGGGAAAATCACGCCACTTTTCATCGAAGCCAACCATGGCCATAAATCACCTCCGTAATTGAATAATTATGTTTTGATTACGTATTCAAAATATATCATGTTGCCATTTTGTCAACGGATTGTTTTTTGATTGTTTAAATAGCGTGCTGATGATCAGACTTTTAACAATTGAGCGGAAAACAAACTAAAAAAGTACAGGAGAGATGGAAGCTATCTCTTATCGAGACGTGTTAATAAGAAAGGAGGTCAAAGTTTTTTGTATGAATTTCCTAATATCTTATTGTTTTTTAATCGCTTAATTTATTTTTATCTGTTTGAATGGAAACAAATGATTAAGCCAAAACTGATAATCATGCAGATCAAGGCACCCAAATAGACTTTATCGCTAATATTCAGCTATTTTGGTGTCAATTATCCTTATATCTTTCAAATTTTCCTTTTGCATACGAATGCTTAAAGGCTTTTTTATTAAATCGGAAGTAAATAACGAATAAGCCACTAGAAAGGTGTTTATCTAGTGGCTATAACAGTCATAAGCGCTCTATGAGTGCAACGATCAGGATAAAAGCGCAGGTAACGATAGCGAGATGGCAGGGATGAAGGTAATCAACATCAAGGCCACTATCATTGCCCCAATCCAGCCCATAATGGCTTTAGAGAGCGACTCTATCGGTACTTTGCCTACCTGACTTGCCATAAACAAGTTGGCACCTAAAGGAGGCGTAACAAAGCCAATGGCCAAGTTCACGATCATCACGATACCAAAATGAACGGGGTCCATGCCGAGTGCTGACGTTATGGGTAGCAGAATTGGCGTGAGAATAACAATGGCCGCCAGCGTTTCCATAAAGGTACCGACGAGCAACAACAGGACATTGATGCAAAGCAGTATCAGAAGTTTGTTTTCGGTAATCGATAGAATGAACTGAGCAATTTCAGTCGGCAGACGTTCTAGGGTCAATATGCGGCCAAACGTCACGGACGCACCCACAATGACGAGCACAGCGCCAACTAACAGTGACGACTCTAGAATGATTTTCACCACTTGCGCTGGTTTGAGTTCTTTATAAACAAACATGCCAAAGAATAAGCCATAGAGAACTCCGATGGCGGCTGATTCGGTAGGCGTGAAGATACCAGAATAGATACCGCCGAGAATGATCACGGGGAGTAGCATTGCCCAACTGGCTTCTTTTAGCGCATCAAGACGCTCTGCCCAGGTCGCTTTGCGCTCGTTACCTGTGTAGCCCCGCATTTTTGACACAATTAGACAATAGCCGATCAATACCATACCGACGACCAAGCCAGGAATGATTCCCGCCATGAACATCTTAGTGACGGAGACTTCAGCAGTGATCGCGTAGACGATCATCACCACAGAGGGTGGAATAATGACGCCAATTCCGCCGGAGGACGCGATTAAAGCACCTGCAAAGCTGCGGTCGTAGCCTTTCTTCACCATCGAAGGAATCATCGTCAGGCCGATAGCGGCAACAGTGGCAGACCCTGTACCAGAGATGGATGCGAAGAACATACACGCCACAATGGCCACGATACCAAGCCCGCCAGTAAAGTGGCCAAAGAAGACCTCCGCCACATGCAATAATCGTTTTGAGATCCCTCCTTGGCTCATAAGGTTACCTGCTAAGGTAAAAAGAACGACGGCGAGGAGAGGGAAGGAGTCGAGCCCTGTCACCAAGCCTTGTACTAAAAACTCGATGTTAAGGAATGGCAGGCTTAATATCGCGACCATACTGGCTGCCGCCAGAGCAATACCGACCGGAACGCCAATGAGCAGAAGCAGACCAAAGCTGCCAAACAAAAGTGCAGACGTCATGCGTTAAACTCCAATAGTCGGTTAGAAGTACGATACTTTGCTTTGATATGGCGATAGCGTTGGCGAGAAAAGCGAACTCGTTCATTGCTGGTGGAGCACGCGTTCACACGTTGATAAATGCTTGTCACTAGGCGCGCGCAGCTTAATAGTGCGCAAACTAAAACAGAGGCATACAAACACGCAATAGGAATTTCCATTGCGGGTGCAATCTGACCGAGTTGCAGGCTGCGGTTTATAACCTTAAATCCAAACCAGGCGACAGTGGCACTAAAGGCAAGGTAGATAAGATCAGAGACAATCAAACTGAATTGCGTCCAATTGCCCGGAAGTTTATCGATGAACACACGAATGCGGATGTGTCGATCATCTCGGATACAGTAGCTGATGCTCAGGTACATCGCCCATACGAATAAATAACGAGCCAGCTCTTCAGCCCACGCGATCGTTGCATCGAACAGGCGTAGGGCGATTTGCAAGCACAGTAAAGTTGTCATCGTTGAGATCGCGATAACGATAAGGGTTGGTTCTAGGTATTTGTCTAGTAAGCGAAACCACTTCATGTTCACCTCCAAAACGAGAAAGCACGACCTGTTGCCAGATCGTGCAAAAGAGTGGGAGTTATAGGCGTTCTATCTCGGCAATCACGTTGTCAAACAAGTCTTCACCTGTCTTGCTACGCAGATCTTGGTACACGGCTGCATTCATTTTTTCTTTCATGATGCTGCGTACCTCGTCTGGGACGATGTTAACCGTCATGCCTTTTGCTTCGAGCTCTTTGATTACTTCTTGGTTTTGCTTAGCGGCGAGCTCACGCTGTTTTGCGATGGTTTCTTTGCTTACTTCACTGATCAGCGCTTGTTGTGCGGCCGGCAGTGAATCCCAAAACGATTTGTTCATGAACAACACGTAGTTGGTGTATATATGGTTAGTTAAAGAGAGGTACTTTTGTGCCTCGTAAAAACGTTCGGCATAAATAGAGTAGATAGCACTTTCTTGAGCGTTAATCAGGCCTTGTTGTAACGAGGTGAAAATTTCTCCCCAAGACAGAGGTGTTGGCGCAGTACCAATAGATTTCCACGCGCTTATTTGAGTGGGGTTAGATGCCGAGCGAATCTTTAGCCCTTTCAGGTCCTCAATACTATCAATTGGCTGTTTGTTGTTGGTCACGCTACGAAAGCCGACCTCCATAAAGCCAAGTCCATGAAAGCCTTTTGATTCCATAGCATTCAACAATGGTTGTCCGATCTTCTCACTGTCGAGCGCTTTGTGTGCTTGCTCTTCGCTATCAAAAAGGTAGAACACGTCGAGCACGTTAAACTCTGGGACGTAGGGAGAGAGTAAAACTGACGCACCAAACGTCATTTGTAAGTTGCCTTGCTGTACGAGTTCAGTCGTCTCACGCACATCGCCTAGTTGTCTCGCCGGATAGATTTCAACTTCTATCTCACCGTTTGAGCGAGCTTCCACTTCTTGTTCGAAATAGAGCATTGCTTTGTGTACGGGAGAGGTTTCTTGACTGTCATGAGCAAGACGAATAACACTGGTTGCAAACGTATTCATACTGCTAAGTGCAAGCCCCAGTGCGGTAAGTGAAGTAAGGATTGCTTTCTTCATCGTTCTTCCTTGTTTCTGGTATGACCTGCCATGGGCATTCGTCGGCAAGTCACACAACTTTTTATGTTTTTATAAATTAGTTGAGCAATTCATATCCATTTTGCATACGAATCCAAAATAAAACATTAAAGCAACAAGTCAATAACAAGATTGATGAATTGATGAGGAATTAAATAACGATTGGTGAAAATTTAATCGTGATCACAGAAAATGCCTTACTCGAAAGCAAGACATTTTGTTTATGAAGAATGAATAAAAATGGATTTATTAAATGGTGCTACTACGTTCGATCAAGGTGCCTTGCTCGAAAAGGTATTCGCCAGTTGCATCCAGGTTGCCGTTGATTCGATTCATCAAGTCTTCAACCGCTCGTTTAACAATTTTGTCGACTGGTTGAGCAATGGTGGTCAAATCATAACTCGGCCATGCAGACATCGGAATGTTATCTACACCCATCACAGAGAAGTCTTGGGGGATCTTTGCTCCGGCTTGTCGCAAGCCATCCATCACACCCATGGCGAGGATGTCGTTTGCACAAAAAATTGCATCGGGTTTGCTAGTGTGCGACAAGATCGCTTTCGCTGCTTCTAAGCCTGCTTCAAAGCTGTACTTGGCTTGGATAAACGTTGGTGATGGAGCGCCGAGTTCTTGCAACTTTGAAGAGAAACCCAGCCAACGCTCTTCACTGGTCATGGAGCCAGCATCGCCACTGATGTAAGCACACTGTTTTGCGCCTTTCTGCGTTAAATACTCGGCTGCTTGTTGGCCCGCCAAGCGGTTATCAATACCAGAGCTGTTGGCATTAATGCCTTCGGCGTAGCGGTTGATCAAGCTTAAGTGAACGCCAAACTTTTCGCATTGGGCAAACGCGCGTGAAGTTAAACGGCTGGTGGCGATAACGAGTCCGTCCACTTGGTATTCAATGGCGCGTGAAATGGCGAGATCGAGGTCGTCCTTGTCGATAGGGCAAAGCACAACTTGTCCGCCTCGCTTTTGAATTTCGACAGCCAAAGCACGAGATTGCATGTCGTACATTGGGTTTGATTCGCTATCTAACGCAATCGCCACTAAGCCTGAACGATTCGAAATCAGACCTCGGGCGATGGCATTCGGTGTGTATCCGAGCTTAGCTGCGGCATCCATCACCATTTTGCGTTTCTTCTCGCTAATACTCGCAGTCGGGCTGAATGCTCTAGATACCGTCGATTGAGAGACGCCGAGCATCTTCGCGACGTCGATCGAAGTTACTTTCGCTTTAATGGTGATACTCCTTATTTAAGGCCATTGAACCTGCTCATACGTGCTGAGTGTATGGGCTAGGGGATTTCTGTGTCTAGAGCATTACATTGATAAGGCGTAAATATCAGAGAAAACTCAAGAATTCATCACATTTCTCTCTTGTTTGAAGCCATCAATGATCATTTTGTGTTCAGACCCAACACAAAAGAAGCTAACGCCGAGTTCACGCCATTCCCGAGCCTGTTGAGCCGTCGCGACAAACATGCCAACAGGTTTATTGGCGGCTCTGGCCGCTTCGATTACTCGCATACTTGCTTGTGCGACTTTCTCATCATGAACGCTATCAGCACCATAAGCGACAGTGAGATCAACTTGGCCAATGAAGAGCGCATCAATTCCTTCAACATTGGCAATCGCTTCAATATTTTCAACCCCTTGAGGGTCTTCAATTTGTGCAATGACAATCGTATTCGCACGGCTGTCTTTTAAGTGTTCAACCATGGGCTTAGTGGCGTATTGCGCTGCTCGACTGGAACCAGCATACCCTCGGCCACCTTCTCCGTAATGGCAGATTTTCGCCAGTTGCGTCGCTTGCTCAGCAGTACAAACATGGGGAATTTGTACACCCGCCGCGCCACAGTCAAGCGCGTTCAAAATGGTTGAAGGGGCGCTGTCTTGTACTCGTACCACGCACGCGAGGTCATTCGCTCTGGCCGCCATGATGCACAGATCAAGCGAGGAACGATCGAAAGGTGCGTGCTCTGCATCCAGTACCACAAAAGGCAACTCTGCCAGTGCCAATACTTCGATAATGTGAGGGTGAGGGGTTTTAACAAATGTACCTAATATCGTTTCTTGATTCAGACGTTGTTTAAAATTGCTCATGATTCTCTCCTTTGCAAAGGTATGCAAAAACTAACATGTAGAAATGTAAATGATGAGTAAAAATGATGTGATCTAAAACTCATTTTTGATTAAAAATTAAACTTAATTAAGGTCCTTATTACTTGCTTTTATTTGTTTAAACTAATAAATACAAAGGCTTAAGGAATGTTTTTGTGGTTTGTTGACTTAACTTGTCAAATGTTAATTAAGTGTTTAATCTGATTTTGCATTCGTATCCAAAAGCATAAAAATAACCGTTCGTCAGCCTCAATGTTCAAGGAGAAACCCAATGGCACGCATTTTAAAAAACGGAATCACTGAAGAAGCATCAGCATCAAACGACGCAAAAGTGCGTCAGATTGTTGAAAACATTCTTGCTGATATTGAATCGAAAGGTGATAGCGCTGTACGTGAGTTGTCTGAAAAGTTTGATAACTGGTCGCCGGAGCAATTCCGCCTGTCAGAAGAGCAAATCCAAGCCTGTGTGGATGCGCTTGATGAATCGACTCGTCATGATATCGAGTTCGCTCAGCAACAAGTTCGAAACTTTGCTCAAATTCAACGTGACTCAATGAAAGACGTCGAAGTAGAAACCATGCCTGGTGTGGTACTGGGGCATAAAAATATTCCAGTAAACAGCGTGGGTTGTTACATCCCTGGTGGAAAATACCCATTGGTTGCATCCGCTCACATGAGTGTACTGACGGCGAAAGTCGCGGGCGTAAAACGTGTTATTGCTTGTGCGCCACCGTTTAATGGCCAGCCGAATGTGGCGATTGTCGCTGCGATGGCAATGGCGGGTGCGGATGAAATCTATTGCTTTGGTGGTGTTCAGGCGGTAGGTGCAATGGCTCTTGGTACAGAGACTATTGCGCCAGTCGATATGATTGTAGGGCCGGGTAACGCATTTGTGGCAGAGGCAAAACGTCAGTTGTTTGGTCGCGTTGGTATCGATTTGTTTGCAGGGCCAACGGAAACCTTGGTCATTGCTGATGAGAAAGGCTGTGACCCGGAATTGGCAGCGGCAGACTTGCTTGGTCAGGCTGAGCATGGTTACAACTCTCCCGCTGTATTGTTGACCAATAGCGAAACATTTGCGCAAGAAACCATTAAAGAGATCGAACGTCAGTTAACCATTCTCCCAACGGCTGAAGTCGCGGGTAAAGCGTGGGCAGATTACGGACAAGTGATTGTGTGTGATAGCTACGAAGAAATGGTGGAAGTGGCAGACGATATCGCTTCTGAACACGTTCAAGTGATGACGGAAGATCCTAAATACTTCCTAGATAACATGACCAACTACGGTGCCTTGTTCCTAGGTCGTGAAACCAACGTTTCTTACGGCGATAAATGTATTGGTACCAACCATACACTGCCAACGAAGAAAGCGGCGCGATACACCGGTGGTCTTTGGGTAGGTAAATTTATCAAAACCTGTACTTACCAGCGTGTAACGGAAGCTGCGTCCCTCAAAGTCGGTGAGTATTGCTCTCGCTTGTGTGCACTCGAAGGTTTTGCTGGCCACAAAGAGCAAGCGGATATTCGTGTGCGCCGTTACAAAGGCAAAGTAGAAGAGGCGTAATATGTCGAAACTTGCCTTAGTCACAGGCGGCAGTGGCGGACTGGGTGCCGCCATTTGTCGCAAGCTAGCTGAATCGGGATATCGCGTAATTCTGACTTACAACAGTAATCATAAAGCGGCCGAGGATGTGCTTTCCTCGCTGCCACGTAACGAGCATCTAGCATTCAAATTGAACGTGGCAGATTCTAGTGCGATTGAACAGCTTAAACATCAAGTCAGTGAAATAAGCGACAAGCTGGATTTGTTGGTCAACTGTGCGGGGATGACGAAATTCGTCGCGCACTCTGATTTGCAAAGCTTAGATGACCAGCTGTTTGACCAAATATTCCAAGTGAATGTTCGTGCGCCTTTTGCCATGGTTCGAGCGTTTGAGCCTTGGCTTAAGCAAGCCAATGGTTGTGTGGTGAACATTACTTCTATCGCGGCACAGACTGCGATGGGGAGCAACATTGCTTACTGTGCAAGTAAATCTGCCGCGGAGAACATGACCCGTTCTTTAGCTCGCGCTCTGTCTCCCGAGGTTCGCGTTTTGGCTGTTGCTCCAGGGCTTGTCGACACTGAGTTTGTCAAAGGCTTGGATGACGCATGGCGTAATCAACAAGAACAATCCACACCGCTTAAGCGTTTAGCCAATGATGAAGAAGTCGCTCAAGCCGTGTACGCCGCGGCAGATCTTCTGACCTTCTCGACAGGCAATACCATCGCGGTTGATGGTGGGCGACCTTTAGGTCTGTAACACACTTTAGGTTTGTAACTAACTTTAGGTTTGTAACTAACAATTCAAAGGCTAGGTCCAAACAAGGACAACAAGGATTTACAATGACTCTACAATCTAAAATGAATAATAACCTGGTCCGCTACATGGAACTGATTCCGGGTACGAGTGCGTTTATTGATGCGCGCACGCCAGGCAGTGATCTCAAAGATAACTTTTGCATTATCGGTGCTGGGGTGGCAGAGAGCAGTCGTCAGCATGTTCATATTCGCGATACGGCGGGCTTTAACATTGGTGCCGCAGGCCAACCGCCGGGCATCAAAAATTCGTTGCACTCTCATCGTACCGCCGAGCTTTTCTTGGTGTTCAAAGGTCAGTTCCGTTTTTATTGGGGGAACGATGGAGAGCATGAGGCGGTGTTGTCTCACGGTGACGTCATCTCGATTCCAACCAATCTCTTCCGTGGATTTGAAGTGGTTGGCCGCGATTACGGCTTTATGTTCTCGGTACTTGGCGGCGACGATTCAGGTGGCGGCGTTATTTGGCATCCAAACGTTATTAAAGACAGTCAAGGTTATGGTTTATACCTCAAAGCCGATGGCACACTCGTGGACACCATTAATGGCGACCCGGTGCCACAAGAATCAGAATTGATGCCGCTGCTTACCGAAGAAGAGCTCGCGACCTTCGATACCTACACCGCAGAAGAGATGATGCCATTTGTCGCTCTGCAAAAAGATTATCGTGAAATCAAAGGCGATTTCGGCGGAAGCAACGTGAAACAATACGCCTTAACGGGTCATCCTTTGGCGAGTTATGACTTCCAAGTAAAGAGTGAAGATGAAGTGAGCATCATGGCTTATGAGCTTTCTGAAGGTGGCTCGATTCCTCAACACTGCCGAGAAGAAAAACAAGTGCTTATCAACTTTGATGGCGATACTGAAGTGGTCCTCACGCATCAAGGCGAACAAGCGAGTGTTGTTTTAACGCGCGGTGATGTGCTGAATGTTCCAGAAGGTGCGTCATACTCACTGACGAACTTGCGTGGTAATAGTTTGACGTATTGCATTCTTGGGTCTGATCAACCAAAGCCGCTGGCAGGAGAATAAAATGACGCAACCCACCTCGTTAGTTTGGCTACCCGGACTACTTTGTGATGGCACATTGTTTGAGGAAGTCAACCGAGCGTTGCCAAGTTGGGTTGAGCCTTCATGCCCGACGCTGGCCTCATTGCCGTCAATGGAACAGCTGGCGCAGAAAGTGTTGCAAGACGCACCGCAGGAGTTTGTCTTGGGTGGCCTATCAATGGGTGGGATTCTTGCCTTTGAGGTGTACCGTCAAGCGCCAAACAGAGTCAAAGGCTTGATCCTCATGGATACCAATGCAGCAGATGAAAAGCCAGAGGTGACACAAAAGCGTGATGCACTGGTTAGTCAGGCATTAAATGGTGAGTTTGAACGCATTACGCCTGACACTCTGATGCCTGTGCTGATTCATCCAAGCCGTTTGCAAGACAAAGCGTTAACTGAGCGTATAGAAGGCATGGCGGTCAATGTAGGTTTGGAGGCATTTGAAGCACATGCTAAAGCGTTAGCAACTCGCCCGGATGCTCGACCTTTATTGGCGGACATTCAAGCTCCTACGTTGGTGATAACAGGTAAAGAAGATAAGCTTTGTCCGCTAGACAATCATCTGCTTATGGAGAGATGCATCCCAAACGTCACGCTTCATGTTATCCCTGAGTGTGGGCATCTATCTACGCTTGAGCAGCCTTTAATTATTAGTGAAGTGATGACTACTTGGCTTCAAGATAACTTTGCTTAGTGTTGATAAGAACTTCATCACTCACCACCTTAAGGTTACTTGGGTATAGGTGGTGAGCGATGAGTATTATCAGAAGTAGTAGCGAATACCTGCCGCGAATTGATCATCACGGTTTTCGAATTTGCTGCCATCGTACTGATCTTTACCTAGGTCGAACTGGTATTCAGTCCAAACTAGGAATTTGTTCTTCTGGAAGTGGTATTCAAGACCAGGAATCAGCAAGTTACGCTCGTAGCCTTGTGTCTCGTCACCGCGATCTTCCATGTAGTTGTAGTTCAACGTTGGGCGTAGGCCGTTATCGAAGTGGTAGTAAGTGTAGATTTCGCCACCTAGGGTATCGAACATTACGTCCGTACCGCCTTGGCTCACTGCTTCCCAGTTTTCGCCAACGTGGAAAGTCGCACCCGCGTAGAAGCCACCGTTGCTGTAGTTTGCGCCCAATAGCATGATGCGCATGTTGTCGCCGTTTTCTACGCCAACCACGCTTGCGTCTAGATCCGCAACTTCATTCTGATGGTAAGCCGCACCAAGTGTTACGCCATCAACGGGTTTGTAAGTGATAGACGCACCCATGCCGTTGTTTAGTGAGGCTGTCGCATTGCCTGCTAGAGCAACATCTTCACGCGTGGTTTGGTAAGTAAAGCCGTAGCTCACTTTTTCATTGATTGAATTACGGTACGTAATTGAGTTTTCTGCACGACCAGCACCGGATGCGATACCCCAGTCAGCTAGGTTGTAAACACCTGAGCCACGAGTACCGAATACACGACCTAAATCGGTGTACCATGCTACGTCGTAGAAGGTAGACCACTGCTTAGTACCTGCAGCAATCTTGCCGTATTTTTCGTGATCAACACCTGCGTATAGCAAGCGGTCGTAAATGTTGTCGCCGTTCGCGCCAGAGTTGTAGCCCCATTCCGCGTGACCGAAACCAGTCCAGCCGTTATCCAGACCCATTTGGCCTTTCAAACCGAAACGTGAGCTGCCGCTGTTCCATTCGCCGTTGTCATCACCGCCACGGTCTTGGTAGCGAAGATCGAAACGGCCATCGATGGTTAGGCTGTCGCCAGCGTCATTAACAAAAGTGTGTGCAGCAAAGGCTGAGCTAGAAGTAAGCGCTGCTAAAATCACTGCAGAAAGGGTCGACTTTTTCATCATCAATCTCATTATTCAGGGCGCAGAAAGCCACCGTGCGTTCATGCCCGTTTTGAATAAGGGTTCTATCTTGAGGTTGTGCCCCATCCTTGAGGCACGAGTTGGGAGCATGTCACCTGAACCGAGAGGGGATTCAGGCAACATAAAGGCGGGTTGACAATCCGCCCCTAGGACTTCTTATAGAGAAGGGTTTAGGATCTGTTGAGTACGCTCGAACACGTCTAGACCTTGCTGTTTTAGCCAGTAAGGAAGGTCGATCAGTACCCAGTTCTCAGATAGCTTGTCGCCGTCACGGTAGTAAACGTCAACCACTTGCATGTCTGCACGTACTTCACCACCTGTCATACCTAGGAAACCACCGATTGGCGTGTTAGATAGGTTTGGCCAGCCGAAGAAACAAGAGAAGTTACCTTCTGCGAAACGACATACGTGGCCGTTAAACTTCTTGTCTTTTAGGTTGTTACGGAACGGCAATTGGTGCTGTTGTTGGTAACGAGGAATTGTGTAAGACGCACCGATACCACATGGACCGTACCAGATCATGTCTTTAGACCAGCTCTTCTCAAGAACTTCTGGTGGGCAACCCATAGCGCCGCTGTCGTTTAGTGCAGATAGGTCATCAACCATCTTGTTCACTAGTGCTAGTGTTGCTACGCCTTCTTCTGGTGCTGCGTCTTCGAACAGTAGACCGTCGTGGTTACGAGGACCAGGGTATACGAAGTGCTTACCTGTTGATGGTGGTAGTGGGTAACAACCCGCTTGGTCCATCGCGCCTAGAAGGTCTAGGAATAGGCCAGTCTTAGTGATCTTGCCGTTTTCAACACAGTTAAACTCTGCGTAACGGATGTTCATGATTTTGCCAGTTGGGCGCATGCCTAGGTATTCAGCGTCGAATAGACCCATGAAGTGACCCATGCTCATTACCCAGATTTCACCTGATGTTACTTCGTTCTCACCACCGATGAAGATGTCTTGACGACGCTGCATGCGAGTCATTGATTTCATCAAAGGAGCCCAGAAAACGTCAGCCGCTGCTTGAGCGCCTTGTTGCTCACGGAATGGGTAAACACCACGCCATAGGTAATCTTTTGAAGTATGTGCTTTTAGTACTTCTGCCACGTTCTCGTGAGTTGCGTTTTCCATTGCGCTGAAGTATTCACGTACAACGCGTTTTGCTTCTTGATATTTAGACATAATAAACTCTCTTATTTGCTGTCGAGTCGGCTTTGGGAACAGGACTCGAAATTAAGTTTTTTCATCCGGCCGGGGAGCCAGCCGGAGTTTTTGAAATTCAGTTACGCTTTTGCTGCTTCGGCTTTTTTGCTCTTATCGAACACGCCGCCTTTTAGTGTCTCTGGCAGTGATAGCCATAGAAGACCAGCAAGGATCCATACGATTGGTGAACCCCACATTGCGGTTTGTAGGTCGGTACGCTCTTGGATGAAGATAAGTACCATTGGTGCCCACATACCGAGGATACGACCACCGTGGAATAGCGCCGCGCCGTAGCTACGTAGGTGTGCTGGGAACAGTTCTGAGAAGTAACCACCCCATACCGCTGAAGAAGACAGGCCGAAGTTGTAAATCAGACCAAGTAGAGCCAGCATGTTTAGGCCGCCAATCACCATGTCGCCAGGTGCAACAAAGAAGATTGAAACCATGATGCCCGCGAGGATGAAGCCAAATGCGTTCACCTTACGACCGAACTTGTCAGCTACCCAACCCCAGAACCACGCACCAAACAGTGAACCAAATGCTGAGATAGAGAAGATGAGACCGATGGTTGCACCGTCGAACATACGTACATCACGTAGGTATGTGGTTACGAAGCCACCAAAGAATTGGAAACCGTAGAAGTTAAGGCCAGCCAGTAATAGACACGTTAATGTGATCTTACGGTAAGGCTTGCTTAGCATTTCGCCCCAAGAGCCTTTTTTCGCTGGTGCATCTGATTCTTCTGCTTTTGCTTGCTCTTCTTCACCGTAAGCGATCACTTTGCTGTCGCTAGGTAGTACAAAGATCATGACCACAGCGGCTGCCAATGGTGGGATACCACCAACAAGCATTAGGCTTTCCCATGGTGCATCAATGCTTGCAATAAATGCTGCATACGCACCCATTACCATCAGTGCTACAGAGAACATAGAAGACGCGAATGCCGTCAACTTACCACGTACTGTTGGCGTAAATAGGCCGATCATCAAGCTTACTGCCACGGTGAAGTAACCACCCAGTGACAAACCAATGATGAAACGCATTGCTGCCCATGTTGTGTAGTCGGTGAACATCATATTGATGATCGTTGCGCCACCGTTTAGGGCTGTGATGGTAATAAGAGTGGATTTCTTACCAAATTTTGTTGCGAACCAAGCACAGCTCAATGCACCGATAAGTGCACCAACCGACTGCCATGTATAGAACTGGGCAGTGTCTGACAGGCTAATACCATCATACGCTTCAACGATGTATGGGCGTACGTAGTCAATAATTACAAAGTTATAACAATAGAAAAAGTAACCAACCAGTATCGCTAGATAGGCAGCTACCCTTTGAATCATAGGAACTTCGCTCATGTGTCTTTTGGCATTCATGACCGATAAACCTCTATTTCACTTAGGATTTGTTGCTATTCAAACTTAAAGAACACGATCTTATTGGGATCATCTTCGATTTCGTGTCGTGGTGAATCATAGTTTTTTTAAGGTCATTAGATCCGTGATCAATATCAATTTTAAAATGAATGCGTACCCAATTGGTGGTTTTTAGTGATGGGAGTCTCATTAAATCGGTCTTTTTGGCATTTTTGAATATATAACCGTCTATATTGGTGATTATAGTCACATTTATGGCGGGATTATCGTTTAGATATGCTTTTTTAAAGTAATATCCAAGCACAAATAATTAGCACCCAGAATTATGGAAACCCTGAAATGGTTACGTACTCAAGTTTTGTGGTGATTGCGTTATACGTGTTAATCACCATATTAATCAGCTATTTAGTGAATGAGCGCTACAGCAATGGTGGCGATTTTTCTACGGGTGGAAAGCAATTTGGCTGGTTTACGGCAGGTGTTTCGATACTTGCGACTTACATTAGTGCGATGACGTTTGTAGGGATGCCTGGTTGGGTTTATAGCTCTGGTATGGAAGCGATGAGTATTCACCTTAACTATCCCATCGTTATCTTTTTCACTGTTATTTTCTTTGTGCCTGTCTTTTATAAGCTGGGTCTGACTTCGATTTATGAATATCTTGAGCACCGCTTTGGGGTGTATGCAAGAACCATCAACTCGATTGTGTTCATTGTGGTTCAATGTATATCTGCGGGTGTGATTCTGTATGCCGTGGCGCTGATCTTAGTGCAAGTTCTGCCTATCAGTATTTCTGAAGCCATTATCTACATCAGTATTTTCACCGCTTGCTATACCTATGCGGGCGGAATTTCCACGGTTATCTGGACCGATATGTTGCAATCTGCAGTATTGGTAGCAGGCAGCATCGCTATCTTTGCCATTCTAATGACAGAGATTAATGCGGCAGATTACCTTTCTCGTGATCACCTGAATATCATCAACTTAGACTTTGATTTGGGCGTGGATACCACACTCTGGGCTGGCGTGGTTGCCGTGAGCTTTTTGCATTTGAGTGTGTACGGCACCAACCAATTGATCATCCAACGTACGTTAGCGACGAGATGTGAAAAGACGGCGCAGAAGTCGATGCTGTTGTGTGGTTACGGTGCGTTTTTCGGGTACTTGTTCTTCGCGGTACTCGGTGTTCTTTTGAGTGTTTTCTATCAAGAGCAATCGTTTGAAAACAGCAATGAAGTGATTTTGGATTTTGTATTCAACCACACTAACCCTATTGTGGTTGGTTTGATCATTTCCGCATTGGCGGCGGCCGCAATGTCGACGCTGGACTCGACCTACAACTCAATGGCGACCGTCGCAACGTTCGATATCTACAAGCGTTTCGTTCGCAAAAGTGCCGATGATGAGCACTACGAAAAAGTCGCAAGAAAGATGAGTTTGCTCGCTGCGGCTATGGTGGTAGTGCCAGCTCTTCTGGCTGTATCGAATGAATCGGTACTCAAAACCATCGCTAGTCTGACTTCTATCTTTGTTGGTATCCGTCTGGGTTCATTCGTGCTTGGTTTATTCTGGGCGAAAGCCAATGAGAAAGGCGTGATCGTTGGCAGTATCATGAGTGTGATTGCGGTGTTTACTGCAATGTATCTCGACGTGGCTTGGCCGTGGTTCGCGCCAATTGGTACGTTCGTCTTCCTTTTGTTTGGTGTGTTAGTGAGCCGTCGTTGGGGCGCTGTGACTGCCGAGCAACAAATTTTTATCAATAATCAAAAACATCTTTTTGCAAAGCCAACCGCAAGCCATTATGGGCTGTTGGTGTTCGCCGTGGCGACCATCGCTGCTTGTATGGTTCTCCCTGATTGGCTTTATGCTGCATTGTCGTAATAGGTGAGTTTATGCTGTCCATCTTTGATATTTACAAGATTGGTGTGGGCCCTTCTAGCTCTCACACCAATGGTCCAATGATCGCGGGTTACCACTTCACTCGTTTGATTGAATCGAACTTGGCAAAAGTGGTTCGTATTCAAGTCGATTTATACGGCTCACTCTCGTTAACGGGGATTGGTCACCATACTGACCGTGCAACCATTTTGGGTCTGTTGGGTAACAAACCAGATACCATCAAAATCGCTTCTGCGAACAAAGCGATGCGCAAGGCGATTGAAGAGGGCATGATGTCTGTCGATGGCCGTCATGAAATCGAATTCAACTACAAAACGGACATGTTGTTCCATGAAGAGAACCTTCCTCTGCATGAGAATGGCATGACGATTACTGCGTTAGATGCGCACGGCAATCAGGTTGGGTTTGAAACTTACTACTCTATCGGTGGTGGTTTCATCGCAACGGCGGATGAACTGCAAAATGGCAGTGCGACTGCTCCCGTAGAAGTTGAGTTCCCATTCTCCAGTGCAGACGAAATGTTGGCACAGGCAGAGAAGAATGGCATGAGCCTTGGCGGCATGATTCTGAAAAACGAACAAGCGTTTCAGGATATGGAAGCCATCAATCAACGTGCAGAACAGATCTGGCGTGTGATGACGCGTTGCATGGAGCGCGGTTTCGAGACAGAAGGTATCTTGGATGGCGGCTTGAACGTGACCCGCCGTGCGCCTAACTTGCTGAAGAAGCTTGAAGCAAATGCAGCAATTGAAAACGATCCAATGGAAATCATGGATTGGATTAACCTGTTTGCTTTTTCTGTGAGTGAAGAAAACGCGGCTGGTGGACAAGTCGTAACGTCGCCAACCAATGGTGCGGCGGGTGTGATTCCGGCGGTATTGATGTATTACCATCGCTTCATCAAAGAGCTCGATACCAAACAGCTTAAAGACTTCCTTGCTGTATCTGGTGCGATTGGCATCTTGTACAAAACCAATGCGTCTATCTCGGGTGCCGAAGTGGGTTGTCAGGGCGAAGTTGGCGTGTCTTCTTCCATGGCGGCAGCTGGCTTGACCGCGCTACGTGGTGGCAGCAATGAGCAAATTTGTATTGCGGCTGAGATTGCCATGGAGCACTCACTAGGCATGACTTGTGACCCAATTGGTGGCTTAGTGCAAGTACCGTGTATTGAGCGTAATGCAATGGGTGCAATGAAAGCGATCAATGCATCTCGCATGGCATTAAAGCGTAATAGTAAATGTCTGATCTCGTTGGATAAGGTAATTGAAACCATGTACCAAACGGGCAAAGACATGAACAAGAAATACCGTGAGACGTCACTGGGTGGGTTAGCTTTGATTCACCTAGCGCCGCCTTGCGAATAATGAGTTAGGCACATCTAACCAACAAAAAAGCCGAAGCACTGAGATGCATCGGCTTTCCTTTTTTGGAGCGTTTATAACTTAGCTATGCGTTTGCTCACCTTTTGGTGTGCTTTGGTTTGGTTGATAGTGCAAAATCACCATCGAGGTGGGTGACAGCAAGACTTCGCCTTCAGCATGTCCTGGGTTGAGATTACGTACGTTTGTATCACAGATCGTCACCCATTCTTGCTTTCGCTCATTGGGGAGCTTAAAGCGCGCTGTGGCGTTAGTTTGGTTGATGAGGTAGACCAGCTCTTGCCCTTCTTTACCGATACCAAGGTGAAGTGCGACGGAGCTTAAACGGTTCCAATCATCGTGCTCCATTAAGCGACCGTCTGTACGGCGCCAGAAAATACGGTTGTTATTGCGGTTTTCGCCACTGAAAGCTCGGATAAATGGCACCATGTATTGATTTCGGTTGGCGACCATTTGTGACATCCATGCTTTGAAATGTTGCTTACGTTCTGTCTCTTCCCAGTTCAGCCAACTGGTTTCGTTATCTTGGCAATAGGCATTATTGTTACCGCCTTGGGTGTGAGACAGAACATCAGCAGTGAGAATGTGTGGGATACCGAAGGCAAACAGCAAGCTAGCAATAAGGTTGCGTTTTTGCTTTTCACGCGTGGCGATAATCATCAGATTTTCCGTCTCGCCTTCAACACCGTAGTTTTCTGAACGATTGTCACCGTGACCGTCGCGATTTTCTTCGCCATTGGCTTCGTTATGTTTGTGCTTGTAAGACACTAAATCTTGCAGTGTGAAGCCATCGTGATACGTGATGTAATTTACGGTGAGTTTGTATGGCCAGTTCGCTGCACTATAAATGTCACGAGAGCCCATTAATCGAGTGGCAAACTCTTTTAAATAGCCTTGATCACCGCGCCAAAAACTGCGGGAAATATCACGTAGTTTGTCATTACATTCGTTCCAACCAAATGGAAAGTTACCCACTTGGTAGCCATTTGGACCAATATCCCAAGGCTCGGCAATCAATTTGGTTTCACGCAAAATTGGGTCTTGCGCAACGGCTTTAAAGAAAGCTGCTTCTGGGGTGTAATCATCGCCCTGTCGACCTAACGTTGCAGCCAAGTCAAAACGGAAGCCATCGACTTTAAATTCGCTAACCCAGTAGCGCAATGTATCCATCACAAGGTTTAAGGCTGGTTGGTAGGTGAGATCCACTGTATTTCCGCAGCCAGTGTAATTGGCGAAGTGGTTGCCATGTTTGATGTAAAAACAGGAGTCGAGGGCTTTCAGGTTGAAAATTGTAGGCCCTTCACCACCTTCAGCAGTGTGGTTGTAAACCACGTCGAGAATCACTTCGATGCCGTTTTTATGCAATTCGCGAATTGTTGTTTTTAATTCCGTAACGGCGTCTTGTTCTGCGTAGCGCGGATCGGGCACCATAAAGAGATAAGGGTTGTATCCCCAATAATTGACCTTTTCCATCTCTAGTAGGTGAGGCTCATGCATGCATGCTGCGACAGGTAGCAATTGCAGCGTGTTGATGTTTTGCTGTTTGTAAAAGGCCAGCATTTCAGGTGATGCAAGACCTAAATAGCGCCCCTTCAGCTTGTCCTCAACCTCAGGGTGGCGTTGGGTAAGCCCTTTGACGTGCGTCTCAAACAACACCATCTCTTCTCTGGGTATACGCGGGTGATCCGTGTTTTGCCAGTCAAAATCATCTTCGATAACGACGCACTTCGGCATATCGAAACTTTTGGCTGGAGAGTAGGGAGGGTGATAGTGGAGGGCTTTATCTATTGATTTTGCGTACGGATCAGAAATTAACAGTGGCTCGTCCTTGTGGGAGACAAGATAACCGTATTTTTGCCCTGGCTTAATATCTGGAATAAAAGTATGACGTATGCCAGCGTATTCATTCGGTAAACCGTGAAGCTCGTAGCTGCCATCGTCTGCAAACAATGCCAGTTGAATGTCTTTTACGCCCGGAGCATGAATAGAGAAGTTACAGCCTTCTTTATTCAATGTTGCGCCCAGGGGGTAGGGGCGAGAGAGAAGTCGTGTCATCGGAGATACTTTATTTAATATTTATTGCTACCTTTAGGAAACTATAAGTTAAAAACTTTGTCTTACTAAGGTCAACCACCCTAAATATAAAAATATTCGTGTAATTTAATTACTTTATGTGACGGCTTAGAGTCAAAAATATGAAATGGCTATCACTTTGTAGCGGCTCAAAACCGAACAAACTTACTAATTCCTCCCTAGATTGGTGATCTGACTCGAAAAAACACCATTCGGTAAATTTTCTACTCCCTTCTCATCCCCCTTAAATTAGTTTAGGGCGGAGGAAGTCATCCTTGTACGCCTCGGGTAATCTCACAACTGTTGAAACAAACGGGGATTCGTTCCCATCTTACCTCTCTTTCTTTAGGTGTGTTTTTACTGCCTATATTCACCTAAAAGAGTGAGCAGGGAAGACAGAATTATAAATACCCTTAATGGAGTTAAGAATGAAAAAAGTAAGTGCAATTGCTGCTGCTGTAGCTGCAACTTTAGCTGCTGGTTCTGCATTCGCAGTGGATTTCCACGGTTACATGCGTGCTGGCGTTGGCGTGAACGCTGACGGTGGTCAACAATTAACATTCGAAAAGAACAAGATCGGTCGTCTAGGTAATGAAAGCGATATCTACGGCGAGATTCAACTAGGTAAAGAAGTTTACAACAACAACGGCAAAACGTTCTACGTAGACTCTATGGTTGCAATGACTTCTAACGGTTCAAACGACTGGGAAAGCACTTCTGCTAACTGTGGTTTGGATAACGGCGAAGTGAAATGTGTAGACGATGCACAATTCGCACTACGTCAGTTCAACGTTCAAGCTAAAGGCCTACTAAACTTTGCTCCTGAAGCAACGCTTTGGGCAGGTAAACGCTACTACCAACGTCACGACATTCATATCTCTGACTTCTACTACTGGAACATCTCTGGCGCGGGCGCTGGTGTTGAAGGTATCGAAGCTGGTCCTGGTAAAGTTTCTTTCGCTTGGGTTCGTAACGACCGCGGCGATATCGCAGACCCAGGCAACGATGGTGGCGCAACAAACGTAAACACTCTAGACGTACGTTACGCAGGTCTTCCTCTATGGGACAACGGCTCTCTAGAAATGGGCTTGAACTACGCAATTCTTAACGAAACTGACGCTGCGCCAAACGGCACTAAAGATGCGAAAAACGGCGTAATGTTCACAGCAGAATTGACTCAAGGTCTAGACGCTGGTTTCAACAAAACAGTGCTTCAGTACGGTACTGAAGGTTACTCTAAAACAATGGCATTCTACGGCGACGGTAGCTGGTACGGCGCAGAAGCTGACAACGGTGCATCTGGTTACCGCCTAATCAACTGGGGTGTAATCGGCATGGGCGACAGCTGGGAAATGGGTCACCAGTTAGTGTACGGTGTTGGTGAAGACATGTGGGCTGGCCAAGACAAGTGGGAAACAATGTCTGTTGTTGTTCGTCCAATGTACAAATGGGATGACAACCACAAAACTATCTTCGAAGCTGGTTACGCTATCGACGATAACGACGGCGAAGAAAACAAATACGGTAAGCTAACTGTTGCTCAAGCATGGTCTGCTGGCTCTAGCTTCTGGGCTCGTCCTGAAATCCGTGTTTACGCTTCTTACCTAACGGCTGACAAAGAAGACAACTCAAACACATTTGACAACGGTCGTTCAGACGATACGTTCCAGTTCGGTGTACAAGCTGAAGCTTGGTGGTAATCATCTAACCACTAAGTCCTAAATTGTCCTAGAATGATACAGCCAGAACTTATCTGGCTGTATTTATTTAAAAAACAATAAAGAGTCGAGGTAGACAGTAATGAAAAAATGGCTTGCTCCCGTACTGCTGGGCATGTTGGCTACTGGTTGTGCGTCTGTAGAACAAGTAGAGATGAGTCCAAAAGGTCAGCAACAAGTGATCACGCAATCGGGTGATATTCAATGGGTACCGCTTAACGTGCCTGTGGTTACTGAATTCGCTTTGACTGATAAAAGCCAAATGTTGTTGGATGGTAACAGTGCTGGCGCTATTGCAGCGTTTGCTCTTCCAGGTAACCGTGGCAGTCTCGATATCAAATTAGAGACATTCGTAAGTAAAGAACTTCAATTTTATGCTCCTAATGTCGCAGTGATGAACTCGGCAGGAGAAACCATTTACCAAGCAGATTTTTCAAAGTTTAAGTACGAACCAGCAAAACTGTTGGACAACGATAAATTCGTACTTGATCTCAATGTGATTCCAGACATGACAGGTAACGATCTGCATGTGTTGGTTTACACGACTTCCGCCGATCTAAAAGGAAGTACACAAGTTTTACACCCTGCAAAAGCCTTCGCCATGGCGCGCCACACTCAGCCGCCAGATATTGCAGACCCTCTAGCGAAACATAGCCCACTCGGTCAGTTCCGCTTTTCGGTATCCGCGAATGATATTGTGAATACTAAGATTGTTGCGAAAAACGACAACATTCCCCAAGGTACGGACCTTACTAGCTACTACTACAGCTCAATTGAAGCAGCAGTCGCAGCGAATGATATTCCGAAAGCGCTCACTTTGCTTGATGAAGCAAAAGAGCTGGGTATCGAAGGTGCACAACAAGTGTTTGTGAAAGCCGTAAATAGAAAATAATCAGATAAAAAAGGTCAGCGAAATGCTGACCTTTTTCATAGAAAATAAACCAATAAAAATACCCCTACATAGAGTTACCTTATTCACATAATTATTTTTATTACTTTGTTTTTTATATAGGTTGGATCAATAATTAATGGCAGTTCCTAACTTATTTTTTGTACTTAGGAAATAAACAAACTTCTCGAAGTGATTTAAATTCGTAATCTGACGATATTTATTTGGCGTTTGATATTTCCATTTTAATAACGATTAATATTTCTTTTAACCGTTGAGTTTATTTTGCTTTGGATATACTAAAAAGGAATTACGTGAAATGAACATGATGAAGACCTCTCTTGCTGCTGCCCTACTTGTTGCCTTAGTAGGTTGTCAATCGACGGCAGAACCTGAAGCGGCCACAGAGCCAGTTGTTAATATGTCTCAAGACGAAGTGGTTGCTTTCATGAAAGCGTGTGACAACCCAGACAGCACGGCGAAAGGACCTATTTCTAAACCACTATTTGTGGTGGGTACTTTTGCGGATTCCGATTGGAAACACGTGCCTCAGCGTCAATACACCTACAAAGGGAATAATTTCTACCAAGCCGTGGTTCAAGAAAAAGTAGGCTCCTACAAAATGCAGTATGCGACCGAATTATGGTTCCCACAATTTACCGCAAAAGGTAATCGAATGAACGTTGGTGAATTAACACCATTAACATTTGGTGGTTACGGTACGGATACTTCGGTTGATATTAAAGAAAATGGTAAATATGTATGGAGTCTTCAGTTTGAAGGAAAAGGCAAACCTGTTCATGTCATGGTAAATAAGTGCCAATAATATTCCATTCAGTTATTTAAAATCTATTTTTATTTATTAACCCCTGCATGAAACACATGTCGGGGTTAATTTTATTACTCAAATTTCCGTAGTTTATTTGAGTAAGTTAGGGAGAATAAAATGCGTAATATCCTACGTAACCATCGCCTGTCTCGATCGTTGCTTGCGTTAAGTGTGATTGGTGCTTTATCTGCGTGTAATTCTTCTGGTGGTGGCGACACTAATAGCAGCACTCCGCTACCGGATACCAGTTATGCTTGCCAAGCCAATGTCATGGCGCAAAGTAACCAACTTCGTACTTATCAAATCATGGTAGAGAGTTTTGTGGATGGTGATGCGAGCATCGGTCACGGTACAGGTTATGGCACCAGCCATCATAACGGCGATTTGCAAGGAGTGATTGATTCACTCGATTACATCCAAGATTTAGGGATGAACGCGATTTGGTTGACGCCAGTTTTTGAATCGGAAGCGATAGCGGGCCAAGAGCACTGGGCCGATCGTCTGGATGCCACGGGCTACTTTGCAACGGATTACTTCACCATTGATCCACGTTTTGGTGATTTAGAAACGGCGAGAACCTTGGTCGAGGAAGCACACAAACGCGGCTTATACGTGTTTTTTGATGGTGTATTTGGTCATCACAAAGATGGTTTGATCAAACCATCTCCTTCCGGTTTGTTGCCATCGGGATCGAGCAATCCCGTTGATTACCCGGCCAGTCTCGATTTCTACGAAGAAGTGGCAACGTATTGGATCAAAGAACTGAAGATTGACGGCTGGCGTTTAGATCAAGCCTATCAAGTTCCGACAGACGCTTGGACACAACTTCGTAAAGCCGTCGATGAAGCCTCACAAAGTGTGACGTACACCAATAGCAAAGGCGAACAAGTGAATCCGTTGGGTTACATGGTGGCAGAGATTTGGAAAGGGGAGTCTGAAATCGCGAATGAGGCGTATGGATCGAACAGCGATCCAGCATTGTGCTCTGCATTTGATTTTCCTATGCGATATAGCATCGTTGAAACTTTGGCCGTGAATGAGAGTGGCGTGGGTGGTCGCGGTGCGGATTGGTTAGACAACGGCTACAGCACACACAACCAATATCCAACACATGCGCAGCCGAATTTGATGATCGGCAACCATGATTTAGTGCGCTTTGGTGACTTGTTACAGCGCGGAAATTTAGCGGATGTGAATGATGTAGAATATTGGTTACGCCATAAAGCTGCATTTGCTTTCCAAGCGGCGTACACCGGGCCAATCACGTTGTACTACGGTGATGAAATCGGGGATCAAGTGGATGGTTTTGCCGCAAAAGAAGACAACAGCACCTGTGCCATTCAAGGTTTGTGCGATGATCACGTTGCGCGCAGCAGTGCGAAAATTGAAGGCGTGACGGCGACGCTTGATGCAAACCAAGCCGATCTCAAATCTTATGTGACATCGCTGATGACAATGCGCGATGCGCATCCTGCACTTTATCAAGGGTCACGCACGAATTTAGTTGCGAGTAACGGCAGTTATGTGGACTTGAAACAATCTGGTTCGGACAAAGTCTTGTTTGCGCTAAATACCTTAGAGAGCGCTAGAAGCGTCACTCTTACTCAGGAGAGTGTTGGTACTGGTGAGTTGGTGGATTTGCTCACGAATGAAAAAATTACTCCGAGTAATGGTCAATATCAGATTCTGATGTCGCCACTACAAGGACGATTCTTTGCGGTAAAACCTTAAGGAATTATCCAGAATTGATGCTCACCAGTTGAGCTGACCACAAGCTTTCTTATAAACAAGCCAAGTGTTGTTGCTGACCCCCATAGGCGCACACTTGGCTTTTTTCTGTCTGTTTTACTTTTCCCTTAATGGTTTTACGACGATGTAGCCAACAAGTTGCTTCGCTTTTTGTATTGGCGTTTGTTTTCAGCAGATGGATATTTGTGAGATAAGCTGCACATTAAAAAGTAAATTAACACTTGTGCAACGTAAAAATGTGACTGAAGGATTATTTATGCCCCACTAATATGTTTATCGTGTCTGGGATTTATATAACTAATGGAAAAGTATAATGAAATCCATAACGAACTCCCTCTGTTTCCTTGCTGCTGTTAGCTCTCCGTTTGCATATAGCCAAATTATCAACGGTGACTTTGAACAGTGGAATGGCAATGTACCTACGCAGTGGTCAGAGATTGACGCGGGCATTACAGTGTCGCCAAGCAGCGAGCAAATCAAATCGGGTGGTCTGGCTGCCCAGGTCGTCGTGAATACAGGTACCCAAAGCAACACCGACTTTTTGCAAACCATTAATGTGGAGCAAGGGAAAACCTATCCGTTTTCTGTCTCGGTTTATCATACCGAAGGAAATGTAAAAGCACGTCTGGTGGTTGATGGTTATCACAATTACTCGAACCCACAACAGATAAACCAGTGGCAAGAGCTCGCGCACAACTACACAGCGAGCTCGAACAAGACCATCAACGTCGGTTTGCGTTTTTACGATGAAGCCAGTTTTGATGGCTCAGAAGTTGTCTACGTCGATAATTTTCAACCGACTGAGACGAGTACACAACCTCCTGTAGAAAGTTGTAGTGATCACCAAGTGGTCTTGACTCTCACAACCGATAACTATGGTTCAGAAACTAGCTGGACGTTAAAAAACAACCAAGCCGAAGTACTGTTTTCTGGTCAGGGATATGAGTCAGCAACCACCATTGAAAAGAGCATGTGCTTAGCTGACGGTAATTACCAATTCACGATTCAAGACGAGTATGGTGACGGCATTTGTTGTGGCAGTGGCGCGGGGTCGTACATTCTGACTGAGGGAGATAAGACTCTTGCTTCTGGCGCTGAATTCTCGAAAAGTGAAACCACCGATTTTAACTTAGGTGACACAACGACGACCCCACCAGTGGTTGATGGTTACTATCAAGCGGCATCTGGTAAGACGGGATACGCTCTAAAAACAGCGTTGTTTAACATTATCAATAATCACTCCAGCCGAGGCTATTCTGCGGTCTGGACCTTGGTAAAAGATGCCGATATTGATCGTTATTATGAAAATGATGGCTCTATTCTCGATATGTACTCTGAAAAGCCATCTGCTAGCGATACAGTAAGCTTTACCAAAGTCACAGACCAATGTGGCCAATACAAAACGGAAGGGGATTGCTACAACCGTGAGCACTCTTTTCCGAAAAGCTGGTTTGGCGGTAAGGTTGAGCCGATGAACTCAGACGGTCATCACTTGTTTGCAACTGATGGTTATGTAAACGCGAAGCGCAGTAATTGGCCATTTGGTGAAGTGGGCACCGCGACCTACGTGTCTAGTAATGGCTCTAAACTTGGCCAAGCAAGCACTAGTCTGGGCTACTCCGGTACGGTGTTTGAGCCGATCGATGAGTTTAAAGGCGATTTTGCTCGTGCCTATTTCTACATGGCAACCCGCTATGAAAATATTGTAGGTAACTGGGAAGGCAATTCAAGCAATGCGGATGCTGTCCTTGATGGTTCAAGTTCGACGGTTTTTGAACCTTGGATGTTAAACATGCTGAAACGTTGGCACAAAAATGATCCCGTTAGTGAAAAAGAACGAAACCGCAATCAACAAGTGTTTGATTTTCAGGGCAATCGTAATCCATTCATTGATCATCCTGAGTTTGTTGAACAGATTTGGGGAAACTAACACCTTTTTGATTTTGGTATCCACCATTTAGTGACGCCAACAAAACAAAGGGGAAGCGTGATGCTTCCCCTTTTTCATTACGGATGTTTTTAAATGAAACTAGTTTTTCGTTACCGTCACGATTGGCGCCGACTTGTCAGCCGCGTTGAAGTGGAAGTTGTAATTTCCTGCTTCTGCAATCGCAATTTTCAGGTTTGCACTACCGCCACCGACTTCCATCGTTAGCGCTTTACCAAGCTCAACACTGCCTTCGCCACCGAAGTTGGTGTCTGCTGCCCAGTCTGCGCTCGCAACTTTCATCTCGTAGTTGCCCGCCGCTAGGTCAATGTCTAGCGAATAAACGTCATTTGCAACATAGCTGAACTTCGCTGTTGAGTCTTGTGCTGGAGCATCCCATGTAGTGATAGTGCCACGTAAGTAAAGTGCTGTTTCACCGAATGTTGGTGCATCTGCTGACTTGGTCACTGACACGACCGGTTTTTCTACGCTTTCATCTTGAACATGCAGCGCGTTCAGAGTGAAGTTGTACTTACCTGTTTCAGCAACAGACAGCTTACAGTTACCTTCTGAACCTAATTCTAGTGAACCAGAAGCTATATTCGCAGCATCACAACCGATGTTTGGATTTGCCCAACCAGAGTCCGCGAATTTGAACTCGTGTTCACCAACTTCAAGAACGCCAGTTACAGAGTACATACCGTTGCCAATAAAGGTCATCGCCCAATCACTGCTATCAGACCACTCGTTCATCGTGCCTTTCACGTAAACAACAGTTTCGCCGTAAGGAGGAATACTCGATACGTCTTTGTTATCCGTGTTTACTGGTAGGCCAGCACCTTGCGCGCCGTTTTGTGGCTGCACGAATACCGCTGTTGTCAGTGCTGGTACTGTGAACGTTTCATTGGTGAAGCTTGCACCTTTGACGATGTCATCCGCAGAGTTTTGTTGAACTTCATGCAGTTCGAAACCAGTTGCGCCAGCAACTTTGAAAGATTTCTCAGTTGATGTTGAGTTCACAACGGCCACGACAGCATCGTAGTTCGAATCCAAATCGGCACCCGCTGATGTACCATCGTCGATAGACATCACAATCAAGCCTTCCACTTGGTCTTTCCCTACGTTGCGGAAGTCCACACGGTTCATCACTTCTTGCGCGGTATCTAGGCGGAACAGTTCGCTTGTGCTACGGATTTTTAGTAGCTCTAGGAATTGTTGCTTAGTCAGCTCGATGTCGGTTGAATCTGGTTTCGCCGTGCTGTCACCAACGATGGTTTTGATCAGCTCCCAGTTTGCACCGTCTTTGTCTTCACGTGGTAGACCAACGTTCCAGTTATTGTCGCTTCCGTCGAAGAATACACGGTTGAACCAGTCACCAGAATCGTACGAGTCGCGCTGCATAGATTTAGAGCGCAATAGCTCAGAACCCATGTGGATGAATGGAATGCCTTGACCAAGCATCACCGTTGATAGGGACACAGACTGCATACGTGCACGCTCGGCAGATGAAGTGCCTGTCGCAATCTTGTAGGCGTTGTTATCCCACAATGTTTGGTTGTCGTGCTTAGACACGTAAGAGATGTTCTCTGATGGCACTTTTGTGTAGCCTGCAGGCGCACCATTGTAATCAACGTTCTTACCCAGCTTGGTTTCGCCTTTGTAATCAAGAAGGATGTAGTCAGCCAAGTTACCAGCCATACCTAGACGAACCAGATCTTGGTTGTGTAAACGACCATTCACCGACTCTGCGTCAGTTTTGGTTTCTTCGTTAGGGTAAGCGGCGTTACCAAAGCCTTGGTTAAAGCGAAGTGGGTGCTTACCTTCAGAATCTACACCGCCATCAAACGGGCTTCCGCCACGAACTGCGTCACGCAGACGATCAGAGAAAGTACCGATTTCTGTCCCCGCCATGTTGACTTGTGTCGCCTGATCGAAGCGAGCGTTTTGCGCGACTTCACCAAAGTCCCAACCTTCGCCGTAGAACAAGGTATTCGGGTCAATTTCACGGACTTTTTCAAGTGCGTAAACCATCACATCTTTCGGCTGGTGGCCCATAAGGTCAAAACGGAAACCATCGACTTTATAGTCATCCGCCCATACCATCAATGAGTCAACCATTAGTTTACCCATCATCAAGTTCTCGGTTGCGGTGTTATCACAACAGGTTGAGTTTTCGACGCCGCCAGTGTTGACGTTTAGGCGGTGGTAGTACCCAGGGACAATCTTATCCAGTACTGATTTTTCGTTCACACCAGATGCATTTGTGTGGTTGTACACGACGTCCATGACCAGTTTCAGATCCATTTTATGCGTCGCTTGAACCATTTCGCGGAACTCAAGAATACGCTTAGATCCGTTAGGATCGGTCGCATAACTGCCTTCTGGCACGGTGTAGTGGTAAGGGTCATAACCCCAGTTGAAGCTGTCTAGCATGCGAAGATCGTTCATCAACGCTTGTGCTTTGCCCGTTGTTGGGTCGTAGCTATTTAATACCTCTTCAATCACTTTGCCGTCATCTTCGGTCTCACAAATGGAGGCTTCTGGCTTGATGCCACAAAGTTTACCCACGGTGTCGGTGATATCGACTCGCTTGTCAGCGTCTTCATCCACGGTTGCAATATCAAATGCTGGCAGGATATGTAGCGTTGTTAGGCCAGCATCTTTCAGGGCTTTTAAGTGAGAAACAGACTCACGCTCAGGTTCTGTAAGCGCCAGATATTTGCCATCAAGACTTGGTGTGCCTTTACTGTCGTTAAAACTGAAATCACGAATGTGTGACTCGTAAAGGACGTGGTCTTCGTCTTTTTTAACCGTTGGGCGTGCGTAGTTTTTCCAATCTTGAGGCATTAAGCTTGGATCATCTAAATCAACCACTTGCGAGTATCGCGAGTTTTTAGACAAGCTCATTGAATATGGGTCTGTTACCAAACGCGTTTCAACGACCCCTGTTGTAGGGTGGTACACCTTAACTTGGTAGCGATAGTATTTGTTGACAACGTTGCTTTGTGCCTCAGAAACCCAGATACCTGTTGCTGGGTCTTCCGTCATGGCAACGGTCGCTTCTTCTGCTAAGTTTTCATCGTAGATTATCAGATCAACATCTTGGGCAGTTGGTGCCCATAGTTTGAAGGTTGCGGCACCGCCTTCCACAATCGCACCGAGTTCTTGACCGATCGCGTTACCTGCCTTGGAATCGGCAAACACCGCATCCAAAACACCCGGTTTTTGCACTTCAGTTGCAGAAATGACGTCACCATTTGCGTTGTAAGCCACCATAACGATTTGTGACTTCAGGATCGTACGCAAGGTCGCGTCATCGACATCGATACCCGCAGCTTGAAGGCTAGCAAGGTGACGGAAGCGTGATTTCAGACCATCAGACAACTCACCAGCTTTTGTCAGCTCAACCGCTGTACCGCCAGAGATTTGCTTATCTTCATCCATTTTGATGTCATTGCTAAGGCTGTAGAACAGCTTCATGGAATCCGCACTGGTCGCCGCTTCCCATGCAATGGTGTTGGCGTCTAACCAATGGGCTTTTTGACCATCAATATCAACAGGGCGCTCTTCTATTGGCTCGTAGTAAAGTTCACTGCTGCCGTGGAAGCCAAACAAACCTTTCGATTCGCCGATTTTCGTCAACTCTACTTTTGAGTTTGCGCTGCCGAACGCTTTCTCATCACCTTTGTGCAGAATGAAGTTCATGCATTCGTGTGGGTCAGAGGCGTCAGGGTTTATTTTCAGTACGTAGTAAGCACCGTAGGTGTCGTTGATGCCATCGAATGGGTGTGGCGCAGACCAATCCGTTCCTGTTCCCGGAATGCCCATTGCGTCTAAATCTGTGCTGGTACAGCCCTCACCGTTCCATAGGTGCAAGCCCCAACCTTCGTAGTCGCTTGCTGTTGAAGCTGATGCTACGTCACGTTTGTAATAAATGACGACTTCGTTCTCTCCCGCAGGGTACAAGCCTGAGCCAGGGTTCGTCGTATCTTCGTTCGTGCTATCACTACCACAACCGCTGATTACCGCGACGGAAATCAAAGGCAGTACGGTTTTGGCAATTGTTGATAATTTAAATGTCTTATTGTCCACGTTTACAAATCCATTGTTATTGAATTGATATTGAGCTGCGCGCTGCCTTCGCTGACTCAATCATCAAGAAGGTTTTGCACACGCTAGAAAGGCAGATGCCAAAAAAGGAAATGTTCAATTAGATGCTAATACACTGAATCATCAGCAAAATGTGAGAGCAGGCTGTTAAGTTTTTTACAGGTGCAAATTTTCTGTCACAGTCGATTTTGTTCACAAATTAAATAATAAAACAGGCGCATAGTGAGAGATTCTGCACATCATTAAAATGTAAATTTTTATGGGATGAGTAAGGGGGGATGATAGGGGATGAGAATGTCTCAGCCCCAAAACCGTGATTAAGTTCTATAAAAATGAGGGCTATATTTTTCTTTTAAAAATAAGTTGCAGTGATGTTGAATAAAATACCGCCATTAAGTCTTCGCAAGCTTCAGATTTTCGCTAAGTGGTCGTTATATAATGAAGGTAGTCGGCGTTACGTCGGCGCGTAATCATAAGATTTCCCTGAAAGGGAGTTGAATTGGGCCCTGAAACCAAAAGAGGCTATTTATGAGTAGTATGGGCATTGCCATTGCGGCAACTGGCCTTTCACTCGTCCTGATATTTGTGTGGATGATCTCGTTGTCGATGCGGAAACAGAGACTCGAGGCAGAGAGGAAAGCTCGCGAAGCCGCTTATCGAAAGGCGATGCATAAAGCGCGAGAGCAAGAGCGTAAAGAGCGAGAGTTCAAAGCAGAAACCGGGCATATCCCCACCATTTTATTTCTAGCGAAAGAAGCCGAAAAGGACAACATTCGTCAAGCGCTGTATTGGTATGATAAAGCCGCTAAACTGGACAATGTGACGGGGATGTATGGCATTGTTCGCTTAAGTGAACGCATGCGCGAAGATGTGATTTTAAAAGAGCAGGCAAACTTCTGGCGTACCGCAATTGCGGGAATGGAAGGGGATACCGAAGCGAAATTTTCGACGGGCAAGGCCTTGGTCTTTGGTCGAGGAACTGAAAAAAATATCCCAAAAGGTAACCAACTGATTGAAACTGCCGCCGAAGAAGGCTGCATTGATGCCATGATTTATATGGGGGAATGGCAGCTTTCACCAGACAATAGTGCAGGACGCAGTGCAGATGCGCTTTACTGGTTTATGAAAGCGGCGGAAAAAGACAGTGCGGATGGCAAGATCCAAGTCGGCTTATGTTACCTAAATGGCATTGGTACAGAAAAAAGCATGGTTAAAGGTTGCTACTGGCTAGAACGGGCCGCGGAAGGTGGCAGTGCTAAAGCGATGTATCATGCTGGCGAAGCGTGGAAGGATAAAGGTAAAACGGGTAATGCAATTGCTTACGTTTGGCTGTTTCTTGCTGCCAATATGGGCTACCAACCTGCGCGTACGTTACGTGATGAAGTGGCAACCAATATTGGTGTTGATGTTGTCGTTGGATTGCAGTCCATAGCGAAGCCGTTGCAAAGAAAACTGGCCTCAGGAATGGTGAGAAAGCACTCTATTATTCGAGCCCTTAACAAAGTGTACAAACGCGAAGCGTATTTTCCTGCGGAAGAGGAGCTCAATGCGGTGTTGAATGATGAGAATAAAGACGCCTCCGAAGCTTGGGAGGAGACATCAACACTAGATTTTCAGCCTAAGATGACAACGGTAACAGCAGAAGACCAGGCAAGCACATCGCCCAACGAAAAAAAACTCTCTAAAGATGCGCTCGATTTCACTCAAAACTTCCTTCAGCCATAACCTATCTTATCCAGAAGCCTCAAGATTGAGGCTTTTCTTTTGTCTTTAAAATGTTACGCCAAATCCAAGTCAGCTTAATGTATTTGAGGCTAGACATCCAATGACGTGAAAACTCACTTTCGACATTTGGAGGACGAAAGATGATAAGTCAACCTGTTAAAATCGATGACGACACCGCCGTAGTCATTCCAAGCGTAATCCTGGCTCAGCTCGGGATAAGGGAAGGAGATACCCTAGAAATCGCACTGAATAAAGACAAAATGGAAATTAAGAAGATGGTGTTGAAAACCAGCGCTCCAACTTACTCTGAAGATATTGAGGAGAATTGAGTTAGAGAATCTTGGTTTGTCGGATACACTACTGGTTTCGCAAAACTGGCGCTTGCCGCTGTCTTTGAACTATCGATAACTACAATAAGAGGTAAGGTACTATGCAAGGTATCCTCTCTATACAATCTCATGTTTCTTTTGGTCATGCTGGTAACAGCAGTGCCGTTTTCCCAATGCAACGCATGGGTTTCGAAGTATGGCCGATTCATACCGTTCAATTTTCTAACCACACGCAGTATCAAGAAGGCTGGACTGGGCGAGCGTTTGCGGCTGAAGACATCAGCGAGTTAGTTCGTGGCCTTGGTAACATCGGCGCACTGGAAAAGTGCCAAGCGATATTGACGGGCTACCAAGGTAGCGCAGAGCAGTGCCTTGCTGTTGAAGATACCGTGACGAAAGTGAAGCAAGCGAACCCGAACGCACTTTATGTTTGCGACCCTGTGATGGGCGCGCCAGACAAAGGCTGCATTGTGGCTCCGGGCATTGCTGAAAATCTTCTAACGCGTTTGATGCCAATGGCGGACGTGATCGTTCCGAACCAATTCGAGCTAAGTCAATTTTCTGAGATGGAAATCCACTCACTAGACGATGCGATCACCGCATGCCAACGTGCGCTAGAAAAAGGTCCAAAAGTGGTGCTAGTTAAGCACCTTTACTGCCTAGAAAATGGCAGCTTCAACATGCTATTGGCTACGCAAGAAGGCATTTACCTTGCGAAGCGTCCTCAATTTGAGTTTGCTAAACAACCTGTTGGCGTGGGCGATCTTATTTCAGCTATCTTTACCGCGGGACTCTTAAAAGGCTGGTCTCCCAAGCAAGCTTTCCAACATTGTCATGACGCATGCTACGGGGTGTTAAGTGCAACGTACCATGCAGGCGAATGGGAGCTGCAAACTATTGCTGCGCAGCAAGAGTTTGTTGAGCCAAGTAAGCATTTCTCAATTGAAGAGGTGGCTTTGGTCACCGCGTAATTGAGCGCAATTAAACAAAAAAGGGGAGCCATCATCGGCTCCCCTTTCTCTTTGTTCTGTCGGTCTTACTGAGCTTTTTGCTGCTCTGATTTACAAACTGCTGCCGTAAAGACAACGTCTGTTGAGCTGTTTAGCGCAGTTTCTGCAGAGTCTTGAATCACACCGATAATGAAGCCAACCGCTACAACCTGCATGGCTACGTCGTTTGAGATACCAAACAGGCCACACGCTAGAGGGATAAGTAGTAGAGAGCCACCTGCAACACCTGATGCGCCGCATGCAGAAACCGCAGCTACAATACTTAGAAGTAGCGCAGTCAGTAGATCAACTTCGATACCCATAGTGTGCACAGCTGCAAGCGTTAGTGTTGTGATAGTGATTGCAGCACCAGCCATGTTGATGGTCGCACCTAGAGGAATAGATACTGAGTATGTATCCTCGTCCAGTTTTAGCTTCTCACATAGTGCCATGTTTACTGGAATATTCGCTGCACTTGAACGAGTGAAGAACGCTGTTACACCACTTTCACGTAGACAACGGAATACAAGTGGGTAAGGGTTTTGTTTGGTTTTAACGAACACGATCGCCGGGTTTACAACGAGTGCGATGATCATCATTGCGCCAAGAAGAACCGCCAGAAGGTGTGCGTAGCTTGCTAGCGCGCTAAAGCCCGTTGTCGCAAACGTTGAAGCAACCAAGCCAAAGATACCAAATGGTGCAAGACGAATGATAAAGCGCACAATGTGAGACACGCTGTGGCTTAGATCTTCAAATACGGCCTTCGTTGTTGCCGATGCGTGGTGTAGTGCAAGACCCAGACCCACACCCCAAGCAAGAATGCCGATGTAGTTTGCTTCTACTAGTGCATTTACTGGGTTGTCGACCAGTTTAAACAACAATGTGCGTAGAATTTCAGCAATACCTTGAGGAGGCGTTGCACCTTCAGCACCGGTGACAAGCGTTAAATTGGTCGGGAAAAGGAAGCTTAGAACCACTGCTGATAGCGCCGCGAAGAATGTACCCATCAGGTACAGTACAACGATTGGGCGCATGTAAGTGTGTTGGTTTTTCTTTTGGTTTGCAATTGAAGCGGCAACCAAAATAAACACAAGAATTGGCGCGATCGCTTTAAGCGCGCCGACAAAAAGGCTACCAATTAATCCCGCGCTTTCGGCATGGCTTGGAGAAATTGTCGCGAGCAAAATACCAAAGACGATACCGACAAGGATCTGGACGACGAGGTTACCACGAGCATATCGGGCAACGAGGCTGTTGTGTTGCATACATCATTCCTGCAATTTTATGCCAGAGTGGCAGGGCAATAGTCCATCATTACACGGCGATAATGCCCTTATATTACAAGGGGTGAGCATTGCTTCTGGTCACTAAGACACATGATTATCAATTATCCTGTTTTTATAAATTCAGCCATTTTCTTGCTGAATATCACATATCTTAGCTTGGTAATATTTTGTGTCTAGTTTTAGTTTGTTTTTGGATTAAATGTTTGCTCAATGTTATTTAAATAAGATTTTTATGTTGAAAATTATCATTAGTTATGAGTAATGGTTTTTAATAAAGTTGTTAAAAAGGAGACTTTCGTCTCCTTTGATTTTATTGACAACTCAAACGCAACAAATTAATAACTTTGTTGGCGCCTGCGCTTATCACTCATGGCATTGCGAGCAAGTTTACCGAATCGTCGACTTTGTGCTCGTTGCTCTGCCAAAGTCGCGCCGTTAAAGGCTTGTTCTCGCAATAGTTTTTGATAGTTATTGAAACGACGAACCTCCAGTTTGCCATTTGCAATCGCAGTTTGAACTGCGCAGCCTGGCTCAGTTTGGTGCTTACAATTGCCAAAGCGACAACGCTGAGCGAGCGCCTCAATGTCAGAAAATGCCTCACTGACCCCCGATTCACAATCTGCTAGTTGAAGCTCGCGCATTCCCGGAGTATCAATCAAGATGCCGCCATCAGGTAATAGATGGATAGAGCGCGATGTAGTTGTATGTCGCCCTTTGCTATCGTCTTCACGAATATGCCCAGTTGCCTGTTCTTGTTGCCCGAGTAATGCATTAACAAGAGTTGATTTGCCAACGCCTGAAGAACCGATAAAAGCGAGGGTTTGTCCTTCTTTGCACCAGGTCATGAGTTTAGAAGCACTCTCTATTTCTAAGCCGTTGACTGTCTCTATAGCTAATAGAGGGTCGAGCTTCTGTACTTGGCTTTTTAGTTCATCAGTATTGTCACACAAATCGGCTTTGGAAAGCACGATGACGGGTTCGACTTCGGCTTCATGAGCCAAGGCAAGATAGCGTTCAATACGACTTAAATTGAAGTCGTCGTTAAGGGAACAGACGATAAACACTGTATCCACATTGGCTGCGATAAGTTGCTCTACCACTTTGCTGCCAGCGGCTTTGCGGCTAAAGAGGCTCAAGCGATCCAGTAAGCGAACAAATTGCTGATCTTCATTTAAGATTACCCAGTCTCCGACGGTCATATTGGGTAAAGAATGGTGGGCATTAAGATGAACTTGCCCAGTTTCTGTTGCCAATAAATAACCACTTCGGTGATGCGCAATTACACGAGCAAAGATAGTGTTGTCGTAATCGTCTAATGTCAGTTGTTGCTGAAAAAATGGTTTCCAACCCAATTGTTTTAGAGGGTTTGAAGTTGAAACTAATGTGTCACAAAAAGTATGTGTTTGATTCATTATTGAATTATCCCAGACGCAACAAAGCGCCTTAATACAAATCGCATTAGGGTCTAATTCGGATAGAGTTGACCCCGGTGAAGACCGGGCAGAGAAGGGGAGTTGTGGCTATGCCACAGAGTTGGTGCTGTTAGGGTTACCCTTGCGATGCCCAGTTAGTGTTATTCAATACAATCATCTTGTGTCCTCTTCGTTGGTTAATAAATAAGTGAGTTAATTAAGCCAAAGGAGTATAGCCGCCCTTTTTTAAAGAGGGTAGCTATACTGCAAAAATATTAACTTTGTTTTGTGATGCGCTCTTCCATAATCTGCGAATACGTGTTGGCTTTTAAGCCGTATATGATTTGGACATGACGATCATCCAATATCACGACGCCATGCGCGCCATGATTTTTGAGTGCGTTCTTATCGATGACGGACGTCGCTCTGAGGGTAAGACGCAGCCGAGTCGCACATGCACCAGTTTCTAGCAGGTTCTCTATGCCCCCAATGGCGTCAATGATCGTATCGACGTCTTGTTCGACATTGGGGTTGGTATGAGTTAGGAAATTGAAAAATTGCTTCAGCACTGACTTAACCGTCATTTGAAGAGTCTTCGGTCGTTAGTTTTGAAATGGCTTCAACAATCGGTGCCGGTGAGAGCGTATGCGGTACTTTAGTGATTAACGTGCCATCCGGCTTCAAGAAGTAAAAGTAAGAGCTATGATCCAGCGTGTATTTTAGTTCCGAGCCTTCCAATTCTGTCTTGCGGAAAATGACACCATAGTTGTGTGCCAAAGGTGTCGTTACATCAAGTGGTGCCGATAGGCCTTCAATCATTGGATGGAAGTAATGGGCATATTTTGCTGATGCATCGGCCTCATCACGCTCTGGGTCTAAAGAAATGAACATCGGGCGTAGTTGTGCTTTTTGCGCGTCGTCAATTTGATTCAGTGCTCCTGCCAGCATTGCAAGAGAAGTTGGGCAAACGTCTGGGCAGCGAGTAAAGCCAAAATAGACGACTCGGATGCGAGGGTCATTCACATCGAAGATATTGACGGCTTGGTTATTTTCCCCAAACAATACCGTTTGTTGAGAGGTGGAACTGTCCACTTGCTCTGGCTTCGTTTTCTGATTATCTAAATAGCTCTTTACGCCAAACCCGAGTGCGAAAGCAGCTACGAGAAATAGGGACCAATTGTGGCTCATAACGATTCCTTATCTTTGCATTTTTATAGCAGGGTAAACGGTATTCTCTCCATCACTGAGTTCACCAACCCAAGTCATTGCATCCTCCGTGCAAACCGGGAGAATGATGTCACCTTGATATTGGCCAGGAGCGATTTGCTTCAGCAAAAACTTAGGCTCACCCATCTCCATTTCTCTTCCTGAAAGACTTAGGATGAGTTGCTTAGCATCGCTTGTATGCCACTCAACATTTAGAGTGGTAGGAACCAAGGGTTGAGCAGTTTCTGAGTTTAGCGTCATCGTAACATTTTCTTGGACGCAAGAGGTTGTAGAGAGAAAGCAGTATTCATCTATTGACTTGCTTTGAGTGGAAGAAGAAAAGCTTTTTATTAGAGTCGGGGCATAAAATCCCGCAACTAATGCGGCTGAAACAGCGGCGATTTGTAACAGTTTCATTAAGGTTCAGCATTTATCACTTAACATTACGAGCATCGTAGCACAGATGCGCCGCTCGCCAACTCGTGACCTCGGTAAATTGTGCGTTATACCTCGGTGACCAGCTTCCTTATAACGCGACGGACTTTTATTGCATCAAATACAGCAGAGTTTTCAATTGAGATGTTTTGCCCTTAGCCAATAAATAAAAACGGAGCCAATTGGCTCCGTTTTTATTTGGTTCAGTATGTGTTTGATACCAAAGTCATTTATCTGAGTCTGCGAATTTCTCTAGACCTAAAACCAGAGCAATGGCTGCAAGCATCATCACGACAGCAAGTACTAACTGAGAAGGTTGTGATGTCACGTGTTCAAATTCAAATGGTGATAGGTTGTGCTGTAGCAATGGCACTTGTTCGCCCTTCGAATTGGTGCGCCAAGTGATGGTTTCTTTCCATGGCCAAATCTTTGGCAACGTACCAATCATTAATCCAGTCAAAAACATCAGGGTGAAATCACGGAACTTGCGTAGTAACCACGACAATAAGTGAGAGAAGGACAGTAAACCGATCACGCAGCCAGACAAAAATAGCGCTAATGTATCGACTTGAAAACCTTTCACTGCGGCTAATACAGGAGCATACATGCCAATCAGCAGCAAAATAAAACTGCCAGAGATACCCGGCAAGATCATCGCACAAATCGCGATAGCTCCAGCGAATAAGGTATTAATGGCCGTTGGTTCCATGTGTAAAGGTTTGAGCACAGTAATACTATAAGCAAACCCGACACCAACGAGCAGAATGACAAAGCGGACAAGATCGCGTTGCTCAACCTGACGAATAATGTGATACACAGAGACCAAAATCAGACCAAAGAAAAATGACCAAAGTGGGATCGGGTGTGTGTCAAGAAGCCAAGTAATCAACTTTGCTAGCGTTGCAATACTGGTGAAAATGCCGGCAAACAGAGCGATAAGGAAGAATCCGTTGATGTGATTAAACGCGGCTTTAACCCCTTCTTTTCGCCAGATAGAGAAAAGTGAGGGGTTAATGCGTCGAATGCTTTCAAGCAGCGTATCGTAAATACCAGTGATAAACGCGATGGTGCCGCCAGATACACCAGGTACAACATCTGCTGCACCCATGGCGATTCCCTTGAAGAAAGTAATTAAGTAGTTCATTGCTCTAATGCTAAGTCGTTTCGATGGCAGAGAGTATACAAACATTGCGATGAAAAAAGTATGAAATAGTGCTGTAACTACTTGGTTTTATATCCAATCTATTGCCTATCTTTATTACCCGCCAAGAGACAATGTCGCCGTAACGAGCTTTTAATGCTTGGTTTACATTTTTGAGATGATTAACTCTACTATCAATTATCAGTCTTGGTTGCATTATGCAATTGCAATTTGCATTGCAAAGTTGCATTTTGATAATTTGCGCGTGAATAAATCCAGCTTATATGAGATCTTGTGCCCAAAAATAAGTCTTTGCATTTTGGCATGATTAATGCATAATACTGCTCGACCCTTCTTAAGCCGAGGGTCACCTAGCCAACTGACGTTGTTAGTGAATACAATTTGTTCACACTAAATATAAGCCAATCGCGATTATTGCGGTTGGCTATTTTTTTATATGAACAACGTTACTTACGTGCTTTGCAAATTGCACCTCTCTTACTGTCAGTCATAAAAAAGGGCTGACGTGTTACGCCAACCCTTGTGTTTTACTTTACGTTTTAACCCGTTTATCTAGCAGTTCAGTATCCCATTAACTGTAGCAAATTTTCAGCTGTCACAATGGCTTCTTTACGATTAGCAATATTAAGCTTTTGGTACAGGTTGCGAATGTGGGTTTTAATTGTCGTACCTGCCACATCCAGCTCTTGTGCGATTTGCTCGTTACTAAAGCCTGAATAAATCAGTCCCAGAACCTGCCATTCGCGTTGTGTTAATGGGCTGGTACGTACTAGCTCTGGCACATTAGGGTGATTCACCAACTTTTCAATAAAGTCTTCATCAAAGTGAATCGACCGGCTACGTTGATTCGATGAAATGTCCTTCATTAACTGTTGAGCACGGTGACGCTCAAGATCGCCCAGTTCATGGCGGAGGCTCAACTTCTCCAGCAGACCGCCAATGGTTGCACCATCAATCAGGAAGTTTCCGACCATGCCAGTTTGGTTCGTCATTACTAATGCTTCTTTTAACAGAGCCTTGGCTTGCTCCTCATCTTTTTGGCGAGCAGAAAGGACCGCTTCAACCACTAAGTTGCGATTAGTATCTGTGATTAGGTTAGTGCGACGAGCTTCACCTTGGAGAAAATCTAACGCAGCACGAGCGTCGGTATATTGGCCTAAATTAATGTGGGCGCGAGCAATGTTACGCCATTGCAATTGAGAAAAGTGGTTGCATGCCGATTCAGGACGAACCGCAGTGTTGAGCCATTCTTGCATTGCATCGGTATTCCCGCGCGCTTGCCAAAATAGAATCAACGATAGTGAAGCGTTTGCAGTCCAATCTACGTGATAAGTCGACTGTTTCATCAAGTGCTGTATATGCTCAATGAATTTACCTGCTTTGTCTAATTCACCGCGTCCAATCGCAATACGCGCCAACATCGAATAGCTATGTAAGTGCTTGCTTGGTGAATGGTTTTCGAGAATTTGCAGACCTTTGTACGCGCATTCTTCCGCTTCATCAAGTCGGTTCCAGCACCAAAGTACTTGCGCGCGAATACGCAGCAAAAATTCATGAAGAGGAACATGCTGAAGCTGCTGATCTTCAATCAGACGAAATGCGGAATCTTGTAGTTCAAAGGCAGCTTGCACGTAACCTTGTGCAATTAAAATCTCGCTTTGCTGCAATATTGCCCATAACGCTTGGTGATATACCTGATACTGACGAGCTAGCTTTTCAGTTTGTTGCATCATCGGCAAAGCACGGTCTAGTTTACCTAGCACGTGGTTAACTTCACCAACAACCGAAGTCGCCACAATTCGGCTACGGTAAATTGTGTTATCAAGTTGGCTAAGCGCTAGCTCCGCTAATTCGAGAGCTTTTTCTGGTTGGTTACTGTTGATAGCCACTTGAGCAAGCAACGCGTTTGCTTGACCTTGATAATGAATATCTAACGCAATGTTACGCTTTTTGTGTTCCTCTTCCGCTTCTTCAAGCAGGTGGCCCACTTGGTTATAACGATGCTGACTTTGAGCCAACCATGCTCGGAGCATCGTAAGTTTTGGGTGGCTGAACAACAGATCATCGTCCAACTTGTTAATTGAGCTTTCCAGTGTGCTGAGTTCGCCTTGGTTAAACATCTTCCAGCCGAATTCGTTTAGGATCTCTACCACTAAGTCCTTATCATTCGATTTTTGTGCATGATGAATCGCTTGGTGTGGTGCTTTTTGTTGTAACCAAGCGATAGCAGCATTGCGGTGGAGATCTTTTTCTTGCTGAGGAATACGAGCTTGGCGCTCATGCGATAAAAACTCGCCAAATAAGTTATGGAACCGGAACCAGTTCTGTTCCCCTTCGAGCGGATAAATGAATAAGCCGTAACGGTTAAGCGATTCAATCATTCCCAGTGCATCTTCGCGTTGGGTAAGGGCAAACACTAGCTCATCATTGAAGTGGTCAAGCACGGATACTTGCATTAAAAAGTGACGAGTTTCGTGATCGAGTAAGTCAAACACTTCTTCGACCAAGTAATCCCACAAATGCGCGTGATTGAACTGCGATACCGACTCTACAGTTTGCGCCAATGTGCGGTTTTGATGTTGGGCTTGTAATGCGATCAACTGCATCGCCGATGGCCAACCTTCAACATAGGTTCTTAGGCTGTTCGCCATGTCTTCATCAATACCATCGGCGATACGCTGGTTAAAGAAGCGAGTGGTTTCTTCGGTATCAAACGCCAACATCTCGTTGCCAATTTCGATCATTAAATCACGAACACGTAAGTTTGCAGTGCCTAGAGGCGGCGCTGCACGACTGGTTACCACAACGGTGAGGTTGTCTGGCATGTGCTTTAAAAAGAAACGCATGGATTCATGGATTTCATCATTCGTGATTAAATGGTAGTCATCAAGCACCACGTAGCATTCTTGATGAAAGTCAGCCATTTCTGCGAATACTTCGCTAAATAGGGAGCGTAAAGACGAGATCTGACGTTTTTCCGCCAGTTTTTGTGCGTTAGCGCAACTGAAGTTGGTGGCTTTGTTTAATGCTTGAAGCAGATAGTTTACAAAGCGAAAGCCGTCGTTATCGCTGTCATCAATGCTGTACCAACCGACGTTTGGCTTATCGGATAGCCACTGCGCTGCCATTGTTGTTTTTCCGTAACCTGCTGGGGATCGGAATAAAACCAATTTGTAGTAAGGCGCTTGCTGTAGTAAGTCCAACACTCGTGGGCGCACGATGGCATTGTGCAGGCGTCCTGGTCGAGTAAGCTTAGATGGAATCCACATTAGTAGTTATGTCCTTATTTATGTATACCCAAATGACAGCAACGTGATCATTCTAGTAAAGCCCCCTTGAAAGCCGTCTTACTGAATGATGTCATCAGCATCAAAAACACTGTTTGAATGCCGGATAATGTCGCTACTGTTGGGGCTTGCGTCCGTCTGAAAAACCATTCCATACGGTCACTTAGATATAAAAGCTAGCGAAAACTAGAAATAACTCACATCGCCTAATTCTAGTTTGTATAAAAAGCGTACAATCCTGTGAGCTGAGTGGGATGTTACGACATCAGAAATGTTCGTTACTTTGATCCACTTCCTAATTCTCAAGGGTTGATGGATTTACCATCAACTACGCCCTTTATTTGTGATTGTTGTCACTTAAATATCGTTTGTTTCGTTAGCGTTAAGATCGCGTTGCACATAGATTACGAAAAGTTCTTCTACGCTGACCGAGTTAATGTGACCGATATTACAATTTTCACATCATCAGATGAGTGGACTATAAAAAGCGTCATGAACGGGTTTTAACCTTTCTCACATTCCATTGTGATCAAAATCACTAAGAACTGGCGCAAAGTTCACTTTGTTGAGATTTGGATCACTAACCTAGCAATGGTACCCCCTCTACGCCCTCAGCTCTCCTCCTTCAAAGGATGAGAATTAGGAGGATGTTTATTCACAGAGGTAAATGCACGATGTATGGCAGATGAATTACCAAAAGACGTGAGAATTTCGTAATGAAACCTACTCAACAAAAACAATTTGACAAGAAGTCGTTCCAAGAAAGCGTAAAGAAACACCTATCTGTAACTTACGCTCATACGATTGAAAACGCAGACAGCCGCGCATGGTACCTAGCAATGGGGCATGCTCTGGCTGAATTTACTACTCTAGATTTGCTTGCGACAGAAGAAGATCCACGCATTAAAAGTGCGAAGAGCGTTAACTACCTTTCGCTAGAATTCCTTATCGGTCGTTTGACGGGTAACAACCTAATCAGCATGGGTCTGTATGAACAAGTAACAGAAGCAATGGCTGAACTGGGTTACAACCTAACTGATCTGCTAGAAGAAGAGCGCGACCCATCATTGGGTAACGGTGGCCTTGGTCGTCTGGCTGCGTGTTTCATGGATTCATGTGCGGCACAAGAATTCCCAACTGTCGGCTATGGTTTACATTACGAATACGGTCTATTTAAACAGTCATTCAAAGATGGTCGCCAGCAAGAAGCACCTGACGCTTGGCGCGGTGTAGAAGGCTACCCTTGGGAAATTGCGCGTCCAGAACTTGCGCAAGAGATCGGTTTCTACGGTCACGTTGAAGTGATTAACGAGAACGGTAAAGAAGTTCGCAAATGGGTACCAGGCATGACAGTAAGAGCAATGCCTTGGGATCTTCCAATTGTGGGTTACGAATCAGACACGGTTTACCCGCTACGTCTTTGGGAATGTCAGGCGATTGCACCATTCTCACTAGCAAGCTTTAACAATGGTGATTACTTCGAAGCTCAGCACGCACTGATCGACGCAGGTAACATCACTAAAGTGCTTTACCCGAACGACAACCACGAGAAAGGTAAAACACTGCGTCTAATGCAGCAGTACTTCCACTCAGCAGCGTCTGTACGTGACATCCTACGTCGCCACGAAGCTGCGGGCTACTCGCTAGCGGATCTACCTAAGCAAGAGACTATCCAGCTTAACGATACACACCCAACGATTGCGATTCCTGAACTAATGCGCATCCTGATGGATGAAAAAGGTTTAACTTGGGAAGCGGCTTGGGAAATCAGCTCTAAGACATTTGCGTACACCAACCACACGCTACTTCCAGAAGCACTAGAGACATGGCCAGAGTCGCTAATCCAGCACCTGCTACCACGTCACATGGAGATCATTTACGAGATCAACCACCGCTTCCTACAAGACGTACGTGCAATGTGGCCGGGTGATGTCGCGAAGCAACAGAAGCTTTCTATCATCGAAGAAGGTTTCCACCGCATGGTTCGCATGGCAAACCTATGTGTAATCGGCTCTTACGCAGTAAACGGTGTAGCAGCACTTCACTCTGAATTGGTTAAGAAAGACCTATTCCCAGAGTTCCACGAAATGTACCCGACACGTCTACACAACGTAACGAACGGTATTACGCCACGTCGCTGGTTGAAGTTCTGTAACCCAGGTCTGTCTCAGCTTATCACTGAGAAAGTCGGCCCAGAATGGCCAGCGAAACTAGAGCAACTTGAAGGTATTGCGAAGTACGCTACTGACGCGACATTCCAAAAAGAATTCATGGCAGTGAAGAAAGAGAACAAAGAACGCCTAGCAACTTGGGTGAAAGAGAACATGGGTATCGAGCTCGATACTAATGCAATCTTCGATGTTCAAATCAAGCGTCTGCACGAGTACAAACGTCAGCATCTAGACTTGCTACACGTACTGTCTCTGTACCACCGTATTCTTAATGAACCAGGTTTTGAGTGTACGCCACGCGTTGTGTTCTTCGCAGCAAAAGCAGCACCGGGTTACCACCTAGCGAAAGAAATCATCTTCGCAATCAACAAGATTGCAGACAAGGTGAACAACGATCCTCGCATCGGTAACAAGCTGAAAGTGGTATTCATCCCTGACTACCGCGTGAGCATGGCTGAAATCATTATCCCTGCGGCTGACGTTTCTCAACAAATCTCGCTAGCGGGTAAAGAAGCATCAGGTACAGGTAACATGAAGATGGCGCTAAACGGTGCGCTAACTATCGGTACAATGGATGGTGCAAACGTTGAGATTCGTGAGGAAGTAGGCGATGAGAACATCTATATCTTCGGTCTAGATGTTGAAGGTGTGAAAGCGCTGAAAGCTCAAGGTTACAACCCATTTGATTACTACAATGCGGATCACTTACTCAAAGCGTCAATGGACTTGCTATTGGGTGAAGAGTTCACACCAGGTCAACCAGGCTTACTGCGTGCCACATACGACAGCCTACTAGACGGCGGTGACCCGTACTTATGTCTCGCGGATTTCGCCTCTTACGTGAAAGCACACGAAGACATGAGCGAACAATATAAAGATCAAGCTGGCTGGGCGAAGAAGGCCATTCTTAATACCGCCCTTGTTGGCAAGTTCACGTCAGACCGCTCAATCCGCGACTACGTGAACAATATCTGGAAACTTGAAGCGGTGAAACGCTAATAGAACCTAGTTAAGACCAAGGTAGCCAAGCGCTACCTTTGGTCATTTTCCAAAAGAAGTTATTGATAACAATAAAACCCTACATGGAAGGTGTTGGTATTACCTTCGGAGAAAGCGATGAAAGAACAAACAGCATTAAAGAAAGTCGCGGAAATGGCGAGATTGGCTGATAGCTATGTCAGTGCTTGGGGAGATGAGGCGAAAGTGTCTGAGGAGACGCTACGCCGCTTGCTCGCTTCGCTTGGCTACGATACTAGCAGTGATGAAAAACTACTGGCTTCTGCTGAAAAGAAACATAAAAAAGACGTACTAGCCCCTGTTCTTGTTTTACGCGACGGCGAACCAGTCGAAGTGGAACTAAACCTAGGTACGAGTGCTCGTGAGAGTGAATTTAGCTGGCGTTTAGAAACAGAACAAGGAGAGGTACTTGAAGGCTATCTTCAGTCCCAAATTGTTCGTGATGAGCGTGCTGAGGGTGGCCCTCTAGTGTTTGCATTGCCAAAGAACTTGGCTTGGGGTTATCACAAACTGATCATCAGTCGTAAGCGTCGTAAAACACCTTACGAGATGTCATTGATCATTACGCCGAAAGCGTGTTTCAAACAAGACGATCTAAACCAACACAAAAAGCTATGGGGTCCTAGTATCCAGCTTTACACACTGCGTACTCAGCATAACTGGGGCATCGGTGATTTTGGTGACCTAAAACAACTGGTGAGTGATATTGCCTCTCGTGGCGGTGACTTCATTGGCTTGAACCCGATTCACTCGCTGTTCCCTGCGAATCCAGAAGGGGCAAGCCCATACAGCCCGTCTTCTCGTCGCTGGCTGAACATCATGTACATCGACGTAAGCTCTGTACCTGAGTTCGCGCTTAGTGCAGAAGCACAACAGCGAGTGGGTAGCGCAGAGTTCCAACAACGTCTACAAAAAGCGCGAGACTCTCATTGGGTGAATTACACCGAAGTTTCGCAACTAAAAATGAGCGTTCTTCCGCTGCTATTCAGTGAGTTTAAAGCTCGCCATTTAGACAAGAACACCGATCGCGCTCGTGCCTTCTTGGACTTTGTTGAAAAAGGCGGCGACAGCTTGCTACATCAAGCTGCATTCGATGCACTTCATGCTGATTTACATGCAGAAGATGCAAACATGTGGGGCTGGCCAGTATTCCCTGAGAAATACCGCACATTCGACGCAGCTGGTACTCAGAAGTACATTAAGGACAACCAAGATCGTGTTCACTTGTACATGTACCTGCAATGGATCGCAGACGATCAAATCAAAGAAGCGCAAGCGCTAGCCGAAGAAAAAGGCATGGCTGTGGGTTTGTACCGTGACCTTGCGGTTGGTGTTGCAGATTCAGGCAGCGAAACATGGGCTGACGAAGGCGCGCTAGTATTGGATGCAAGCATCGGTGCGCCACCAGATGTACTTGGTCCACTAGGCCAAAACTGGGGTCTGCCTCCGCTTAACCCTCAGGTTTTAGAAGCGACTGGCTACGACGCTTACATCAAATTGCTACGTGCTAACATGAAGCATTGTGGTGCATTGCGTATCGACCACGTACTTGGCCTGCTTCGCCTTTGGTGGATTCCAAAAGGCGAGAAAGCGACAGAAGGCGCATACCTGTACTACCCAGTTGAAGACATGCTAGCAATCCTAGCGTTGGAATCTCACCGTCATCAGTGTTCTGTAATCGGTGAAGACTTGGGTACTGTACCTGATGAAATCGTTGATATCCTTCGTGATGCGGGTGTGCATTCGTACAAAGTCTTCTTCTTCGAAACATCAAAAGACGACGGCGGTTTTATTTCTCCGAAGCACTACGCTGAGCAGTCTATGGCTGCGCTGTGTACGCACGATATGCCAACACTACGCGGTTTCTGGCACTGTGATGACTTGAAGATGGGGCGTGAGATTGGTCTGTACCCTGATGAGCAGCAGTTGGAAGGCCTATTCGCTGACCGCTTGAAGTGCAAACAAGGCATTCTAGACAGTGTTCGCTGGCATGGCTATCTGCCAGAAGGCATTGGTCATGATGCTCAGTACGTGCCAATGGATTCATACCTAAGCGAAGCGCTGCAACTGCACGTAGCCGCGGGTGACTCTGCACTGCTTAGCGTTCAGCTTGAAGACTGGCTAGAAATGGATCAACCTGTCAATATTCCTGGTACGGTGGATGAGTATCCAAACTGGCGTCGTAAATTGTCGATGAACCTAGATGAAATCTTCAGCCGTGAAGATGTGAATCGTATTTCTAAACGCCTTACTGAAGTTCGCGCACAGGCGAGTAAGTAAGATGCCTAGAGTGGCGTAGATGGACGAGCTGATTACCAATTTTGTTAGCTCAGAGGTACGAAAGTTCCGTCTAGGTCACTCATTCCTAAAACACAATCCGTTAGGATGAAGTACCGTTATTATGCCCGCGACAATAGCGGGCATTTTTGTATTTTGACGCCGTTTACGCAACGAACGTGAGAAGCGGAGTCTTTTTGTGAGTTCACAACGTTGGCTGTGGAGAAACCGATGTTTGATTCAGATCTCTGGTCTTGAAAAGGATGTTGGCTCTAGGGAGAAAGATTTGAAAACCACCAAAACCAAGAAAATAAAGAAACAACACGAACGCGCATACGAACTGCTTGCTGAGGCGGCTTACTCAGATCCATTTGCGGCGCTGGGTCCATTCATTGACGACGAAGCTTCGCTGAGAGTTTGGATGCCGGGCGCAAACAAGGTTGAACTGCTTGTTAATGGTGAACCTCGCGTGGCGCTTGAGCGTGATGGCGACAGCGGTTTCATCTTAAAAGAACAACGCGATTTACACCTGACCCACTACCGTTTAGCGGTCGATTGGAATGGTGTTGAACAAATTATTGATGACCCGTACCAGTACCACAATATCTACCAAGAGTACGAGCATCTGCATACGCCAAAAGACATGTATCACTACATGGGCGCGCACTTTGTCACGCTAGAGCGTGGCGGTGAAAACATCTCTGGTGTGCGTTTCCTTGTTTATGCACCACATGCATCTGCTGTTAGCCTTGTGGGTTGCTTCAACCAATGGGATGGCCGTCGTCATCCAATGCAACGCTTAGACTACGGTATCTGGGGCCTATTCATTCCTGGTTTGGAAGAGGGGGTACAATACAAATTTGAGCTCAAAGGGCCAAATGGGGAAGGGTTGCCACACAAACAAGACCCTTGGGGTTTCTACTCTGAGCAATACCCATCGTTCGCATCCATTACCTACGATCACAAGCGTTACCAATGGCAAGATGCGAAATGGCAAAACCGTGCAGTGACACAAAAGCGTGATGAAGCGTTATCGTTTTACGAGCTACATGCTGGATCATGGAAGCGCGACGAGAACGGTGATTTCCTGAACTACCGCGAACTCGCGGAGCAGTTGGTGCCATACCTTGTGGATATGGGCTACACCCACGTTGAGCTGATGCCTGTGTCTGAGCATCCATTCTATGGTTCATGGGGCTATCAACCTGTTGGCTTGTTTGCACCAACTAGCCGTTTTGGCTCACCTGATGATTTCAAATTCTTCGTGGATGCGTGTCACCAAGCTGGTATCGGTGTAGTGCTGGATTGGGTTCCTGCGCATTTCCCATCGGATGATCATGGTTTAGCTAACTTTGATGGTACGCCTCTGTTCCATGATCCAGATCCTCGTCGCGGTTGGCACCAAGATTGGAACTCCTACATTTACGATTTAGGCCGTGAACATGTACGTCGCTTCCTTGTCTCGAATGCGCTGTACTGGTTTGAACAATTCCATATTGATGGCATTCGTGTCGATGCTGTTGCGTCGATGCTCTATCTCGATTATTCACGTAGCCACGATCAGTGGGTCCCGAACGTTGATGGTGGCAACGAAAACTACGACGCAATCGCAACCTTAAAATGGATGAACGAAGAAGTGTACAAGTACTTCCCGAATGCGATGACGATTGCGGAAGAGTCAACGGCGTTTCCGGGTGTGTCTGCGCCAACCTTTATGGGTGGTTTAGGCTTTGGCTTCAAGTGGAATATGGGGTGGATGCACGACAGTCTTTCATACATCAAAGAAGATCCTGTTCACCGCAAATACCACCACAATACCATCACATTTCCGCTAGTTTATGCGCACAGCGAGAACTACGTCTTGTCTCTCTCTCACGACGAGGTGGTGTACGGCAAAGGCTCTATTCACAACAAGATGCCGGGCGATGAATGGCAGCAAACCGCAAACCTAAGAGCATACTACGGTTATATGTATGGTCAACCGGGCAAAAAGCTGAACTTCATGGGCGCGGAAATCGGTCAAACGGCGGAGTGGAACCACGATGATCAGTTGCAATGGTTCTTGCTAGAATACGAGCGTCATCAAGGCGTTCAAAAGCTGATGCGAGATTTGAACCACTTGTACCGAAATGAAGCGGCGATGCACGATCAAGATTGTGTTCCTGCTGGTTTTGAGTGGCGTCTACAAGACGAAGCGGATGCGAGCATCCTAGCGCACGAGCGTATTAGTAAAGAAGGTGAGCGTATTCTGATCATCACCAACTTTACGCCCGTACCACACAAGCGCTTTCGTTTAGGCGTTCCAAATGCAGGTCAATACGAACTGCTACTGAATACAGACGACAGCAAATACGGCGGCAGCGATTTTAAAGTGCTGACCAGTGTGAAAACGGAAAAAGTTGAAAGTGAATCACTGCCTCAATCACTTGAGCTTCGTTTGCCTCCACTTTCAACCGTGTTCTACAAGCTGCACAAATAATTTAGTCTAATCAAATTCTAAGCCCGTTTTACATTGTAAATCGGGCTTTTTTTGACCAAGTTTTCACTAACGATAAACAGACTGCATACTCTATACTTGCATCATATTGTTTTGTTAAATCAGGCTAGGTCGGACTTTGAGAAAGATTAAATCCCTTCTGTTCAATATCTTATTGGTGCTTTTGCTTTTACCAGTGATGCTCGTTGGCATAGTGAAATACATCGATCCACCAATTTGGGGATGGAAGATCAGCCGCATGATTTCTCCTCCTGAAGGATTTCCTGAAGAGAGTCAAAATGAATGGGTGCCTTTGAGTGATATTTCTAAACACATTCAACTGGCCGTGATTGCGACAGAAGATCAAAAGTTCCCGACCCATTACGGAGTGGATTTTGATTCCTTGTTTAAAGTGATCTCAGAGTCTGGCGAGAACGGTCCCTCTCGCGGTGCGAGCACGATTACTCAGCAAACTGCAAAGAACGTGTTTCTGTTTCCTTCACACTCTTATGTGCGCAAAGCGTATGAGCTTTATTTTGCTCTGCTGATGGAAGCAATGTGGAGTAAAAAACGCATTCTTGAAGTGTATTTGAATGTGGTGGAGTTTGGTCCAGGTATTTATGGCGCGGAAGCCGCTGCGCAAAACTACTTTGGTATTCCTGCTAAACAACTTTCAACACGCCAAGCAGCAAGGCTTGCGGTGGTGCTGCCAAATCCGTATCGCATCAAAGTTTACCCTCAGACTTCTTACACCATCAGCCGCGTCAATTGGGCGATGAGACAAATGCGTAACCTTGGTAGCATTCAGCTTTAAACTCCTTTTTACCCTGCTCATAAGTAGAACTACGCCCCCATAAAAGCAAAATGTGAAGCGTCACAAGCTTTAGGGCGTAGCCTTTCAGAATGATGTGCTCAGTTTTTCATCCATTTACTATTAGTGTGAATAAAACTACAACACGAATACTGCGCCTATGCGCAACCAATGGACTGAACGATGAAACTGAATCTGATTACGACGACCTTATTGCTTGCATCGGCAAGTGCCATCGCCGAGCCAAACATCACCATTTCTACCACGACCAACAGCCGTGACTTTCCTTTAAGTGCAGAGCAACCTTTGGTTGTGCCCTTAACCAAAGACGGATACACGCTCAAAATCACGGGTGTTGAAGGCGACTGTGTCGCGCCTGATGGTCAGAAGGTCAAATTCAACAAACCTATCGCGCTGAACTGCGGAAAACCAACAGAACTGCCGTTAAAAATCCGTTTTACTGGCGATTACTCTTTTGCTTTTGATGCGGAAGCCAAAACTCTACGCTTCAAGCGTGAACCTAAGAAAGCTGCCAAGACAGAATTCAAACGCCCAATCCCACAAGTGCAATGTGAGGTTTACCAAGGCGGCGAAGTCACCATCGCGCTGGGTGACAGTTTCCCTGATGGCACCAAGTTGCGTGATGCCTATTCTGGTCAAATGGTCGAAGTAAAAGATCAGCAAGTATCGCTGACACCAAGCAAAGATTCCGGCGGTTTGGTGCTACTAGAGCCAGTGAAGAAAACCAAAGAAGCAGTACCGTTTGATTACCGTAATGCCAATATTTACTTCGTGATGGTCGACCGTTTCAACAATGCCGATACCAGCAATGATAACAGCTATGGTCGCAAGAAAGACGGTAAAGAAGAGGTTGGTACCTTTCACGGTGGTGACCTAAAAGGTGTGATCGAAAAGCTAGATTACATAAAGAGCCTAGGTACCGATGCGATTTGGTTGTCGCCAATCGTTGAGCAAGTACACGGTTTTGTGGGCGGCGGCGATAGCGGCTCATTCCCATTTTACGCTTACCACGGTTACTGGACGCGTGACTTTACCAAGATTGATGAGAACTTCGGTAACGAAGCTGATCTTAAAAAGCTGGTGGAAGAGGCACATAAACGTGGCCTTAAAGTCTTGATGGACGCAGTAATCAACCACACTGGTTACTCAACGTTAGCCGATTTGCAATTTGACGGTATTGAGGTGTTAAAACCAAACGCTGACCTACCTAAGAAATGGGGGGATTGGAAACCAAAAGCGGGCGAAAACTGGCATAGCTACCACCAGAATATTGATTACCAGAGTCCAAACTGGGCGAAATGGTGGGGCGGTGACTGGGTAAGAACAGGTCTACCGGGATACCCAGTTCCGGGCAGCAGTGATATCACCATGTCATTGGCGGGTTTGCCAGACTTTATCACTGAATCAGACAAAGCCGTGAAGCCAGCTCAATGGCTATTGGATAACCCTGGCACTCGCGTTGAGGAGCGTGACAATTACACCGTCTCGGACTACCTAATTGAGTGGCAAACTGATTGGGTGAAACGCTTTGGCATTGATGGTTACCGTGTCGATACGGTGAAGCACGTTGAAGGCGATGTGTGGAAACGCTTGAAAGAAGAGGCATCAAGCAGCCTTGAGCAGTGGCGTAAAGAGAACGGTAAGTCAGGTCAGCCATTCTGGATGATGGGTGAAGTATGGGGACATACCGCTTATCGCAGCCCTTACTTTGATGATGGCTTTGATGCGTTGATTAACTTCGACATGCAGAAGAAATTAGATAAAGGCGCGGCGTGTTTCAGCCAAATGGCAGACACTTACCAAAGCTATGCGGACACTATCGCCAATGAGAAAGACTTTAACCCTGTGAGCTACATGTCTTCTCACGATACCGAGCTGTTCTTCTCTCGCTTCAAAGATTACGGTATGCAGCGTAACGCCGCGAATGCACTGCTTCTGAGTCCTGGTGCTGTTCAGGTTTATTATGGTGATGAAGTTGGTCGTAACATTGGTCCTTACGCGGACGATTTCCACCAAGGCACTCGTTCTGACATGGTATGGAAGCTATCTGATGAGAAGCAAGCGCTGCTCAAACACTGGCAAACTCTTGGTCAGTTCCGTAAAGCGCACCCAGCGATTGGTGCGGGTCAGCATCAAGTAATTGAACAAGAAGGCGCGTACGTGTTCTCTCGCTCGCTTGGCAATGACAAAGTCGTTGTGGCGTTTGTGGGTCGCGACAAGTAGTTAGAACTTCGTTTTAAGCCTAGATAGAAAAAGCCCTTCCTTGAGTTATCAGGGAAGGGCTTTGTTGTATTAGTTCGCCAGTTCTTGGTCGATGACTTTTTCTAGCTCGTCAAACGGCACATAGCCAGGAATGACTTGATCATTAATGATCAACGCGGGCGTGCCGCGTAAACCAAGTTGCGTGAAATACTGATAGTTTTTATCAAGCAACGCCTTGGTCTCTTTGTCGTCGACAAGCTGTGCTTCTGTCCCCGTTTTTTTCGCGATTTGATTTAAGGAACGTGCGTCATGTGCGCCCGGTTTTTTCACCAATAACTCATGCACTTGTTCGTACTTATCTCGCTGGTTTTGCCAAACATTTAATGCGTAACTTGCCGAGTTGTAGCCGTTTTTCTCGTATTGTTCTTTAAAAGAGACATTGAGGTTAAGCACTTTTACCTGCGGATATTCCTTACCAACTTTGACCAGCTCTCCTTCTAAACGTTTACAAAAAGGGCAGCTGTAGTCTGTTACGTTAATAATGGTTAACTCAGGGTTTTCAGCACCAAAAGAGGAATGTTTGCCATCACTTAGATATTGACGAACCTCCTTCAAGGTGTCGCCAAATGACTGTTGATACGCAATGTACTCTTGAAGGTTTTGGTGCAATGAATCAAGAATTTGAGGGTTTTCTTTTAGTATCTGAGTAACTTCCTCTAGCTTTTGTTCTGCGGTCTTTTCTGATGCGAAAGATACGGCAGGTACGATAGCCATCGTTAACGCCAAAAGTGTACGAGTGAATGTCATAATATTTCCTAAAACTTTTAAATTTCGTTGTTTGTTATGTGAAGTGAATAAAATATGTACAAAAGTCAGGCAGAAAGGTCTCTCGCCTTGCTGGCTTTATTCTCTAAACACGCAAAGTTTTAGGTGAACCCGATACTTTTCCGGTATCGGTTCTGTGTATTCCAGATAGCGAATTGCTGTGGTTGTCATCGGCAGCGCCACAATCAAAGCAAACAGAAAAAATGGAATAAGAATATGATCAAACTGATGTTGGTACGCTTGAACTAGCTTTTCTGAAAGGTCGCAAGATGGTGATAAATTCACACTCTCATCTTGCTGACTCTGTATTTGGTGAGCCTTCGGGCAGCTTTTCGAGAAACCAGAATTTTGGCTTAAGCATATCATCACCACCCAAAGCACGAGGGCGAGTGTCCATTTGGCTATTTTATATTGTGAGCGTAACAATGGGTCGTATAGTCCTGTTAATTCTGGTTTATGCCGTTTACATATGACCGGACTATCCTAACCTAAATTTCGTGGCTGAATGTTACTTTCGAGTTAATCGATATTGCCTCAATGCCAAAGTATGAAGTACGTCATGAATGTTGTAGAAAGCAATATTCGTCAGAATCATTTGTTGAGTTGATGAAGAAGTCGTGAGCTATCGATATAGATTAAAATACCTAATTGTTAGAACAAACTTTTATTATCTTTCAATTGTGATTGGAATCATAAAACAATACTTCATAACTGAGTCGCGATAATGTTCGGCAGGCGGATTGATTTTGATCATCTCTCTAGCACATTATTCAGGTGAACATATGTGTTAAGTTCCACATGTGTAGGTAATGTTATGAAAATTCCTGTTCAAACTGAGCGTAAAGTTACACTGGGGTGCTACGTTGCTCTGGCGTTTGCGGTCGTGTTCTTTTCTGGCCTGATGCAATCTAGCGAATGGTACGGTGTATTCGATTTTACAACGCTCAATGGCTCTTTCGGCAAGGTGGCGTATGGTGTCACCGAAACGGCTGACGGTGTGCAAGTTGCAACAACGTCGCTTCGCGGTACTGGTGGTAGCGGTGCTCGCGACGGTTTCATTTTCGCACTTACTTTGATTCCAACTGTTATGTTCGCCTTAGGTATGATCAACGTACTTGAGCACTACGGTGCACTTGAAGCAGCTCGTAAGCTTCTTACTCCTCTTCTACGTCCTCTAATGGGCATCCCTGGTAACTCTGGTCTGGCTTTAATTGCTTCTCTACAAAGTACCGACGCGGGCGCGGCGATGACGCGTCAGCTAAAAGATGAAGGTCACCTAACTAAGCGTGAAACGGACGTATTTACCATGTTCCAGTTTACTGCAGGTGCGACCATCGTGAACTTCTTCTCATCAGGTGCTGTGCTGTTCACATTGACGATGGCTGACGGCTCTCTAGCGGTCACGTCTTCTATTGGTTTAGCGGTTGTGGTGATGTTCGCATTCAAGATCATCGGTGCAAACCTGTTCCGTATTTACCTGAACATGACGGAAGGTAAAGAAGACAAACAAGACCAAAACAAATCAGAGAACCTAAAAGAGGAGACGGCATAATGGGTGACGTTAAAGCGAAAAAACCAATGGTGACGGATATCTTCGTCGAAGGTGCTAAGAAAGGTTGGGTAATTGCGACTACCTCTACGGTTCCTAACGTATTGATGGCGTTCGTTATCATCAAAGCGCTGCAAATCACTGGCGCGCTGGATCTGATGGGCACGGTGTTTTCTCCAATCATGGCGGTGTTTGGCCTTCCTGGTGAAGCGGCTGCTGTTCTTATCGGCGCTTGGATGTCGATGGGCGGCGCAGTGGGTGTGGTTATCACGCTGTTTGACCAAGGCATCCTAAACGGTACGCACATTGCGATTCTTGCACCTGCTATCTACCTAATGGGCTCTCAAGTTCAGTACATGGGTCGTATCATGGGCCCAATTGGTACTGAAGGTCGTTACATCCCAGTTATGATTGCGATCTCAGTATTGAACGCGTTTGGCGCAATGCTGGTGATGAATCTGTTTGTCTAGGAGTGAATCATGCAATTCTCTCTAAATGAATATCTAGAAGAGCTACGTCCGCTAATCAATGTGGATTGTGGTACTTACACTACTGATGGTATCGAGTTTATCGCTTCTCAATTTGAAGAGAAGTACCAAGCGATGTCAGGTTGGAGCGTAAAACGCATCGACTGTGGCAGAGCGGGCATCGGTCTTGAAGTTCGAAATAAGCCGGAAGCTGAGCAAATCGACGTGATGCTGATTGGTCATATGGATACCGTGTTCCCTGTGGGTACTGCTGAGCTTCGTCCAATGTCTCAAGATGTAGAGAAAGCCTACGGTCCGGGCGTCTCGGACATGAAATCTGGCTTGCTCAACATCGTATACGCGATGCGCAATCTAGACCAAGCGGTGTTGGATAAGCTGTCTATCGCTATCTGCATGAACCCAGATGAAGAGACGGGCTCTCTGGACTCTGTGGATTGGATTCAATCAGTAGCGAAAAACGCTAAGAATGTACTGGTTGCAGAAGCGGCACGTGCAGACGGTGGTTTAGTGAAAGCGCGTAAAGGCATGGCTCGCTACAAAATGACCTTTAATGGCGTTGCTGCTCACGCAGGGAACGAGCCAGAAAATGGCCGCAGCGCAATCACTGAGATGGCGAATTGGATTCTAGCAGTCAATGCAATGACCAACTTTGAATCTGGTACCACGCTGAATGTCGGTATTGTTTCTGGTGGCAACGGAGCGAACATCGTCCCTGAGCACGCTGAAGCGATCGTGGATGTGCGTTTCTGGAGCAACGAAGAATACGATGATGTCGATAGCAAGCTAAACGGCATGCTGGAAACACCATTCGTTGATGGCGTGAGCATTGAGTTGGTTCGTGAAGCGTATAAGCCTTCTATGGTGCCAAGCCCACAAACAGAAAGCTTAATGACATTAGTTGAAGAAGCGGCAAGTGAACTGGCGATCGACATCAACTGGAAAGAAGTCGGTGGCGGCTCTGATGCAAACAATACGGCGATTCTTGGCGTTCCAACTTTGGATGGTCTAGGACCTATCGGTGCGGGCTTCCACAGCGATCAAGAGTACTTGTTGCTTGAGTCTATCGAACCGCGAATCAAAATGCTGATGCGTGTACTGGAGAAGATAGCTCAGTAGTGCACTCGACAACTTAGTTCCCAACATCACGATCCCCAGACTTCGGTTTGGGGATTTTCTATCTGTGTTTTTGTTTCACTTTACTATCATTTCTTGTTATTAATCTTGCGTTCAGGTTCGATTTATTAATATGTTGGCCACAGTCATAAATTTCGGAGGCAACGATGACCACAACAATGTCTGTAAAATCGGCGCCGAAAGACGCCAAAGATCAAACGATGCAAGCGCCAGATGAGAAAACATTCTGGCGAAAAATGAAAGGGTCGGTTAAGAAAGCGGGTGAAGAAATTGCCGTAATGGGCATTAAATCATGGCTCGCGATGACAGATTCTAACACCTCTGTTCGCCATAAGGCGATTTTAGGTGGTGCGCTGGCATACTTTGTCCTACCAACAGATATGGTGCCAGACGTACTCGCTGGCGTCGGTTTTACCGATGACATGGCAGCACTTACCTTAGCCGCGAACTCAGTCGGTAATGCCATCACCGACGAGCATGAAGAACAAGCGAGAGAAAAGCTGAATTCGATGGCGGATTAGAAAGAGTATTTCTAGACGCGGAGAAAACAAAAGCCCCGATGTTTCCATCGGGGCTTTCTTTTGGACAGGACTATATAATTTCAGAATGGTAATCGTAGAACGATTTAGGCGTCAGCGCGTTTAAGATGCACTTCTTCTTCGGCTACGCCTGCCATTGGGTCGTTGAAGCGAGCTTCATCCAATGCACCTTCTGATTTCGCAACGATGACGGTTACAGCACTGTCACCAGTGATATTTACCGCGGTACGAATCATATCAAGAAGACGGTCAACACCCATGATGAGCGCGATACCTTCAAGCGGCAGACCAACTTGGTTCAATACCATAGCAAGCATGACAAGACCCACACCAGGAACACCTGCGGTACCGATAGACGCCAGAGTTGCCGTCATGATAACCATTAGGTAATCGCCCATAGTTAAATCAATATTGAAAGCTTGAGCAATAAACGCAGTTGCTACGCCCTGCATGATCGCCGTACCGTCCATGTTTACGGTTGCACCAAGTGGTACTGTGAACGATGATACACGGTTCTCAACACCCATGCGGTGCTTTGCTGTTTCCATTGTCACTGGAATCGTCGCGTTCGATGATGCTGTAGAAAAAGCAAACATGATCGCGTCTTCCATCTTACGTAGGAACGTAATTGGGTTTAGACCTGTGAAACCTTTTAACATTAAGCTGTAAGTAACTAGACCGTGTAGGACAAGCGTACCAGCCAGTACTAAGAAGTACTCTGCCAGATTGACGATCGCGCCCAGACCAAGACCAGTAAATAGCTTCGCCATTAAGAAGAACACCCCATAAGGCGCCAAGTTCATCAAAATCGCGACCAGTTTCATGATCACTTCATTCAGATCAGCGAAGAACGCTGCAATACGTTCACCAGGTTTGCCTGCTGCGCTGATCGCGATACCAAATAGTACCGCGAACACAATAACTTGCAGGGTTTTACCTTCAGCCATCGCACTGATAGGGTTGGTTGGGAACATATCGATGATCACCTGACCCAAAGATGGTGCTTCTGCTGATTTGAATGAACTTGCTGCGGTTAGGTCAGCGCCAGCACCTGGCTGGAACAGAGTACCCATAGTTAGAGCAAGCGTAATCGCGATAGCCGTTGTTGTAACGTAGAAAGCGAGGGTTTTACCACCCATGCGACCCAGTGTAGAAAGGTCTTTGAGGGAGCTAGTACCACAAACTAGTGAAACAAACACTAGAGGGACTACGAGCATTTTTAAGCTGGCGACGAAGATCTGTCCACCAACTTCAAATAATCCATTAACAATGTATGCGTCGACAAATCCGTTGCCGGCAAAAAGTGTGCGAATTGCAAATCCTGTCAAGATACCCGCTACCATACCCAAAATTACGCGGCTGGTTAGCGACATCGGTTTCTTGGTATTCATGAGAACACTCCTTATAGTTATGCACCTTGAGTTCACTTCAAAGCGGCGAGCAGAGTAGCAGTGGAGTGAGAAAATACGAAAGAATAATCCTCTAAATGGTTAATAGATGTGAACTTTATCACTAATAAAAATAGAGTTTTAACTAAATCTTAACTATTTGACTGGTCGAAAAGTTTGTATTTTAACACTTTTATCGAACATACAACCGATAAGAAGGAGTGTTTACATTTATTTTTGGTAGTAAATGGAGTGCATATTACCTTTAAGGAGTGTTGCTCTTGCATAACTATCTAGATTTTATTCAGGCTAGAAGCCGTCTCTTTTTGACTGTTTTTGTATTGGGCTGAACACCAGGGGCTAACGAGCCGTCTATGCCCCTGCTTATGTTACCTATCCGCTGAATCAATGATGGTTGGTCAATGTAGATAATTGGAGGTGATCCCAACTCCAATAATTCTGACTGGTATTTTTAATCCCTCCAACCCAATAGCATTGTTTCGCTCGTATTAAGCCTTCCAAACACTGCTTGCCAGCCTCAGTGATACGGACGCTTTGTTCCCACCAGTGCCTTTCACGTGACTCAATCGTGATCAAAGGTGTTTGACACTGTGCTAGAGGGAGGAGTAACGCGTAAAACATCACGTCTCCTAGGTAAGGAAGAGGTTCTAGTTGTTGATATTGCTCAAACCAATCTTTGATGGGAATTGAACGATTTTGCGAGCTCAAGACCTTTAGTGCGAGGTGTTGTGTCAAGCTCAATCCAGTTTGTGAATTAGGTAACTCTTGCAAATGGCGTTTAAGCACGTTGAATATATTGGGCAAGCAATCCAGGTTATGCTGCTGAATCAAATTAACTATGGAAATAGGTGTCGGTGATGTAATAGCGTGCCAACACCGTTTAGCCTGACTGAATAATTTTGCTGTCACAGGTTTACGGTATCGCCAACAAGAACGAATAGCTTCTTCAGGCAACGGCCCAAAGCCGATGAATCGCTCAGTACCCGGAAACTGGTTCAACTCAATGATCTCTATCACTTTGTTCTCTACATTCTCTAACAGTGTTAGAGCACGAATTAGCATCAATTGATCATAGCTGTCATGTTCGACCCAAAAGACGATTCGTTCAAATACATCACTTTGCAACAGATCGAGGTTTGATTGTTCCAATGTGACTATATCTTGAACCGAGTCTTCACGCTTCATCACAGGCAGCAGAGTCTCTACGACATATTGGGCACGAATGGCAAGGAAGTTCTGTGGTGTTGCTGGTATGGGGCCAATACAAAGCGGATCGATCAGGGCTAAAAATGTCCCTTCAAATCCGCTGGCTTTAAGTTGTTGTTGAATGTCGTGGCCACAACGAACGTGTAGCGTTTTTACTTTCGCATCTAGGGGCGGTTTTTGTTCTTTGATGGCTCGTTTGTGCGCTTCTAGCTCTTCGACATGAGCTTTTAGTTTACTCCAACTGGATAAGCCCAGTTCTCTTGCGAGTGCATGTTGAACGTCAGCCAATTGAATTGTATTGGGAGTCAATGACTCTGGTTTGGAGTGACATCGCTTAACTAACTCCAACGTAGCGTCATCGTATAGGCGGATAGCTTTGAGCCTTTTTTTAGCAATGGATTTTTGCTGATTGATATTGATCGAGAAGCTATTTGTAGAGTTCATATTTCACCTTTCTTATTTCTTCCACACTCGCCTAAATAGAAGCTAAAAAGAAGGTAAAAACAGATTGTGCCTGCTAAACCAAGCAGGTGAGGATATTGCCGTGAACCGAGTTCTTTCCGCGAGTGTTGGGTGCTTTAGGAATGAGCAGAGTGATAGTAGGTGGTCGCTATCCTTCGTGCAACCTTTTGTGAGAGTGTAGCGTCACAAAATGGCCGTTTCTCTATATTTAGGGAGAATCAATAGGCGATAACACTAGCGATTCAACTCAATACCACTGTCGCTAGGCTCGAGTTTCTACACTTTTGAGTAAAGTACGATAAAGCGCTTGAGTCGCAGGACCACTTTTGGCTCCTTTGGGCAAAGTGAGGTGCAGCGCAACTTGATATTGATGGGAGTGTTCGATCTCCAATACTTTAATTTTATCGCTCTTGCGGGCTGCGACTAAGTGCGCTGGTAGCCGACAAAATCCAGCGCCTTGCTCTACGGCGTGAAAAGCGTGGTCGAAGTTATCGACGGTAATACGCTGACGTGCGCGTAACCAACCCACATCTCTTTTCGTTTTGTCTGAATTGCCTAAGTCACGGATGACAATTTGGCTGGTGGTTGCAAAATCGTCGATGGAAACATGCGGCTTTTTAGCGAGTGGATGGTGTGCTGCGATTACAGGCAGCATGGTTGTTACGCCAAATGCTTCGGCAGGGTAGTTGGTTATCGGTAAGTTGATGATTGCGATGTCAGCGAGCTCATTTACGACCATTTCGGTTGTTTTGCTCAGTGACGTTTCAACCACTTGAACGGAGGTCGTGTTGTTGTCCTCCAAAAATTGACTGAGTGGTGCATAAAGCCAACAAGGGTCACAAAGATGATCTATTGCGACCGTGATTTGAGATTCCACCCCACTTTTTAACTGCTCGCTGATGACTTCTAGTTCCCGCGCTTGTTCAAGCATGGATTGTGCACGACGCAGTATGGTTTTGCCGTGCTCTGTCAAACCCGCTTTGCGCCCTCGTACTTCGATAAGTTGAATACCAAGTTGGTCTTCTAACTTCCTCACCAAGTAGATCAATGTGGTATGGCTCTTGTTGAGCAGTAAAGCTGCGGATTGAATGCTGCCTTCTTGATTAATCGCTTGTAGCGTTTGCCATTGTTCTAAGGTCGTTTTTAGTCTCATGAGTCAATTTTTTAGACAGTTAATGGCGAAATTATGAACTTTTCTGTCAGTTTTATAAAGGTAATAATCTTGTCATCGAAAACGAGTCAATAAGAAGAGGAGACTCAAGATGGCGAAATTATTGCAAGTTGATTTTGAATTTCATGGTCCGTTTGGTGACGAGATGTCGAATGCTCTGGTCGACTTAGCTAAGTCGATTAACCAAGAGCCGGGCATGATTTGGAAAATCTGGACGGAAAGCGAAAAAGACAAACTCGGTGGTGGTATCTATCTTTTTGAAGATGAAGCCACGGCGCAAGCTTATCTCGAAATGCATGCCGCACGCTTACGAAAAATGGGCGTAGTCGAAGTACGAGGTCAAATTTTCGATATCAATGTGCCGTTAACTACGCTCAATCAAGGGCCTATTAGAGGATAAGGAGATGATGACCAACCGCACTTTTCTAACCGCTCATGGTGTCGTATATACGGTATTCGCTTTTGCGTTGTTTTTTGTACCAACCATAATGTGGCCGATCTATGGAGTACAAATTAACGACCAGTACGCGCTGTTTTTATCGCAGCATACTTCGATCTTTTTAGGTGGAATCGCTGCGGTGAGTTTGATGTTACGTAATGTGGAATCAGGGCATACTGCGAAACAGCTGTTTAAAGCATTATTGATTACTAATGGCTTAGGGGCAGTGATTACTACCTATGCCGGCATTATCGGAGTATTTGTCGGTTTTGGTTGGAGTGACCCAATATTCTTTGTCTTGCTTAGTTTGATTACGTACAAGCAATTAAGAGTGCAATAGAAAAAGCCCTGCTGTTTCTAGCAGGGCTTTGTCATATTTGGTTTAATTAGCGATCTAAATTCAAGTTATGATTCGCTTTTGTACGCGTAGTTATAGTAGCCGTATCCATAGCCGTATGAGTTAGATGCTTTTTTCTCAACTGCATTGAGAATCACACCTTTAACTTCAACGCCTGATTGCTCGAAGCGACCTTGCGCGACTTCAATCTCCTTCAAAGTCGTTTGATCAAAACGAGCGACCATCAGAGTTGTTCCTGCAAGCGCGCCAACAATGCTTGGGTCGGTAACTGCGAGTACAGGCGGCGTATCGATGATGACTAGATCGTACTGTGCAGACATCTCGTCAACAAAGCTCTTGAAGCGAGGGTGCATAAGAAGTTCTGACGGATTTGGTGGTACTTGGCCGCGAGTCACAACATCTAAATTATCAATGGATGTAGATTTAATGATGTTGCTAAGGGATGTCTTACCGCTCAAGTAATCAGAAAGACCGTTGTCCCAACGTAGACCGAAGCATTGCTGCAAATAACCTTTACGCATATCCGCATCAATAAGCAGCACTTTCTGACCGGTTTTCGCAGCGACGGCCGCAAAGTTGGTCGATACAAATGTTTTGCCGATAGATGGTGCAGGACCTGAAATCATAAGAACGTTATTCTTCGCCTCCATCATTGCAAAGTGCAAGCTAGTGCGAAGACTACGTAGAGCCTCAATGGAAAGATCGGCTGGGTTAGCTTCCGCTAGAAGGACTAGCTCATTGTTGCTGCCTTTGTTGCGCTTAAGCTTGTTTGCAAATTCCAGTTGTTGAATAGATTTTGGAACGCTTGCGTAAACTGGCATGCCAATCTGTTCAATTTGATCTGGTGTTTCCACACCACGGTGGAATGCTGCACGAATTAATACGAAAGCAATGCCTGCCATACCGCCAAGCAGTGTTGCTAGCACAACGATAAGCGCTTTTTTCGGCTTGATTGGCTTAGAGAAAGATTGAGCGTTATCTAAGATTCGAACGTTGCCAACTGTTCCGGCTTTAATAATGTTGAGCTCTTGAACCTTGTTCAATAGTTGGATGTAGATTTGTTGGTTTACTTCTACATCGCGTGTCATACGTAGAACTTCACGCTGTGTTTTCGGTAACTTTTGAACTTGTTTATTAAGACGTTCTTTCTCTTTTAGTAGTGTTTCACGTTTATCAAGTAGCGACTTATAAGCTGGGTGATCCTGTGTGAAGCGTTGGCTGATCTCACTTTCTTTGAATGTAAGCTCATTTAGCTGTGCTTCTAACTCAACCATTACTTTCAGCGTTGACTGAGCTTCAAGGCCTAAGTCGATAGATTCATTTTCTTGACGGAACCGATTTAAAACGTCTTCAGAAGCGGTCAGTTTTGTTTTGATGTCTGGGAGGTGACCTTTCAAGAACTCGAGGCTTTGCTCTGCCTCTGCAGAATTTCGTTGAACGTTTTGTAAGAAGTAGTTTTGGCTAATGTCGTTCAAGATATCTTGAATCTTAGCGCGGTCTTCACCAGAGAAGCTTAAAGATATAATCCCGGTTTGCTTACCACGTTCGCTAATCGATAAGTTTTCTTGAAGTTTATTAATTGCATCTAATTTACTGATTTTGCTGACCGTGAATGAGTCACCAGTTTGAGCCACAAGTTCAGTCGCCAAAAACTGGTATCCATTCTTCTCAAGCAGTTCACCAACTTTACCTTCTAAAATGACGTTATTGTCATCTTCTAAGAGCCTGAACATCTGTTTTTCAGAATCAATAACTTCAAGAGTTAAAGGAACGCCAACTGCGTAAGAAGGAGCATTAAATCGTGAAATGCTCAGACTGATTTGCTCACCTTGTAGTCGAGCGAGGCCTTTACCAATAATTGGCATGTAGTTTGGAGAAACGACAGTCGCTAAGTTGAACTTATCAACAGTACCGCCCAAGATCATACGAGATTTGATGATCTCTATTTCTGTTGTCGCTGATGATTCTGCTGAAAACAGCTCTCCCATATCACCAACCATCGCTGAAATACCACCTGAACTCTTACTTTCGATTTGGATAAGAGCGTCAGCTTTATAGATAGGTGTTGATAGAATGGCAACGCCGACGCCTATAATTGAAAATAGGACTACGGTACATAGAATGAGCCATTTGGCATCGAGAATGATCCCAAATAACTTTCCCAAATCGATCTCATCGTCGGCTTGACGTGATTGCTTAATAGTTTGTGTTGTCATTACTTTAACTTCTTAAATACCTTGCCATTGGCGTTTATTTAGCCTTGCGGCTTATAGTTTTTGAGACCACGCTTTTGCTGCTTTTTCTATAAGCGTATATGCATGTTCGAAAGCTTCTCTACTTTGTCTGTATGGATCAGGGATGTTTTGTTCATTTATCCACTGTCCAAACAGCATCGTTTTACCTCGTGCCTCAGGAGCGATTTTGGTTAAGGCTTCTAAATGACCTTTTTCCATAACCAATATCAGATCGTATTGAGCGCAAAGCTCAGGTGTTAATTGTCGTGCTTCGTGTCCATCTAAGCTTACGCCATGTTCGTTCGCGATAGTGGTTGCCATCTCGTCAGCAGCTTTTCCCGTTAGATGGCTCTTATCTACTGCGATTCCTGCTGATGCGACATGTTTGTTTGGTAGTAAAGACTGCAAAAGCCGCTCTCCTGTTGGAGAGCGGCAAATATTACCGACACAGACGACAAGAATATTAGAAAACAAATGCTTACCCTACTTTAAGTTGTATGCTTATGATCTCAACTGAATTGCTGGTTTCTTTATATTGCGCAATTGAGCTGAGTAGCTATCGATTACGTGCCGCAAGAGATAATTTTCTTGCGGCACGTTGTTTTACGGCCAAGTGCGTACTCGTAGTACACCTTCAGTTAGTTCATTAAAGCCGGAAATGGTTGGAACGAGCTGAGCAATCACACGATTCCAACGACTAACAGGTGCAGCCGTCACATAGACTATGTCGTAAGGGTTGAGATCAAACTCAGTACCAATCACCAAAGCAGAAGCGTCAGAAACATCTAGCTGATAAATGTCCGCCATTTTAGCTTCTTCTTTTGAACGTCTGATGACAAACACACCGGTAGCATCTGCGGAGATTTCACTGATACCACCAACGCTGCTAAGAGCCTCAGTAAGGCTCATGCCGCTACGATCAATTTTGAGTAATTTCGGATCGTTAACCTCGCCCATAACAAATACTTTTTGCGCATCGTTTCGAGGAATATGAACAATATCGCCAGGCTTTAGAAGGCGGTTTTGAGTTAAATCGCCTTGTTGCATCAGAGCATACAAAGAGACGTTTTCAACAACGCCATTGCGTGTCAGTGTCGCATTACGCCAATCAGCCTCGGCAGCCAGTCCGCCAGCTCTATTCACAGCATCTAGAAGTGTAAGGGGGATGTTTGTAATTGGTTGTTGTCCTGGCTTGTTAACTTCGCCAGTTACATAAGTCTTTTTAGAGCGAAATGCCGCAACGCTTACATCGACCTGTGGGCTCTCAATGTATTTTGCAAGGCGGCTTGCAATGTCTGCACGAATCTGACGTACGTTTTTGCCTTCAACATGTACGACACCTATGTAAGGGTAGAAGATCGTGCCATCCGAATGCACCCAGTTACCCGCTTCGGCTGAGCTTCGGTATGAGCCCGCTGGGATCGTTAGCTCTGGGTGATCCCAAATAGTGATATTTAGGATATCGCCAGGTCCTACTTCGTATTCATATTTTGCGATTTCAATATCTAACTCTGGGTTTGGTTTTGAAAAAGGGTCCACTGAATTTAAAGACGTTACGCGCTCCAAAGTTAAGGGATAAACGGTAACCTGAGACTCTATATCACTCGATTCAGTGCTCATGACTGTTTTGTCACTGACCGAAAGGTGGCTACCAGGCAAAGTACACCCTGTAAGAAGGATAGGAAGTACTGATATCCCCAAAAATTTATTAAATGTGTTCATTGGTTTATAACTACCGAAAGAAAGTTTGCCGACTGAAATTGATTCATTCTAATTGAACTGCATTTCATCAATATTGATGATTTACTGCAGTTTTAAGCCTTTAGAAAGCGAGTCCATTCAGAATTATTTGTGTAATAAACACTCCAAATGGCTGCTAGCGACTTAGAGCTCTTAGTTTCATTAATGAAGGTGTGAAAATCCGACCCACAAAAAATAGTCAACTATTATCCATCTGGTTGCAATAAAGGCAACAAGTTACTTGAAAAAATACTGACGAATACATGACAAAATTGTGTCTATTTAACGTTAATGAGATGAATGCATGATTTTGCACAAGCAAACAGGCAAGAATGTGAAAAAACTCATGCCAAAGTTGTATGCATCCTATTTACACTATATGCAACTGCCGTTATGCTTCCTGTTGCGGTCGGATATAACAACAAATATTGGAGCTAATTTTGAAAATCAAACTTTTAACGGCAAGTGTGGCAGCAGTCCTACTAGCAGGTTGTGGTAGTGACAGCGATCCTGAGGTAAAAAGATACTCAGTTCAGGCTTATGACCCAGCTGTTATCGGCATGAAAGTTCAAGCAGTATGTGGTGGTGAGACATACGACGCTATTGAAAATACAACAAACTATGAAGGTATGGTTGGTAAAGCGCGTTTTGAAAATATCAACGTTGTAAATGCGCCAGGTGATTGTGCTTTCGTATTAACGCACACAGAAGATAGTAAAGACGCGTCAAATGGTAAACCTATTACATCTGACTACAAAATCCCTCAAGGCCTAGCCCAGACGGATTCATTGGTAACAGGCTCTCCATTTACGACTTTGGTTGCTAACTCTTTAAAAGATGGTGAAGTATACTCTTCTGATATCGCTGAAAAAGTATTCGAGAATTTGGGTATCGATATCAATGCAAGTGGTAAAACAGTTGACGAAATCCTTCGTGATACAGAATCTGTAGTAGCAGGACTTGGTAGTGAGGGTGGTAACAGCGCACTTGCTACTCAGCTAGTTGCAACAGCAAACGTTGTATCAGATATCATCAAAGCGAACCCAACAGCTTCGCCTGAAGCTGTAGCTGTTGCTGCAAAAGCAATAACAGAAGATGTAATCGCGGCGAACCCAAATTATCCTGAGAATGATTCGGGTGATGTTATCTACGTAACGATTCCAGCTGAAGATACTCAGAAAGTTGTTGCTGATGTACAAGAGGCTATTGATAACGACACTCCACTAGAAGATATCGAACCTGAAGTACCACAAATCCCAGATGCGGAAGTCGGTGAGCCAATTGAACCTGAAGATCCACCGGGTCCAGGCACTGGCGCGACAGGCGGTAACTAAGCAAGTTTTTGCTGATAAATTCTAAAGGCCTCTTCAGAGGCCTTTTTTGATCCTATCGTATTGTAGTCATCACCTTTTAGTGAGCCCTTTTCTGTTTAAGTAAGGCAGGATGTGCGGACGTGATTCGCCAGCCAGTTTACTGGTGACTTCTTGCGACCAAGTACTCTGTTTTTGATTGCTCGAACGGTTTGCATAGTAGTTTTGCATGGTTTGGTCATACGTCTGAATATCATCCAAGTTTAGGTCTTGATACTGATTCTCATGCACCACGACATGCTTAGGTAGGCGAGGTTTTACTTCAGGGGCTTGATCTGGATGACCAAGACACATACCAAATAAAATGGCGGTATTTTTAGGTAAACCTAATAATTCGTCTACTTTTGGGGCATTGTTTCGTAAACCACCAATATACACGCCTCCTAGTCCCATCGACTCCGCCGCAAGCAAGCAATTTTGTGCCATGATCCCCGAGTCTACAGCGCCTATTAGTGTTAACTCGGTAAAATCAGCTTGAATATCTGGGTTGATACTGGCATGGCGCTGGTAATCAATACAAAACACCAAAAACTCAGCCGCGCTTTCAACGTACCCTTGATTTCCGGCATATTGAGCTAATAGTGTACGTTTTTCTTTGTCGGTCACGCGGATAATTGAAACGACTTGCAACATGCTTGATGAGGACGCCGCAAGGCCGGCTTGAAGAATGGCATCTAATTGTTCGCTCTCAATCGGTTGTGAGGTGAATTTTCGAATTGAGCGGTGATTGAGAATTGTTTGAATCGTGCTGTTCATGGTGACTTAACATCCCCTGTTACGTGTAAAGGCTGAAGACTCACCTTAGCGACATTTGATGAGTCGGTAAACTATCTCAAAAGAAAAACAATGCTTGGCGCATAAGTGTGAAGGCGAATCGAGAATACACCACTCTTTCTGTTTGAGAGCGTATATACTGTTTTTAGAATCAATAATTTAAATGCAGTGGAAAATATGAAAGAACTCATTGTTCATACAGTTACGGTGTTTATGGGCTTCTTTGCCATCATGAACCCTATCGCCAATATCCCCATCTTTTTGAGTTTAACTGCTGATGAAGATAAAGAAACCATCCGTTCCATTGCGCTCCGCTCAGTCTTTATTGCATTTATTATCATCGCGATATTTTCTATTGCCGGTAAGTTAATTTTTGATTTGTTTGGTATCACGCTTTATGCATTGCGAATAACAGGCGGTATTTTGGTGTTTTTGATAGGTTTTAACATGCTTCAAGGTGATTCGACGCATCAGAAAACCAAAGAGAAGGCGTATTCACCAGCTCAGCAACGGGCGGCATTGAGTATTGCAGTGTCTCCATTGGCGATGCCAATATTAGCTGGGCCCGGAACGATTGCTACCGCGATGAACTTTGCGACAGCGGGTGGTTTCGATCAAACCATTATTACTATCGTTTCTTTCGCTGTCCTTTGTGTGATCACCTATGTACTGTTTTTGTTTGGAGACAAATTGGTCAAAGCGGTTGGACCAAGTGCTCTAAATGTTGTGACTAAAATGATGGGCTTAATTCTAGCGGTTATTGGTACTCAAATGTTTATTGATGGCGCGGGCGAAGCCTATAAAACGGTTTTCTCCTAGATTTCTCTTAGACCTTGCCACCTTGGTTAAGCCCGCAATTACATTTCTAACGGGTACGGATTTTTTGAACTTTAGTTTTCATTTTCTAAGAGAGAAATAAATAGACTTCACCTATTTCAATAATAAGAATATTCAATTGTTGTGATTGCACGAATTTCATTACTCTTTTGGCAAGGAGAATGGGGGAAATATGGCAACAAAAGCAATTGTAGTAGAAGGTGGCGCGATGCGAGGCGTCTTCGCAAGCGGAGTGTTAGATGCGTTTTTAGAGCAGAGTTATAAACCGTTTGATTTTGCAATCGGTGTATCTGCTGGTGCATCAAATTTGATTGGGTATTTGACCGACTACCCGCATCGCAGTATTAACGTCATTACTAAGCTGGCCACAAGCAAACGCTTTTTTGACCCGACTCGCTTCGTTAAAGGTGGGGACCTCATCGATGTGAAGTGGTTGTTTGAAGAATCTAATCGCTTGTATCCCGTCGATGAAAATAAACTGTTTAATGGCGTTCCTTTTCTCGCAGCGACAACAAATGTAGATACAGGGCAGGCAGATTACTATCGCGTGACACGTGATAATTTTCACCATGCGATTGAAGCGACAACAGCATTACCGATTGCCTACAAGCATACCCCTTGTTTTTCTGGTGGTTGTTATACCGATGGTGGGGTCGCTGATTCTATCCCAGTGCGTGAAGCTTATCGTCGAGGGGCTCGCGACATAACCGTAGTACTCTCTCACCCGCTGAATTATGCCAAAAAGCCAGTTAAGACCACATGGCTGATGAAGAAACTGTTTGCGGAGCACCCCAAAATGGCGGATGCGATGTTAAGACGTGCAGATAACTATAATCAATCATTAGAGTTTATTCGTAACCCTCCACCAGGAACACATGTTAGGGTAATTGCCCCACCAGATAATTTTCATGTTCAGCGCTTATCAATGCGACAATCCGTTTTACTAGAAGGGTATGAAATGGGACTGATTGAGGGGCGAGCGCATCTCACTAGTTTATCTGGTGTTCATGGTTTAGACCGGGAAAATTGTCATTTTTGCGTTTGATTATAAAAGAGCCTCATAGTGAGACTCTTTTGCATAACGTTCAAAGGGTGATTTAGTTGACTTTATCCCAAGCCATCTCCCAGTGTGAACCTATTCCAGGCTCGTAATGGTTTGCGCTTTCTTTCCACTGCATACAGTAACCAGAGTATGGGAAAGGTTTACATTGATAAATGCCCCCGTCGCTGGCAAGCACTTTTGTGCCCGCCGTGTAGCTAGATAGTCCTTCAGGGAAGACAAAATCGTACTCATCAGATGGTGGTGGAGTAACTGACTCTTCTTTTAAGTGAAAGTCGAGTGTTTGCTGATCCACCAAGTTGCCATCTTTATCCTTAATACGTGTTACGAGCATATGGTGACCCGGCTCCGATTTACTTAAAGCGAGCGATATCGCCTCTACCGAGCCGTCTTTCATTTCGTTTGCCCAACTTGTAAGTGGTTCGCGATGGTGATTGTAAACGGTGAGTTCTGCATTTAAATCGCCTTCAGCAGTTAGTGTCAGATCCAACGTTGTCGGTGTTGACTCAATGATATACTCGTCTGCTAAGCCATCTACTGTGAGTGAGTATTCTGGAACAGGAGTTTCAATGTTATAGCCGATCTCTACTCGCTCAAGGCCGCTATTTGCTTGCAGATACACCGGATTAGTACCATAAACAGGAGTGAATTTATCCTCTGCATACTGCCCGGCTTGCAGTTTTGCTTGTTCTTGGTTTAGCTTAGTCGCGAGTGCGTAAGACCAGTTTTTCGCTTGGCCCATTGCTGCATCGGTAATTTCTAGTTCAGTTCTATACGCCACGTTTTCACCTGCTTGATCAAATACGCGTGTATAAACCGAATCCCCAATATTTAAATCCATTGTAGGAATAATTTGACCGCCTTGCTTCCAATCTGGAATAACGGGACTGCCACCATCAAATTTCACATCGATCACGTTATAAAATGAGGCTGCAGTGTCGCCAACATCCCATACTGCCAGGATGACATGGTATCCCTCGCGAGTAGGCACATTACATTGATGGCTTACCTGTTTCGGGGGTTGAACCATATTGCCGTCGACGACACAGAAAGGAGTTAGATCAAAAGAGTCTCGTGATAGTGAAGCGTTTGGGTTCCAATCAGGCTTGGTGATGTAATATTTCCAGTCGCGCGTCACGTGGTTAGCGGTAAATGTCCATTCAAAAGTTTGTGTACCTGCTTGAATAGGGCGTTTTACCCAACGGTCGGCAGTTTGCTCATCAAGGGCAGCTGCTAAAGCGGTTTCGGCACTCGCTATTTTACCATCGCGAGGCCCTGTTTCGGGAAAGCCATCAGGGCCTTCAACGCTTTGCGGTTCATATTGAATCGCACCGCAGTTATTATTTTTTTCGTTAGTATCTGGCGATGGATACTTACATAGTGCCGAGCGACTTGCAGCGACACCACCATTGGTTTCTGATACATAACCGTGAGCCGCAGCACCTGAGCTAATGCTTGCAAGTGCTAACGCGAGTACGGATTTGGTTGGAAATGATTTCATCACATGTCCTCTGTTATGACTGACAAACTAATGTCACACCCCGGCGCATGCTGAGCATAAAGCAACGCTACAGAAATTGGACTTCTGTAACACTGAGTCATGGTAACCCCGCTATCATGAGCATTCTTTTAGATTTTTAAATGCTGACAGACCGGAAGCTTTGCGTCCCACCCTTTCGAATGGTTTGCCGAAATGTGATTGAGCAGCCAAAATTTAGCTTAAGAATTTACATGTGGAAAAGTAAACGTCACTGACATGGAATCCTGTTCTCAAATTGAAAGATAACGATATCTTAACCTCGTCAATATTATGCAGTATCGTATTGCAAGATATTGATTTTAATTTTGTTTTTATCTTATTAATAATCATGGAGAATGAGTGGAGGTTTGTTGGGGATAAATGGAGAGGAATCGTGCTAAGGGTGGAAGAAGTTCTGTCTAAAGGGCGGAGTGTACCGCCCTTTGAATGGTGTTATTTCGGCATGATGACAGTATCAATCACGTGAATGACACCGTTTTTAGCTTTCACATCGGTTGCGATGACATTTGCATCGTTAACCATGACTTTATCGCCCATGGTTTTAATCATCACATCTTGCCCCTGAACCGTAGTCGCTTTGTCTAGCTTAACAACATCGGCAGCCATCACTTTCCCTGGGACGACGTGATAAGTCAAAACAGATACTAACTTGTCTTTGTTTTCCGGCATTAAGAGCATGTCGACTGTGCCGTCTGGCAGTTTTGCAAAAGCGTCATCCGTTGGTGCAAAAACAGTAAATGGGCCTTCCCCTTTGAGAGTGTCAACCAGGCCCGCTGCTTTCACCGCAGCAACAAGCGTATTGAAAGAGCCATTTTCAGCGGCAACGTCGACAATATCGGCTTTCATCATGCCATGCTCATGAGCCTGAACGGGAAGCATAAAAGATAATGTCGCCATCAGTGTCGCCGCGATAACTAAGATACGTTTGAACATAATGTGTTCCTTACTAGTTGAGGGTACAACGGGTTCCCTGGAGTGTGTTTGCATTTGTACGCATCGTGATTGAAAGATGATCATCGCGTCCTACTTTCTTTTGAGGGTCTAACATGTCGCGCAAGAATTCGTCTGCCTTCTTGTTTCACATCAGCTCGTTTCCGCCACGTCCATAAGCGCTCTCTTGCTGCCTTAGCTGCTTTGTCTGGTGCGATAAAAGGTGCAAGGTAACGGCTATCTGGCTGCAATTGATACATGACAGCTTCCATCTGGGTCATTGTCCAGGGCTCGAATAAAAGAGGGGGAGGAACCATTTGTAACTCAGGTACCCACTTGTAGATGAACGTACCGTTAGGATCATGTTCTTGGGCTTGCTTGATCGGATTATAAATACGGATTGTGTTAGTCCCGGTTACTCCTGCTTGCATTTGGAATTGTGGGTAATGAATTCCAGGCTCAAAGTCGAGAAACAGTTGCGCTAAATGCGTTACACCTACTCGCCAATCCATGTTCATGTGGTGAGTAAGAAAGCTAACCAGCATGGCACGCATGCGAAAGTTAATGTAACCAGTGTGGTGCAAACAGCGCATGCAGGCATCAATCAAAGGTACGCCAGTATGCCCGGATTTCCATGCTGCTAACTTTTCTTCATCGAAAGTACTACTTTGTCTAATCAATGGTTCGTAAGCCCGATTAACGCAGTAAAACTCCATGTCGTATTCCGATTCGAATTTTTGGATGAAGTGACAGTGCCAATGAAGCCGTGAAGACAATGCAATTAAGCTGCGACGAAATCCAGCGACTTGCCAGTGTTTCAAAAGGTATTGATAAACTTCACGTAAGGATATGTTACCCCAAGCGAGGTATGGAGAAAGTCGAGTACAGGCTGTGCGTGAGGCTGTGGGACTAGAAATACTTCGATAGTAATCACGACCTCGACGATGGAAAAAGTCCTCTAGTGTTTTCCAAGCGAGCCGGCTTCCTCCCGTTTGCATTCCTTTGCATTTTGATAGCCAGGATGATGGTGGCGAAAACGAACAGCCGAGAGCTTCTGCATCCAATGAATGCAATAAGTCGGTTTGGAGCTCAATAGGGCTTATTGAGGCTCTCATGACAGAGTCCCAATGTTTGTCCCAACCTTGCCGGTTTTTTGCACCTCTGATAACAGCACCGTGTTCGAACTCAAACCAGTCGATGTTCTGCTTATACAGCCAAGCGGCAACTTGTCGGTCTCGTTCAAAGGTGCAGTTGAGTCCTATTTCTTGGTGAGAAAAAACAGCGTTGATTTGATATTGCGCTTGAATTGATTGGAAACATGCTAAGGCATCGTCAAACAGCACCGTGATTCGATGCCCATACGCTTTGAGCGTTTCATCCATGTCTTGCAGTGATTGCCAAACAAATCGCCAGTGGCGCTCAGAATAGTGTGGGTTGTTCAATAGCAATGGTTCAACAATATACAAAAGCACAGTTGGGTGCTTTGTTGATAATGCTTGAGTTAGTGGTTGATGGTCAGTCAGCCTTAAATCTCGCTTTAACCACACGACATTGATTGTTTGCATCGGAATCCTCTTTGTTTCCGATGTTGTACGCAAGTAAACCGAAGAAATCTCATCCAATGATCGGTTTTATTCCACAAAACGTAGAGATAACTTTTAGGGAGGTGACACATGGCAATAGCATTGAGTAAGTTACAAAAATACTTCTATGTGGACAAGTTGGTCATTCATTCGCTTGATCTCGCATTGTATCAGGCATCTGTTGTGATTGATGGAGAAGCGCAATTTATCACTGATGACAACGGTATCTTTTTGAGGGCTCATTCCCTGATCGAGATGCAAAAGAAGTGCAGGAATATCAAAGCAAATAAGCAGGTTCTAGTGCATCAAAGTGCTTATGATGAAATGGTGGGGCTACCCGAAGGCAAAAGAGACAATCAACTAGAGGTATTGGTGAGGGATACAAAATTGTATTGAAAGAGTATTGGTGCGCAGTAAAAGCGAGCCACCTTACGGCAGCTCGCTAAATATAAGGAGAGTTAGGCTTAGTCTTGTTTACGCTGCGCTTCTTTTTGCGCGTACTTAGCGGCACGTCGGGCTTCTCTTTGCTTGGCACTTTCACCACCAACATGCTGCTCGCCTCGCTGCTCTGCAAGAACAATTTGTTTTTCACGCTCGCGGAATCGAGCAATTTGTTCTTCTGAGTGTGTGCCGTGACATTTTGGACAGCTCACGCCTTGCTCGAACAATTCTGACTGTTTGTCTTCTTCAGTGATCGGTAGACGACAAGCGTTACATAAATCGTAATCTGCTTTTTCTAGCTGGTGGTTCACTGCAACACGACCGTCAAATACGTAACAATCGCCTTCCCACATGCTCTCTTCTTGAGGAACTTCTTCAAGATATTTAAGAATGCCGCCTTCTAGGTGGTAGACCTCATCAAAGCCCTGTTCTTTCATGTAAGCCGTTGATTTTTCGCAGCGGATACCACCGGTACAGAACATCGCAACTTTCTTGTGTTTTGCCGGGTCCATGTTTTCTTTTACATAGTCTGGGAATTCACGAAAGGTTTCAGTATTTGGGTTTACAGCGCCTTTGAATGTCCCGATCTCGATTTCGTAATCATTACGTGTATCGACAACAAACACTTCAGGATCAGCAATAAGATCGTTCCACTCTTGAGGTTTCACGTAAGTACCCACTACGTGGCGAGGGTCTATACCTTCAACACCTAATGTTACGATCTCTTTTTTCAGTTTCACTTTGGTGCGATTGAATGGCTGGGTCTCAGAATACGACTCTTTGTATACGGTGCCAGTCAAACGAGGTTCGTTGTTTAGCCACTCCAGTAGCGTATCAATACCTGCACGATCAGATGCAACAGTACCGTTGATACCTTCACTTGCCAGTAGTAATGTTCCGCGAATATGGTGTTTTTCCATCAACGCAAATAATGGCTCGCGTAGCTCTTGATAGTTATTCAGCTCAACAAACTTGTACAGCGCACAAACTACATACTGACTCATGAGGTTTCCTTTAAAAATACAGGTGGTCAACGACCTTAAAATTTTAGCGGCACGAAGTATACCTGACTAAACCAGTCGGAAATACGGACAAATTATACGGATATTATGAGTAGGCGGGGCCTGGCGGTCTTTGATAGGGGGAGCATGTCCGCAGGTGAAGCCGCTATGTGTTCAAATTATAAGCATTAATTATAGTGGGTTAGGTAGGTTGGAGCCGATACTTTTGGTTTAAATTTATGCTGTTTTGGGCCCTTCAAAAAAGTTAGGCGCAAGAAGCACCAAGTAATCACCGGAGTAATTGACAAGGAAAGGACATGTCGCAGTTTTATACATGAGGTGGTGAGGGATAAAGGTTTAGGGACAAAGAGTGAATGACTGATCGCCATTGTTCATAAACCGCTATAAACGCCTTTTCATCAAATACTAAAAAGGCGTATTTCTAACGTCTGTCCTGCTTATTTCAACGCAGCTGCGGTCTGTTTACCCATGGCTATGAGCCTATCGAGAATGCGTTCACCGTCGGCACGTAAACCGTTGTGCTCGTACTCATTGGTGATCCACGCTTTTGAATTTGGTATTAACGCGAGCGTCTCTCGACTGATATCCATTTCAACAAACATATCATCGGCGTAAACGGCGCAACTGACAGGCACTTTGTTTTGAGCCAATTGTGTTTGATCGTACAGCGCAGCCCAATCTTCTTTCGCTGCCAATATTTCTGCGGTGTCTTTTAGTGGCTTGAGGTTAACGTATTGGTCGAACATCCATGGGAAGACCATTTCCCCCGTAAAGTAAAATGGCTTGCCAGATTCATAATTAAACTCTGATCGGGTTTGGCGAACGCGGTGCGCACTCCAATTCGACGCGAAGCTTTGACAGTAAATCGATTCATGCAAAATGGCGTAGATCGGGTTGGTTTGGAAGTTTTGCTGCGCCAACATATCGTTTAAGAACTCATAACGAAGTTGTGGTTTGCCGTTCACTTCAATCAACGCGCTTTCTAGCCAATAGTAAGTTGGTAAGAAAGTATCACTCACACCAAAGTTGATGCCGATTTGTTGAAATTGTTCCACCGTGAAGCGTTGACCATTTGGTAGGTACTCTTCATTTTCTAGCAAGTGATTCGCAATGTTTTGGCAAAGTTGCTGTGCATTGGGAAATTGTTGGAAGAATGCTTGGTTTTTCTCCATGGTGCGTTTGAAGGTGGCTTCATACACATCGTCGGCATGACGCGAGACTGATGGCACGCCACCCGTGATGTAGCTTTGCAGCAAGCTGTCTGGGAACAAAGACAAATAGGTGAGGGAACAAAAACCACCAAAGCTTTGACCTAAGATCGCCCATTTTTCGACGCCAAATTGCTCACGAATGTATTCCGCGTCGCGCACGATGTTATCCGCTCGGAAGTGGTTCAAGTAGTCTGCTTGTTGCTCTGGCGTGAGGTGAGCAAGCGTCTGGTGATTAATTACGCTGCTGTTGCCCGTACCGCGCTGGTCGAGAAGCAAAACTCGGTACTCTTGCAGGGCGCGTTTTACCCAGCCATTATTGCCGTTTTGACGTGGAGAGGGAAAGCCAGGCCCGCCCTGAAAGTAAACCAACCAAGGTTTGGTCGATTCTTCATCGCCAACTAGGCAAACCGAACGGGCGAAGACTCTAATGGTGCCTTTGCTTGCGTCTTGGTAATCCAGAGGAACGGTAAAACTGTGGGGAGTGTAATGCAATCCTGCGTCGATAAATGATTGAGCGTTCATTGTTATCTTTATTTCCTTATTGAGGGGTAGCGCTACTTTACTGCGAATGGCGCGAAGAACCAACGCTATTTCCCAATTGCCTCTTCAGTTCTATACCTTGGTCAAATCAATGTAAGTTCAAGAAAATGAAACGATTAGCGACTGGTGCAACTGGTTGAGTGAGCTATGCTCAATAGAGTTGCGACAAAGTAAGAGCATGGAGGAAGTCGGATGAAAGTGTCACTGGCTCGATGGACAATTGTGACTTGTTTAATAAGCGTACCTACTTTTGCCGTTGTTACGCCCAACCCACCTCAGTTACAGGCAAAAGGCTACGTATTAATGGACTTTCAATCCGGTGCCATTATTGCCGAGTATAACGGGCGAGCAGGCCTTGCTCCGGCGAGTTTAACCAAGTTGATGACCGCTTATGTAGTTGGACAAGAAATCAAAGCGGGGCGTTTGAAATGGGATGATGTTGTCACCGTGAGCGAAAACGCGTGGTCGGCCAAGTTTCCCGGTTCTTCTAAAATGTTCATCAAACCGAAAGATGAAATTAGTGTTGCGAACTTAATGCGCGGCGTGATCATCCAATCAGGAAATGACGCGTGCGTTGCACTGGCTGAGCATGTTGCAGGCAGTGAACGCGGCTTTGTTGCCTTGATGAATGGTTGGGCGGAGAAATTAGGACTGCAAGACACCTATTTTGTGAACTCCCATGGTCTTGATAGTGATGGCATCCAAACCTCACCAACCGATATGGCAAGACTCATGCAGTCGATCATCAGCGATGTTCCCGATGTGTATGCGCTATACAGCGAGAAAGTCTTCAAGTGGAACGACATTACGCAGTACAACCGCAATAAGTTGTTGTGGGACAATTCCATTGATGTCGACGGGGGAAAAACCGGCTACACCAGCAATGCCGGATACAGCTTGGTGAGCTCGGCCAAAGAAGGAAGAATGCGCCTTATCTCGGTGGTGATGGGCACGCCAAGTAAACAGGCTCGGATCAGCCAATCGAAGAATCTACTCAGCTATGGTTTTCGTTTTTATGACACCAAGCAAGTTGCTAAGCAGGGCCAAGTTGAGTCTAAAGTTCGCGTTTGGAAGGGTAATGCCAATCAAGTTGAGGCGATCTTCGCTAAAGATGCCTATCTCACTCTGCCTCGTTCAATGACGGCTGGGCTTGATAAGAGTGTGGTGTTAAATGAACCGTTGATTGCGCCGATAGCGCAAGGGGATGAGATTGGTAAGGTCGTTTGGAAAAGCGATGACAGTACCGTGGCGAGTTATCCCTTGGTCAGCAGCCAAGCGGTAGAAGAGGGCTCGTGGTTCGGTCAGCTTTGGGACAGTCTGGTGCTGTGGGTGAAATCGTTCTTTAACTAGAATAAAAACGAGCAGAAGTGTCTTTCTGCATTCTTTTGTTGATGACCGCCCTGCTATAACGCTGGGCGGTGTCTTATTTAACGGTTTATTCCGACAAGGTGATGATTGGTAAATCGTCCCAAATCTTACTTTCATCCGATGCGCCACCGGAGAAGTTCCAAGGGCCTTTGTCTTGCTCTAGCGGACGGTAAGTTGCTGAAAGACCGTCTAAGTCCCAAGTCGTGACATAGAAGCGGATACCATCGAGCGAATCTGGGCGGCCTAGTGCATCGCTAGCAAAGTCCATCGAAATGGTGTTGTTGGCTTTGTCTACCGTGACCATTGGTGCTGGTGTCACCGCTTCACCCCATGTTGTCGCGTTTGCGCCTTGAGTGTTGTAAATCGAACTTTGCCAGCCGAAGACCACGGCATTGCGACTCCATGTTCCGCTTGGCATAGAAGCGTTGATCTTAGGCAGTTCCGTTAGGTTGGTTGCCGCTTCTTCCGGTAAATCAATGAAGATGGTGAAACCAACGTGGTCAAAGCCGTTTGGTGGCAACCAAGTATCGGTGATCTTGTCCATAGTGAAGGTCAAGCGCACGTTACTGCCAACGGTAAATACCTCAGCTTTGTTGATTGCGAGTTGGCTGTTATCTTTATCGAACGTTGGATCCGTTGGTAGCGAGTAGTTACCGTTAGGACCGCCCATGCCATCTTGCGCATCGCCTGCGTCATCAATGGTGTCGTCCGGCGTGTTTGACCAGCTTAGGTTGGAGACAAAATTCACGTCCTCGATGCCTGCTTTTTTCTCGGTGGAATAAATCGCGAAGCGGTGCTGTTGCTCGCCAATCGCAAAATGACGAGTCGACAGCGTGACACTAAACTGACCATCAGCACCTACAGTAATGGTTTGCGCTGTTTCCAAGTTACCATCGACGACGAGGTTCAACTTCTCGTTGGCGTTCGCACTACCCGCGATAACAATATCACCAGTGATGGTTTGTCCTTCCCAATCCTGCGCCAGTTGGATGTTGAGGTCTGGGGTATCTACAGATTGATTGCTGCTTGTTTTTGAGTAAATCACTGCTGACTTGGCTGGCAACTCAAGGGTTACGTGACCGTTTTCATCGGCGATTAACTGCTCTGGAGCGTCCGCCCAATTCGACATGATTTGTTGTTGGAAGACGGTGCCGCCCGCTTGCTCTACATCGAGTTGGTTCATCAACATTGGGGAGTTAGATGTGTTCATTACCACTAAGACTTCGTCGTTATCCAAAGTGCGGGTAAAGGCGAACACACCTGCACCAGCTTTATCGCTGCCAATGACTTTCATTTCGCCGCGTGTCATGACTTTGTTTTCGGTACGTAACTTAGCAAGCTCTTGGATGAACAAGTACATCTCGCTGTTTTGGTCGAATGAGTCTACGTAGTTGCCATCTTCACGGTACCCTCCGGCGAACATCGCATCACGCGCCGCTGACATCGCTTGCTCTGTACCTTGGTAAATCACAGGGATGCCCGGTACCGCCATCATTGTGATCAGAGCTTGCTTCATATCGTTGACACTGCCTTGCGATAGAAAACGTGGCATATCGTGGTTATCAATGAAGTTCGGTATGATGTATGGATTCGGGAACATCGCCATCATTTTTTCAAGACGGAAGCGTAGGTAATCGGTCGGTTGTCCTGCTGCAAACACGCGAGTCATGGTTGCTTGCAATGGGAAGTTCAACACCGAGGTTAACTGCTCCGGCGAGCCGCTTTCGCCGATGTAAGTCAGCATCTTCTCTTCGCCTTCGGTGTGGTAAGGCGTAGATGTTTCGAAGACTTCACCAAAAGTGAGGAAGTTGTCACGACCGGTATCAACCGCTTGCGTCATCACACCATCGTCGGCGTGTAGGAAGTCATTCCAGAAATCATGTTCAACAAACTTCACCGTATCGATACGGAATCCGTCGACGCCGACTTCGCGAATCCATTTTCGGTAGCTCTCTTTTAGATAAGCGCGTACTTCAGGATCGGACGTATTAAGGTCATCCAAATCAGAGAGCTGCCAGGTTTTTTCTTGTACTGGATCGTTGTGGTCGGTGATGGTCGGCGTCCAGTGGTAGCTGCCTGTGCCGTCTGTTTTACACTCGTTCATGTTGAGTGGGTACGGCAGTTCTTGCCCGGCGGGTAGCGCATTTTTAATCAAACGGAAGCCTTGGCAAGGTAGGCTTGGATCATAACTGTAAGGATCATCGTAGGTGAAGAAGTTGCCTACATGGTTGGTCACGATGTCCTGAATTAAGAACATGTTACGCGCATGCACTTCGCGTGCTAACGCTTGGTAGCTTTCCATGTCACCAAAGTGTTCATCCACTTTTTGAAAATCGCGCGCCCAGTACCCGTGGTAGCCGCCGTAGTTTTGCTCTGCATCCCACCATTGGTTTGCCACTGGCGGTGTAATCCAGATAGAGGTAGCGCCTAGGTCTTCGATGTAGCCCAGTTTGTCACTGACACCAACCAGGTCTCCACCACTGAATTTCTTGTCTGAGGTAGGATCGTATTCATTCTGACCTTGATCGTTAAGCGTGTTGTCGCCGTCGTTAAAACGGTCGATCATCAAGAAGTAAATGATCTGGTCTTGCCAATCAGGAGATGCCACGTGGCTTCCTGTATCGGTTGGCGTAGTTTCATCGCTACCACAGCCAGAAAGAGCTAGGGCGATCGCTATAGGGAGTATTTTTATTTTATTCATAGGGTTAGGTAAGATTTCAAACACGGTTTTTGTCTCCGTTGTGCAGCAATGCGGAAACGATAAATCAAAGGTTTGAAATTGAGAGTGTCATTTCACGCCAAAAAAGACGTGAAATGATGTCACGAAGTGCTGAATTTGAACTGTGCTACATATTTAACTGAGTGGTTGCATAATTGGGTATTGAATCGGGTAATGGTCTTTGGCTAACTCATTACCAGAATGATCATAGAGTCGAAATCGACACTGTTTAGCCGTTTGGGTGAGGGGAAGTTGTAGCGCCCAGCATGTGTAATCTTCTGCATTCTGAGTTTGGCTCATTGTGTGCGGAGCTGGCGCATCACCCGCGTAGCAATCGATCTTCGCCACGTCTTTTAATCTACATGCGAGTTCCACAAACAAGGTGTACTGTGTACCGAGTTGGATAAGTTGTTTTGTCGGGACAATGTATTCCGTTGCGCCAATTAAAAGCCCCTTGGAGACCACGTAATCACGCTGGTGGTTGTTATCAATGTAGCGCTCACCATCGACTTCATAACACAGTCTAAAGGTCAGTGGATGTGCGACAGGAAGCTCTGTTGTCGCCCATAGTTCGGTGCCATGACTTAAAAAACGCTCGAAGAAGGCGGGGTAGCGCCGCCATGCGCCATCACGGTCACGGCATTCTACCGAGACCACTTTTTCAAACGCAATATTGTCCACTTCCATCCAGATTTTGCCGACAGGTTGGTCGGTGTGGTTATCGTCGAAGGTATTGGCTTTGGCGTAGTACAAGCGGATCGGTTGCTGATTTAGCTGAGTTCGGTTATCCAAACATTGTTGGCGATACTGCATAGGTGAAAACGGATACCAACGACGAAAAGTGCGGTGAAAGTTCGATGGTTCTTCGTAACCGAGTTGATAGGCGATTTGCTGCGTTGTGAGTTGGGTGTCGGCAAGCAAAGTGAGTGCTTGCTTTCTTTTAGCGAAATCAACGCATTGAGAGTAGCTCATTTGCTTTTCTTGCAGTCGACGTTGCAAGGTGCGTTTGGAGACGCCCAGTTGCCTTGCCGCTTGCTCTAACTTGAGCGCGTAATTGCTGTTTTTGATGAACAAGGCGTTCAAAACACTCAGTAATTCTGGTTGCTCAATTGGCTGGTGAGAAAGCAGCAAATAAACATGTTTCACCAAGTCAAACACGTTTGAACTCGTTTTAGAATCTTGCGTTTCCTCTAGAAAAATATCGGCCGCGAGTGGATTGTTGGCGTGAACTTGTACCTGTATTGATTCGCTCAGCTCAAGCATTTCCAATTGCATTTTGAGCAAGCCAAACACCGACTCCGCCCAATTTGGCATATCGGCCGTTCTACATTTGACTTGCAGATGGATTTGGGCATCACCATGTTGAAATGTGACGTACAAACGGCGGTCGAATAATGAAACACTTTTACTCCACCAAAGCAGCCCTTCCTGGAGGTCAGGCGCTTCTTTCAACATCATGCATTGCAAGGCCACCAACTTCTCAATGTGCCAATATTCGCCGGCAATTCTCAGGTGATTGTGACCGAGCTTTTTGCACAGAAAGGATGTAATAACGTTATCTTGAGGCAGCATGAGTTGAGTTTGGTTGCGAGCAAACATGCATTATTGCCGAAAAGATGAAGAAGTTCAGTGAGAACGCTCAAAGCCTTTCTTATCGTTTTATTTTCAAATTTATTTTGAAAATGTTTTTAATCGAAATCGGTTTTTCCCTTTATCTCATGAGTTTATGCTGTTACTCAGCTTAAACTCATTAACTGGAGAGCCTCATGGATATCGTACAAGCTGCAAAATCTCGTTACTCAACGAAAGTGTTTGACCCAACGCGCAAGCTACCTCAAGAAAAAATCGACGCAGTTAAAGAGCTGATTCGTTTTAGTCCATCGAGTGTGAACTCCCAGCCTTGGCATTTCATTCTGGCAAGCACAGAAGAAGGCAAACAGCGCATCGCTAAAGCGGCGCAAGAGAATTACGCGTTTAACGCGGCGAAGATTCTCAACGCATCTCACGTATTGGTGTTTTGTGCAAAAACAGGCATTGATAACGACTACATTGAAGCGCTAATGGCGCAAGAAGAAAAAGATGGCCGATTCCCAACCGAAGAAGCGAAAGCGGCTGTGCGCGGTGGTCGTAGCTACTTTGTGAACATGCACCGTTTTGATCTGAAAGATGCGAACCATTGGATGGAGAAACAAGTTTACCTTAACGTGGGTACGTTGCTGCTGGGTGCTTCGACGTTAGAAATCGATGCAGTGCCAATTGAAGGGTTTGATCCCAAAGTGCTGGATGAAGAATTTGGCTTGCGTGAAAAAGGTTACACCAGCGTTGTAATCGTGCCGCTTGGCTACCACGCGGAAGATGACTTCAACGCGAAAACGCCAAAGTCTCGCTGGGACGCAGAAACCGTATTCACCGAGATCTAATTCGAGCTTACTTGCAGGTGACGTAGAACCTTGTAATCAATATATAAATCGGAAAAGAGTGATAAAACGATGATCCACTTAGTCGCAGAAGTGAAAGCCTATCCAGACAGTAAGGATCAGGTGGTGAATTTGCTTGCTGGTTTACTAGAGCCAACTCGCAAAGAAGAAGGCTGTTGCCAATACGAGTTGTATCTCGACGAAAAAGTTGATGGCCTATTTATGTTCCAAGAAATCTGGGCATCGCAAGAGGCCTTGGATAAGCATTTGCAAAGCCCGCATATGGCGACGTTTCTTGAAACATTGGAAGAGAACGATTGGGTTGAATATACCCAGATTCGTCCTCTTCGATTTATCGCCTAATGACAGAAGGTTGCCAGCACGTTGGCGCGTTGCTGGCAGCATTTTTGTTGGATAAAGTCGCGGAAAGTCCGAATCGTTGGCGTCAATAATCGACGATCGGCACATACCATGTAGAGCGGCACTGGGCCGCAATCCCACTCTGGTAACACTCGCACCAATCTTCCCTCGATTAAGTCTCGGCTGATGTCCATCAATGATTTATTCGCAATGCCTTTGCCTTTGATCGCTAACCGGTGTGGCAAGTCACTATCGTTGCTCAACAAGTTACCGCTGACCACGATTTGTTCATTCTCGCTGCCACGCGTGAGCGTCCATTTGTTGTAGACCGAATCCGCGACCATGTAGCACAAGCAATTGTGTTGCGTTAAATCGGCAGGAGAGGTGAGTTCTGGATGTGTAGCTACGTACTCTGGCGATGCACATAATATCCGTTCGTTTGACCCACACAATGCCAATACGACCAGATTGGAGTCGGCCGGTTCGCCGTAGCGAATCGCAATATCGACAGGCTTGGTATACATATCCGTCAAGCTATCGGACAGCTCTAGTTTAATGGAAACATTTGGGTAGAGTTCGATGAACTCATCCACCCAATCGAGCAACATATTGCGACCAAAATCGGAGGGTGCAGTAATGTGCAGCTGACCAGACAACTCCCCGCGCGCACTTGAGATCTGATCCAACCCCTCTTGCAATGTTGCCAACGCTTGCGTGGTTTTGTCTAAAAACAGTTCGCCCTCTGAGGTTAAACGCAGGCTTCGGGTGGAACGCACAAACAACGGGAAACCGATTTGCCCTTCAAGACGCTTAATCGATGCGCTAATGGCGGCAGGTGTCATGTCCATGCTGTTAGCGGCTTTTGAAAAGCTGCCTTGGCGCGCGGTTTCGACAAAAATATTGAGGTCGTTGAGGGCTTTCATTGTGAAAAGGGCTTTTAAGAAGTTTGGGCTACTATAGGGGAGAGTCGTAGGCCAATTCAAGGTTAAAACATTAGGTTGCACGGCGAGTTTGAGTTAGATTAGCGCGCAACTTCACTTTACCGGATCAATAGCATGAGTCAACAGCAGCCGAATAACCCACTTCACGGGTTGAGTTTAGAGAAAATCGTCACCCGACTAGTTGAACACTTTGGTTGGAATGGCATGTATGAGCGCGTTCGTGTGAACTGTTTCAAGAAAGATCCTTCAATCAAATCGTCGCTGAAGTTCCTGCGTAAAACGCAATGGGCCAGAGATAAGGTGGAAGCGCTGTACATCGAGACATTCTGCTAACCGCTCTATGGTCTGCAGCAAGCGGCAAGCAGATTCTTAGTCTCGCTATGGCTCGCTAGAATGACGCAGCTTTTCTTATCGCGTAGGCTGGAAGAGTCGCGCTGCTGATGCGTCTCAAGCGAGATTTCGGATGGTCACTTAGGCTTATCTGGAATCGCTTTTTTAGATGGTTTTGTAGAGCTCAGAGCCAAACTCGAACCGTCATTCTGAACTGCGAGGAACGAGCGTGATTCAGAATCTACCCTCACGACTGTATTGAGTTTATTCATCGCTCTATGGTCTGCAGCAAGCGGCAAGTAGATTCTTAGTCTCGCTTTGGCTCGCTAGAATGACGCAGCTTTTCTTATCGCGTAGGTTGGAAGAGTCGCTCCACTGATACGTCCAAAGTGATTTTCCGGATGGTCACTTAGGCTTATCTGGAATCGCTTTTTTAGATGGTTTTGTAGAGGTCAGAGCCAAACTCGAACTGTTATTCTGAACCGAGAGGAACGAGCGTGATTCAGAATTTACCCTCAGATTGTATTGAGTTTATTCATGGCTCTATGGTCTGTAGCAAGCGGCAAGTAGATTCTTAGTCTCACTTTGGCTCGCTAGAATGACGCAGCTTTTCTTATCGCGTAGGCTGAAAGAGTCGCTCTGCTGATGCGTCTAAAGCGAGATTCCGGATGGTCACATAGGTTTATCTGGAATCGCTTTTTTAGATGGTTTTGTAGAGGTCAGAGCCAAACTCGAATCGTCATTCTGAACCGCGAGGAACGAGCGTGATTCAGAATCTACTCTCAGATTGTATTGAGTTTATTCATGGCTCTATGGTCTGTAGCAAGCGGCAAGTAGATTCTTAGTCTCGCTATGGCTCGCTAGAATGACGTAGCTTTTCTTATCGCGTAGGCTGGCAGAGTCGCGCTGCTGATGCGTCTCAAGCGAGATTCCGGATGGTCACTTAGGCTTGTCTGGAATCGCTTTTTTAGATGGTTTTGTAGAACTCAGAGCCAAACTCGAACTGTTATTCTGAACAGCGAGGAACGAGCGTGATTCAGAATCTACTCTCAGATTGTATTGAGTTTATTCATGGCTTTATGGTCTGCAGCAAGCGGTAAGTAGATTCTTAGTCTCGCTATGGCTCGCTAGAATGACGTAGCTTTCTTATCGCGTAGGCTGGAAGAGTCGCGCTGCTGTTACGTTTAGCGAGGTTTCGAATGATTCACTTAGGCTCATTAGAATGACGCTAGTTTTCTTATTGCGTAAGTTGGAATGGTACCTCAGCATCATTCCCGATAGCGATGAAGAAGCGCTGTCGGGAACCTCGCCTTTAATCTCTCGTTTCTTGCTACTCCAAATGATGCGTACTACCCACGGTTCCTTCCAAGTCTAAAATCGACTGGCGAACGTGATCTGGAATCGCAGCTTTAACGTTGTTCTTAAAATCAAACATCACACCAGTGGCGGTCGCGATGGTCGCAATTTTCCCCCACTTCTTACTCAGCACTTGGTACTCCATTGTGATGCGATCTTCTTGCATGTCGATTACGCGAGAACCGACTAATAGCGTGTCTGGGTAAGTAACAGGCAATTTGTAGCGGCATTGAGTCTCGCTCAGTACTGGCCCAATTTGCGAGGTCTGCAGGTCGACCAGCAGGTTAATTTTGTTGAAGTAATCTAAACGTGCGGTCTCGAAGTAGCGAAAATAGACCACGTTATTAACGTGTTGCAGAGCATCCATTTCACCCCATGCGACTTTTATCTCTGTGATAACGGGAAAGTCCTTTAACAGTGTGTCCATTTCTATTGCTCCTTTTTCATCTGCTTTGCCACAAATTGCGACGCGACTTATCACTTTGAGCATTTATTCTAGATGTAATCATTTAATATGTAATAAAATTGTTTTTAAAATGTGAAATGAAATAGTGGTTTGATTATGTAAACTAGAAACTTTACATAATCGAGTTGAAGGCGTAAGTTTAACTAAGAGTAACCAGATAGGAGGTGTCTCATGATTGAACTCAAAGGTTTCAACCTCGCAAGAGTTGAGAAACGCATTGATTGGACAGGTGAGCTGTTCAGTTTGAGAATATCTGGCGCGCCTCTTTCATTTAAAGCTGGCCAATTCACCAAGCTTGCTTTGCTTGATGATGAAGGTAAGCCGATCAGCCGTGCTTACTCTGTGGTTAATGCGCCAAGCGAGCAATTCGATTGGTTGGAATTTCTAATAGTAGCCGACCCTCAAGGACAACTTTCTCCACGGCTCCAAAAGCTTAAATCTGGTGATAGCATTTATGTCGGTGCCACCGCACATGGCGATTTAATCCATGACTCTATTCCTAAACAGGCTCATGACCTGTGGCTGCTATCTACAGGTACGGGGATTGGACCGTTTTTGTCGCTGCTGGATGATATAAACCTACCGCCTCACAATGAGCGCATTGTGCTGGTTCATGCCGTTCGTTTCGAAAAAGATCTGGTTTATAAATACCTTATTGAACAGCTTCAGCAACGATATGAAGGCAGATTAAAGTATATACCGATAGTCAGCAGGGAAGTGGTTGACGGTAAATTACAAGGCCGAATTCCTGAACTCATCGAATCGGGTTTACTGTCCAACGCCGCTGATGCGCCATTCTCAGCTCAGCGTAGCTTTGTCATGATGTGTGGGAATCCACAAATGATCAAAGATACCGTGCCCGTTTTACAAGAGCTAGGCTTGGAAAAGTATCGCCATCAAACTGGGGGAAATATCATTTACGAACGTTACTGGTAGCGTTTTGTTAAATTGATACGGTTATGCTCAAGATGTAATGATTACTTTTGAGATACGATCGCGATTTAGTATGTTCTTAGTTGAATATTATGTTGGCAATACCTAAACTGCGCTCACCATTGCGCGTCTGTACACTCAGTCATTCTCGCTTAACCAATTACATTGAGGTGACTGAAGTCCATGTATGCTTTTATCGCGAGCAAGCAACAGAGAATCATTGCTGGTTTTATCGACCTGCTCTTTGCGATGGTGGTCGTGTTAATCATCGCATTGAGTATTAACTCTTTTCTTAACGACTTTCAGCTCTCTTTAGCAGATAACCTCACGCTTGTTCGTGAAACTCAGGCGTTTTACTTGCTTTCTTTACCAACGGTTTTAATGATCAACTGGAATGCATTGAGTCATGGGCAAACCATTGGTATGCGCATGATTGGTATTAAAGTTGTAATGAAAAATGATAGTAAGGCAACGAAAGTTACAGCAGGGTTAAGGCTTGTTATTAGCTACTTGCTGGAGATGCTCATTCCGGGGATCCCGTTGGTAAATTTGGCATTGTTGTTCTTTCATCCGGAGCGACGATTGTTGCATGACTTGATCGCCAATACTAAAGTTGTCCAAGCTTCCTAATTTTTGATCAAAAAAGCCACGTGAAGTGGCTTTTTTAATATCGATAAAGTTAACCAGATTTACTGTTGATTAACATATTTCTTAAAGCGAGCTTTGGTTTCTGCGTCTGCTTTTTGGTACCAGAAGTGCAGCATCTCTTCAGCTGTCGAATCCGCTTTAACCGCAGTTGCTCTCACTTGCTTCATATCCGCAGGAACCTTTGCAGGAAGCGTGACTGGCTGCATGGTTGCTGCGCCAGCAAAAGCCACGGCTGCTGCACCGCCAGCTTGGTTATAATCTTCGATTTCACGCACGTAATCACGACCGATTTGCATACCCGGTTTGAGCAACTTGTCCTGGTCAACCGCGATTGCGTTGCCAGAATCATCAACCAGTTTCCAATCTAAGTCTTTGATCTTCTCTTCCGCATCACGTAGGTTGCGGTATTCTGGCATTTGTAGAGTGAGTTCGGCATTGGTCGCGTCAAATCGTGTAACGATAACATCGCTTTCAACACTTAAACGGTCATTACCTTGGTTGAAGTAAGGGGCGAAACGAAATACGACTTGGTTAAGGCCATCAGGTAACGTCAGTGTTCTTTCAGAGGCGAAAAAACCACCCGAAAGATCTGCTTTTTCACCGTTAGCCGCTAATACTGAAACGTTGTCAGGAACACTCACGGTTACATCTGCGAATGCCATGCCACTCATTGCGAGAGCAAGCGCACAAGTTAAAGGCTTGATCAATTTCATTGTTTTTATCCTAAGCAAATTAGTGGTCATCGAGAGTGCATCGTTCATTGCCCGATTGCAACTCCCAAGTGTAATAAGTATGAAAATTTAACAAGAACGTCATTTTTATCGCATTTATTACGACGAAACTGTGATCCAAATAGAATCAAACCGCTGAAATGCAGCGGTTTGATATCATAAGTTATAGATTAAATTTATTTCTAACTTATTGATTTATTATATGCCTGCACCGTGTCCAGGTTCTGATTGGTCATTAGAAGCGTCTTGTTGTTCTGCCATTTCTTCTTGCTGTTGTGCTTTCTCAATGCTTAACCACCAAACAAATAACTCATACCAAATTGCTAGGATAACGGCACCTAAGAACAGACCAACGATGCCGTAGAAAAGCATACCACCGATGGCACCGAGCAGAATCACAGGCATTGGCACGTCGACGCCACGTCCCATTAACATTGGTTTGAACAGGTTTTCAGAAAGAGCCGCAACTACGACCCAAACAGTAAACATGGTTGCTGTTGAGGTGTCTTGGGTCATGTACATGAAGCCAATCACAGGTAGCACAGCGAGCAACGCCGGGAGCTGAGCGATACATAAAATCATTAGAAGCAGTGTGAGTAAACCTGCTGCCGGAACGCCAAATACGAAGAAACCAGCACCGATCAACAGTGCTTGAATCGCCGCTACACCGACTACGCCAAGCAGTACGCTTTTAATTGTCGCTGCGATAAGCGTGGTCCAGCTTTTTGCGTTTTCACCTGCGGTTCGAATCGCGATGGTTCTTAGGCCTGATGCCGCAGATTCAGAGTACGTCATGAAACCTGCTGCAATCGCAAGTGACAAGATTGAAAGCAGTAAACTTCCCAATACGCCCCCAAGTGTACCCAGTAAAGATGTGAGCCCTGCCTTTATTTGTGGCATAAAGGTTTGAATAGCTTGTTCAAGATTAGTAGCGAATAGGGTCCACACTTCGTAGAGCTTATCACCCACGATAGGCCAATCCGCTACGGAAGCTTTTGGCCCTGGTATTTTCACTTGTCCATTTTGTAGTACTTCAAGCGCGTGCGTTGCACCATCCACAATGGAGCCTGATACCATAACAAGTGGCGTGACAAGGAGGGCAATACCAAGTAAAGCAATGGTTGTGGCTGCCAGGCCTCTGCGACCACCATATACACGCTGCAATTTTTGGGTAAGCGGCATTAAAGCGACGGCTATAATAGCGCCCCAAATAACCGGAAGTATGAAGGGTTTGATGATGTCGTACGTAAACATCAGCAAGACAAAGATCAAGCCAATGCGTATTGCTGATTCCACCATATTACTGATGAAAAGCTTACTGTCGATTTTTACCGATTGTTTATCCATTTTTGTTTACCTGATGATCAATGTTAGAACTGACGAGACTTGAAACAACAATCGCCATATAAAAAACACCTGTGATGGCCTCTAAATACACCACGACTTGAGCCAGTGGTGTTAGAGGACTAATGTCGCCATAACCGAGCGTGGTTAAGGTAACGAAACTGAAATACGCTGCATTGGAGAAGTTCTGCCCCCAAGAAATCGCTTCCATACCGGTAAAGGCTTCAGGCGAAAACTCAAGCAGAATGAGGTAGGCAATCGCCCACATCAGACCAAGCAGCAAGAAAAGCGCTACCGAGCCAATGACTTTGTTGCTGTTGACATGGCCGGTGAAAAGAATCTGTCTTGCGATGGATTTAAAAGTGCCGAAAAAGAACGCAAAGGTGAGGGCAAGCATCACCACATTCATCTCTCTGATGTCGAAAACGGTCTTGATCACAATCACAAGAACCCAAACACCAAACAGGCTGTAGAGGAAACGAGACCAGGTTTTGTCAAAGCGAAGGCTCGCAAAACAGACGATAAACGTCAGAACCGTGAAAGCCTGAAGTATGTGTTCAATCGTCCCTTCACCTACTACTTGTGCCATCGCACTCCCTAGCAACAAAATCACTAGCGCTAAGGTTAGATAGAAGAAGTTGTTTTCTTCATTAATGTTTTTGAGGTTTTTACCAATGACCATGGCTCTTCTCACTTAGTTATTGTTCACTGTCTGCGGATGACTCTTTCATCACCATGATGGACGCAGAAAGCCCGAATCGAAGATCAACATCTTCAGGAAGTTCTTGTAGGGAGATTCGCACCGGAATACGTTGTGCTAAGCGAATCCACTGAAAAACAGGGTTTACGTTTGGCAGAAGGTTGTAGCCGACCGTGCCGTCTTTGGGCGCAATACCCCAACCAATCGAGTCAACCGTCGCGTCAATTGGCGTGTCTGGGTGAGACATCAAAGTGACACGCGCTTGGCTGCCAGGTTCGATTTGCGCAAGTTGGTTTTCACGGAAGAAACCAAATACCCAAAAGCTGTTTTTGTCGATCAGTGCGAGCAGTGGTTGGTTTGCGACCGCTTGCGTACCGTTTCTAATATCGAGGTTAGATACAAAACCATCGACGGTCGCATAAACTTTGGTAAAGCTGAGATTAAGGCGTGCTGATTTTAGTTGCTCTTCTGCAGATTTGATTTGCAGTAGCGACTCTTCGTAAGCGATTTCACGACGAATCAGATCCTTATGAGAAACTGCGCCACGGTCTTTGGCACGAATGTCTTTTAAGCGGTCATATTCGATTTTTTTACCGCGAGAGCTAACAATGGAGCGCTCCAGTGCTACTTCGGCTTGAGATAACGCAACCTGGTAAGTCGCAGGGTCGATTTCAAACAGTAAATCCCCCGTTTTTACTTCTTGGTTGTCTTGCACCGCGACATTTACAATTGGGCCTGATACGCGAGGAGCCACTTTGATGACGTTAGCACGCACTTGCCCATCTCGTGTCCATGGGTTATTAAAGTATTCCTCAAACTTTTGATAGCCGAGCCAAGCTGCGCCACCAAGAATGACAAGATTGAGTGCGATTACGAATAGTTTTTTCATCTTGTTTGGCACCTAAAATTGAATATAAAAGCTGTCGATGGCCACCACATAACCGACCATGATGGCAATAAACGTCAGAGACGGAAAAGCGATGAAGCGAGACAAACGTGTCTTGTTCAATATCATCACCGTTATCCACGTGGCCGTGACGGCGAGAAAGAGCACGAGTAGCGTAGGAGAAAAGTAAACGTCTCCCCAAGAGAGTTCATGAGGCATTACCGATCCTCCGTTTTGTTTTCATCACTGGTCTCAGCCGGAGTTTCGAGGCGCAAAGGCGGCAATACGCGGTTTTCTTCATTTAAATAACCATCCCAGTCAGTTCGTTCTGTCATTTGCTTGGCAATAGATTCACTGAGGAAGGGTTTGCCTGTTTGGGTTTGCCAGCCTCCACCGAGGGCTTTGTAGAGCGCGACAACTTGGTTCGCAACATTACCTTTGATCGTTGCGTAGCTGTCCTCTGCGCGGGTCATTTTCTCTACCGAGTTGAGCAGACGTTCGAATGAAATTTGTCCGTTTTCGTACTGTGTCATGGATATGTTGAACGCACGAATGGAAGAGTTGACCGATTGCAAGCGTAAATCTTTTTGTTGCAAATACAGGTCATACGCTTCGATTGCATTGGTGACTTCATTAACGGCTTGCAGTACCTTTTTGTTGTAGTTCGTCAGCGTTTCTTGGAAGCGAGCATCTTCGAAACGAATGTTATTTTTCACGCGTCCGTATTGGAAAATGTTCCAACTGAACGTTGGGCCAACCACCATGGTGAGCGAATCGCTAAAACTGAAACTGCTGCCATCGGGAACCGTACTGTCGATACCGATGGAACCGAACAACGAAAAGCTTGGGTACAGAGCGGTTTCTGCCACGCCAATCTGCGCACTTTGCGCGCGAGCTTGCATCTCAGAGACTTGCAAATCCGGACGTCGCATCACTAAGTTAGCATCCACTTGCGTATCCAAAAGCGGTGGACGTGGCACAATGGAGCGCTCGTCGGTGCCTGATAGCGCCGATTTTCTGCCCGTCGATTTGAACTGGGCTTCGTACTCAGCGATTTGCTTGTGCATCCCATCCGACTGTAGCAGTCGATCTACTTCTTCTGGTAACAGACCCAGTAGCAAAGCCAACACAGTACGTGACTGCTTCATTGCCACTTCGAGGCTCGGTAACGCTGCTTTGGTGGTGTAGAGTTGGTTTTTAGCTTGTTGAACGTCCAATTCTGTAACGTTGCCAGAGTCGAACTGCACCTGAGTAATACGTACGACACGCTCTTGAATCTCGATATTGCGGCGAGACAGCAAAATACGTTCTTGGAATGTGCGATAGTTGATGTAATTGCGCGCCACTTCGGCGGTTATAGTGACCATGATGTCGTGATACGATGCGATGGATGCGTAGTAACCCGCTTCTGCCGACTCAATACCGCGAGCATACTTGCCCCAAACATCCATTTCCCAAGCAGCATCAAACGACAAAGTGGCGTTATTCACGCCCTGATCATTTACGTAGGCACGCGCTAGGTTTCCTGACACGGTTTGAACTTGTGGGTATTGCAAGCCCGTCGAAATACCAAGCAATGAACGTGCTTGTACAATTCGTAGCCCTGCGGCTTCTAAATCGAGGTTTTGTTTGCTCGCCAACTCAACCAGCTGATTAAGAGTCGAGTCATTAAATTGCTGCCACCATTGTTGTAGCTGTTGCTCTGATTGCTGCGTATCTTTGGCTGCTGCTTTTTGCACCGACCAGTCACTTGGCAGTGGCGCCTGCTTTGGATGAACATAATCTGGTCCTACCGTGGTACACGCACTGAGTCCGAGCAAAGAAAGTATGGCGAGGCTTGGTTTGGTTAGTTTTGGAAGCATCATATCCCCACCTTTAAAAACGCTTCTGTTGTAAGTTCACCCAATCGATATCCTCGTAGGTTTGCTTGCAATGCTTGATTGCTTCGAACACGTTCCGTTTTAAATTCAGCAAGATATAAAAACCGGCTATCTCTGAATAAGCGTAGTCAGATAAATCCAACTCACTAAAAAAATCTTCCAGTTTATCTTCGAATGTTTGGTAATCTTGACTGTATTGGTCGAATACGGAGTCGAGTTCTTGTGTTGCTTGATGGCTGGCTAAAGCGCCCGCCATCAAAGGAATGATGGAATCGCGGTGCTGTTGGCGAAGCTGAGTAATTAGTGGATTGGTCATCAACTTTTTCTCGGCGGCCATTAAGATGTTGATGTGATTACTGAGTACATCACACGCTTTGCTAAACGCGCCGATCGCTTCTGGCGTGGTTTTATCAAAGTGTTTGTGGTTGATTTTCGAACCCCACACTTTGAGCTTTTTCGATGAGACATTGAGCGTCACCAAGTGCAAGGCCCGTTTGAGCGGCGTAACAACCGAGCTGGACTGCTGTTGATAGGTAGTGAAGAGCTCTCGGGTATGTCGGAAGTAGCGTTCTTTTATGGTCAAAAAGAGGTGTTCTGGTCGTGAGCTAAACGGGAAGTAGTGCGCGAAAATAATCATGAACACCACCATGTAAAACAACAGCATGATCGTCATGAGGATCCCGAAGTGATAGAACATGTTGTTATCTAAACCGAGAACAAACAAGCCAATCATATAGAAAATCGTCACTGGCCCGTTAAACAGATAAAAACCGATAAAGGTGTAGATAAAGATAAACAGGCCAAGTTCTAATCCGAGATCCAATTGCGGAAGGATGAAGACGTAAGAAGGTACCGCGAACAAGAAGCCGAAAGTGAACAGCACAAGCAACAAAATTGGGTGCACAGGCACGAACGACAGCAAAGACATAAACATGGTCGAGAAGACCACGAATGAGTAGCCGCCTGGTGGATTGAAGTAAATCCAAATCAGTCCTGCAACCCAATAGGTAACAAAGGTTTTGACCGCAGTTTTAAAGTTTTCTGCGTCCCACCATAGAAACTTGCCTTTCGGTTTCGGCAGTGGCACGTCAAAGGAGACATTATTCGTCACAGAGTCAATACAGCTAATGCTCTCAGCTAAACGTGACAAGTTTTGATGCATCAGTTCCAATAGGTGACCAAGCGTAAGCGCAGAGCCTTTCTCTAGGTGAGCTGCGTCCTCAAGCAACGCTTGGTTGTATTTGACTTTGAATTCCTGAGCACGATAAGCGGGTTCTTTTTCGTCCCAGACTTGTTGGCAGGTATCAAATAGCGCGTCAATTTCCGCCACGGCTTGATCAAAGTTGCTGATGCTTTCACGGTCTTGCTGGTGGCTAAAGTGGCTGTGCGCCGCGACGGTCAATTGTTGCGTTACCTGTTTGTTCAAATGAACTGCCAAGCGCCACTCTTTCATGTAGGCGGACACGTCGCTGCATTCCACACTGACCGTGGCAAAGCGCTGTTCGAGCGCATTTTGAGCGGCAAACATCTGTTCGATGAGAGTGTCCACGCTAGGTTGTGGCTCTTCCGCTTCTGGATTTTCTTCTCCGCCTTCTTGAGGAGAGATTCGCCCTGCCGATTTTTGCTCGAAATTTTGCAAGATAGTGGTGAACAACGCGCGTTGTGCTTGGTTGAGTTGTTCGATGAGCTGTCTTAGGTTTTGTTCTGTTTTGGTCGGGAATAAGAAAGTTCCCACGAGTGTGTAAACCACCACCCCAAACACCGTCATATAGGCGCGGTCAACGCCATAAAGGAACGCACCTTCTGCGTCACCGCCATTGGACATCATCAACGTCATCACACCGGTCAGCATGAGTAGCGTAGGATCTTTTTGATAGGCATTACGGAAGTAAAAAATGAATGAGACCACAACCGACACGCTCAGCATGTACAGCAAGCGGTCTTGAGCAAACAACCCCACCAGTAACAAGCCAACCACGGCACCAACCAATGTACCTAACACGCGTAAGGTACCTTTGGCGAGGGATTCACGACGACTGCCTGTGGATGCAATCAGCATCACTGTGGTTGCGGCCGTCGATGCTTGCGGCCAACCCATGGCAAACGGGATCAGATAAGCCAGAGTTAGGCTAAGCGATACTTTAATAGCGAATTTTATTTTGTCGTTCATAGTGTCAAAGTTTGCTCAGGCTTATCGTTATAAGTTGATGAATTTCTTATATGAATAATCAGAATCTTGTTCTGAATAAATTCGGGGGGCGGAATATAGCGGGTGAAAAAGTGTGCTTTGTAAACCCTTTGTCAAAACAAAAAGTGCGTATTTGGCTTGATCTCGTGCTAGCCCTTGGCGTTATTGGTGAAACGCCTAAAACGAGCAAATTCGCGATCTGTGATGATTCTCACTTTTGAAACAAAATCGCTGCATTGTGTGAGCCAATTCTCACCTTATATTCTTCGCCTGGTACCAAAGCAGACCACTTGTACCATCTGCAATGAGCTTTACTGCTTTAAAAAGCATAGATGATGAATGGGTATTTGAGAGGGAAAGTTATTACTTTTTATCGGCTTGCCGATTGTTCGTTTGTTTTTTTGGATCGAGATAAAAAAACCAAAGCGATCCCACCAAGAATGATGCCGCTGGTTAAAAGAGTATGCAGTGAAAGAGGCTCGTGGAGTACGATGCTGCCGAGTAGTAAAGCAATGGCTGGCACGGAAAGTTGGCTGACGGCGGCTTGAAGTAAAGAGAGCTTACGTACGACTTGGTACCAAAGTGTATAACCAAGGCCAGAGGCAATGGCACCAGATGCGATAGCGAGCAACACTCCGCTCAAAGAAAGGTGGATTGAGGACAAGATTAATGGCGAAAGGAGCACGCCAATTATTGATGCTGCGATGAATCCCCACGTGATTCCACTACTTGGAGAAGGCGCTTGTTTACCGAGCGCAGTAAACGCAGCCCAACAAACGCCAGAAATCAACATGAGAAGTGCAGAGCTAATATCGGGGCGCGTGGCAGATGGCAACATCAACCAAACAAATCCAACAATTGAAAGGCCGATACCGATGATTTCGAGAAACTGAAAGCGCTCACCTTGCCACCAATAGATTGCCAGTAACGTAAGTTGCACGGCACCAAACAAAAGCAAAGCACCTGTTCCTGTCGCCAGTTGTAAGTACGCGAAAGAGAAAAGGGCAGCGTAACCAAATAACGCCACGCCAGCAAAAAAGCGAAAGCGAGACGTTGGCCGATCGGTTTTCCACTGACCTCTCACGACAAGCAATGCGATTAAGATAACAGCGCCAGATATCAATCGAACGAGAGTGAAGCTTCCTGCATCAATTAACCCTTCGGCCAATGCAAGTCGGCACAATAATGAATTGGCAGCGAACGCCAGCATTGCAATGGCAGTGAGTAAAAAGGTCGACATCCTTGATCCTTAGCGTGTAAATGAACAGCTAGTGTAGATCCAAAAGAACATTTTTATTAGTTGATAAAGTGATTAGTTATAGCTATCAGAGCAAGAAAGTCATTAAAAATAACCAGAGAAAACCTGACCTTAGCCTGAGTCTTATTGTGGTTGGGAAGGTTGTTTGTACAATGACTTAATGGTGTTTTTCAACCATAGCAATTTGGGATTGTACGCATTGCGTTTATGCCAAATCATGGTAAATGGAATCAGTAACTTGTCTTGTTGAGCTTGGTCTAATGGAATTGGCAAGCACACCAAATCGAGATGCAGCTTTTCTGTGTAACTTTTGCAATAGTGCGGCGCGGTGGTGATCATGTCATGCGTCGGCTGCGCTGCCATAAAAAGGGATTGCTCAAAGTTGGACATCGTCAGCCCGATAGAGCGCTGTAGCCCTAGTTCCGTTAATACTTCATCCAACGCCCAAGTTTCACTTTTTTCCCAAACAATATTGATGTGTTGGTAGCTCAGAAAGGTCTCGAGATTCCACTCTTGCTGTAATGCCGGATGATCTTTATGTAAATACACCATCGGCAGGTCAAAAAATAGAATCTCAAAATCCAAGAAATACGGCAGAAGATCCAACGACTCTTTCGATCTCGGGTGACTTTCTCGGCCGGTAAAACCGATATCCGCCTCGCCTCGAATGATGGCGTCGAGTGAATCGTAATCCCAGTTACTGGTTTTTACTTTCGCTTCAGGGTATCGCTGGTGGATAGCGACGATGAGTCTGTCCAGCACTGTGAGCACTAATGGCGACTCAATCGTGATATCAAAACGCACTCCTTTAGGCGTAATATCGCTGCGTTTTTCTGCAATCTGGCTGCCAATTTGCAGCCATTCTGCAAGATCTTGCTCCATGCTTTGCGCCAAAGACGTTGGCGCAAGACCTTTAGGTGTTTTGACAAACAAAGGATCATCGAACCAATGACGAAGTTTGTTGAGCGACTTACTTACGGTAGAGGGCGTAACGTTCAGCTTTTTCGAGGTTTTCGAGACGCTTTGCTCTTGCAACAATAATTGCAGAGTGAACAGTAAGTTTAAATCAAGTCGCGCTAGGGATTTCTTCATAATGGGTATCGTGAACAGGCTTTGGAATCAATAGTATTAGAGCAAGGCTGATTACGCTACCTAGCACTAAGATAAACACCAACATATTCAGTGCAGTAACGCCGATGAAACCCATAAACCAAATATAGAACGCGGAACTACAAACTTGAGCAATGCCCAGTAACGAGCTTGCCACGCCAGCTTGTTGAGAGAATGGGCTGAGCGCTTGGCTCATGGCCACGCCAAAGCCACAAGCGAAGCCTGCGCAAATCAGCCCAAGTCCGAACACATAGTAAAAAGGTTGTCCATCATGGAAATGGGCTGCACTGAGCACGATGGCTGAACAAACGAGCAATACTTGAGAGCTCATCATTAAGGTTCGCTGCTTGAAAATCCCCAATGCCAATGGCGCCGAGAACGAAATCAACATACTGATCGTCGCAGTCCCCGCCATGATGGAAGAATAGCCACCGCGATCAAAACCAAGCATACTCATCACAACAATTGGTGAAGCGTTAACAAAGGTCAGGATGGTGGTCACTCCAAGTGCAGTAATGATCAGCCTACTGATAAAAAATCGCTCGAAGAAAGTCTCTTGATGGCTCTCTGGCGTTGTCTGTTCTTCACCTTGTTGGCTGGGTAGTGATTCCTTGAGAACAAAAATGGCCAATACACTGACGAGAATGCCCATTCCTGCCATCGTGGTAAACAAACTCGGCCAAGGAAATTTCAGCATAATCAAGTGACCAATCACGGGTGCGATCACTGGAATGATACAGGTGATGCCATTGAGCATCGACAATACTTTCGCGCGGCGTTCATCGTCTAATGTGTCGCGTAAAATCGCGAACGCGACGACATAGCAAGATCCAGCCCCGATGCCTTGGCAAAAGCGAGCAATCAAGAAAGTGTTTGGTTGCTCAGCCATCCCGCCGAGAAAAGACGCGAGCACGAAGATCATCGCGCCGACGACGGCAACAGGCTTTCGTCCCACAGAGTCTGCAATTTTCCCCGCGAATAACATGGTGGTAGCCATGCCAGCTAAATAGATCGAAAACGCAATATGCAACTGAGACTCACTGGCGTTGAGATCTGACGCAATTTGAGGCAAACCAACAAGATACAAATCAATGGCAGTAGGGTAGAGTAAAACGAGTGCAAAACTACAAAGTAAAAAACGGGACATGGAAACCTCTCTATCGAATGGCGAGGATAATAGAGTGCTAAACGTTTGCCTGCGAGTGGGAAATACGACACTAGGTATTTCTATTTACGACATACCCTGTATGAATCGAGCATAAAAACAACAAGGAAGATTATGATTACTATTGAAAAGTATTCGCCTGAGCGACATGAACACACTTGCGAACTTAGCGTTCTAGAAGAGCAATCGCAGTTTACGGTCGCGGATGTGGGTGAAATGCTTACACGTCTTGAACCCACAGAGCTTCCGCATCTGATTTTGGCAGACGATGACGTGGTTGGCTTTTTTCTATTTGATGCAGCTTACAGCGAGAAATACGATTTTTGCCCGAAAAACAGTTTAGGCGTACGTGCTTTGCTGGTGGATCACCGTCATCAAGGCAAAGGCATCGCCAAGCAAGCCATTCAACAGTTTGCCGATTTCGCCAAACGCCATTATCCCGAGTTTGATGCGCTTTATCTCACTGTGAATTGCCGTAACATACCCGCTTATCAGTGCTATTTAAAATCAGGGTTTGAAGATACCAATGAGCTTTACCACGGGGGCCCCGTTGGACCGCAACATATTATGAGACAGCCGCTTTAGCTAGGAAAAACCAAGGATGGAAAGATGAGGATTGAAATCGACAATTTAGAACGGCCGCAAGTGATAGCGCTGTTGGAAGGACATTTACAGGACATGTACGCCACGTCACCACCAGAAAGCGTGCATGCGTTAGATTTAGATAAGCTCAAAGCGCCAGAAGTGACATTTTGGACAGGATGGAAAGGTGAGCAACTGCTTGGGTGTGCGGCGATTAAAGAGTTGGATGACCAACACGCGGAGCTGAAATCCATGCGCACCACGCCTACGGCAAGAAACCAAGGTGTGGCATCTCAATTATTGATTCATGTGATTGAGCAAGCGAAGCAAAAAGGTTTGCAGCGCTTGAGTTTAGAAACGGGCTCGATGGAGTTTTTTAAACCAGCGCGCCTGTTGTATGAAAAGCATGGCTTTGTGTACTGCGAGCCGTTCGGGGATTACGAACTCGATCCGAACAGTCAATTCATGACCCTAGAACTGAGCTAGGGCCATGAATTTTTAGAAGCTAAATCCAATCGATTTAGAAATTCAGATTCAAGTTGATGGTTGGCGACAAGAGGCTTGAACGCTCGTCAGCCAATCGCTTTCTCTTCTCTTTCAGTCTCTTGGCATTATCTTTGTCTGGATTGCCATCAAGCTGATTATCGATGACCGAGATTTCAGTATCGATTTGTTGGATGCGTTGCTGGCGTTGATATTCTTGATGACCTAACTGGTAGTTCTCAATAAACTCTTTGCTGCTGCATACACCGTAATATTCTTTGCCTTCGATACCGACAGTGTACCCATTGTCTGGTGAGCAATATTGGATAGTGCCTTTATCAAAGCCTTCTTTCCATTTCGCTCGGTCGGGTGTCACACCCGCTTCACCACAGTCTTCGGTATAGCTATTGATAATGTTTGGATCGTTGCCATCTCGGCCATCTTGATAACCTACGTTGTACCAGTTCGCCGTTTTGCACTCATCCGGAGACATGCTGGCGCAACCTGAGAGCAAAGTCAGTAAAGCCAGGGGGATTAGCGCTCTTTTCATCAGTGACTGTCCTTTAAATAAAATCGAATTGATAACTTGAGTTTAAAATGAACACTGTTCATATCAATGGTTGAAATCATTGTATTCACAATTGTGGTGACTCATTAATCTAAGTGATAAATTTATTATGCTGAATAGAAGTGTGTTTGATTAGTATTATCCACGAACTGCGCCTTTGCTGCATCAATCCACTAGCCTTGGCCCCAAATTAAGTGATAATACCAACATAAAGATAAACACCGTCAATGAGGCTAAGACATTGAGCGAACAACCCACCGTCCTTATTATCGAGGATGAATCTGCTATCGCAGAGAACCTGATTCATGTATTAGAGATGGATGGCTACCACGCAGAGTGGTTTGCAACAGCAGGAGAGGGCTTAGCTTTTTTGCAGCACAACTCCGCAGCGTTACTTGTGTTAGACGTAGGCTTACCGGATGGCAATGGTTTTGAATTATGCAAAACCATCCGTGAGTTTTCTGATATTCCCATAATCTTTCTCACCGCAAGAAGCGATGAAATTGACCGCGTAGTCGGTTTGGAAATTGGCGCGGATGATTACGTGACTAAGCCATTTAGCCCGCGCGAAATGTTGGCTCGCATTAAACTTCGAATCAAAGCTAAAGCGCCAATGATGGAGGACAAACCAGAGCCTGTAGCTGTTCCAGAACAACCTCCATTGAACCATGATTTAGTTGCGCAGAACTTCGACTACGGTGTTGGCGGGCAAATGCTTGGGCTGACCGCGGTGGAGTTCAAAATCCTCGATAAACTGATTTCTGTCTCTTCCAATGTATTGAGCCGAGAGCAACTTATGGTCGCTGCTGACATGGCGCCGGAAGCTGCGTACGAGCGCAATATTGATACCCACATCAAAGCCATTCGCCATAAGTTGAAGCCGTTTGAGATGTCTGAACGCATCTGTACCAAGCGTGGCTTTGGTTACTTTTACTGCATTAAAGGTGAATGATGAATCGCTGGCCGAAGATCCCTCTTGGACTCAGACTGTTTTTTCTCTACTTCATCTTAGTCGGAATGACGGCTTACATGGTGAGCAAAACGGTCGTCCAAGAACTTAAGCCAACCGTGCGTCAAACCACCGAAGAGACGCTGGTGGATATGGCGAACTTGCTTGCAGTATTGGCAGAAGAAGATGTTGCGAACGGAAAGTTGTCTGAAAGTCGCTTCTCCAAACTACTAGCGGCTTATGGGCAGCGAGAGCCTCAAGCGCGCATTTGGGAAATTGGCAAAAAAGCGATTAACCATCGAATTTACATTACCGATAAACAAGGCATTGTGATTGCGGATTCTTGGCAGCAAGACGTAGGCAAAGACTACTCGCAATGGAACGATGTATATCTCACGTTGCGTGGTCAATACGGCGCGCGCAGTACCATCGAAGACCCGAAAGATCCGCTCTCAACCGTTATGCACGTGGCTGCGCCCATTTACCACAAAGGTGAAATCATTGGCAGCGTGACGGTGGCAAAATCCAATCGCTCAGTACAACCCTTCATCGATCTTTCTAAACGCAATGTGCTGTTTTGGATGGTGTGGATGAGTGGTTTAGTGCTATTGGCAGGGGCATTGTTTGCTTGGCGAATTCACTCAGCACTGAACAAGCTAGAAGACTACGCGACCAAAATGGGTGAAGGTGAAAAGGTCTCTAAGCCGACATTTCGTATCTTTTATGAGTACGGCACGCTAAGCGACGCATTAGAGAAGATGCGCAATCAACTCGATGGTAAACAATATGTGGAAGAGTACGTACAGACGCTGACTCATGAGCTGAAAAGCCCGTTATCAGCGATTAAAGGCGCGAGTGAAATATTGCAAATGCCGTTGCCTGCAGAAAAGGTCACGCGCTTTGCTGGCAACATTGAGCGAGAAAGCGACCGCATGCAGTCATTGATTGATAAGTTGCTCGAACTGGCTCGTCTTGAAAAGCGCCCCGAGCTAGAGCAAGTCGAAGCTATCTCGCTAAAACAAATGGTCAATGAAGTGGTTGAATCGGCGGATGCGCGCTTGAGTGCAAAGTCGGTGATTGCCAACATCCAAATTGATGACCATCTCGCCGTGCTTGGTGATGCCTTCTTACTGAAACAAGCCGTTTTTAACTTGATGGACAATGCGCTGGATTTTGTTGATTCGGAGGGATGCATTGAATGGAAAGCTGAGGTCGCGAAAGAGAAAATGTGCCTGTCGATTTTCAATTCAGGTCCTCACATTCCCGACTACGCGATGTCGCGTTTGACGGAACGCTTCTACTCCCTCGCTCGGGAAAATGGCGTTAAGAGCACTGGGCTCGGGCTGAATTTTGTTGAGCAAGTGATCAAGCTGCACAAAGGTCAGTTACAAGTCGAAAACGTCGATTCTGGCGTGAAAGTGACCCTGATTTTACCAACTCCATAGAAACTCCACATTAGCTCTATTCGTTCTCCAAATTGCTGATTTAGATTACTTCCATCAGCAAATGGAGAATGAAACATGAAAAAGATCCTCAATAACCAACTCGGCACGAAGTTCGCCTTCGTGCTGTTTTTGTTTGTCTTACTGCAAATCCCGCTTTCAATGGTCACAGGGCTGATCTCAGAACGCTCATATCGCCAAGATGAAGTCAGAAACGACATCGCACGCAGCAGCAGCGGCGAACAGCGCATCATTGGCCCATTCATCATGGTTAACTACACCGAAACCAGTTACCGAGATGACAAAGTACAGATTAAAGAGCGTCGTAAATTCCTCCTACCTAGCACTTTTGATATGAGCGCGAATCTGGACAGTTTTGAAAAGTACCGAGGCATTTACCGCGCGCGTTTATACAAAGCACAAGTGGCACTGAAAGGCACTTTCGATGCAGACGATCTCACGGCATTGCAGGGGCTTGATATTGACAACATGAGCCTAGTCGTTGGCATTGAAGACAGCCGTGGATTGATTCGTTTGGATGACATGACCATGGCGAGCTCTGATATCGAAGTCGCACCGGGAACGGGGTTAAATCAGTTACCACAAGGCTTCCACAGTGATCTGACACTTGCAGACCTAAACCCAGCACAACCTTTGGCATTCGATCTTAACTTCTTGCTACAAGGGATGGGGCAGCTTCAAGTCACACCAATCGGCAGTCAAACAACGGTTGAACTCTCTTCAACTTGGGCACATCCAAGCTTTATCGGTGATTACTTACCGGTGTCATCAGAAGTCTCTGAGGATGGATTTAATGCACAATGGGCGAGCAATAACTTCTCTACCAATATCGCGCAGCTGTTCCAAAGCTGTTTGTCATCGAATCACGCTTGTCACGAGCTTGAACAGCGACAAATGGGCGTAGATTTGATTGATCCCGTGGACCACTATTTGAAATCCCACCGAGCTGTGAACTATTCACTATTGGTTATCACATTAGTGTTTGCGAGTTTCTTCTTACTGGAGCTGTTCCAAGCGCGTCCGGTTCACCCTGTGCAATACGGTTTTATTGGTCTGGCTTTAGCGCTTTTCTATCTGTTGTTGATTTCGATGAGTGAACATCTGGGCTTTAACTGGGCATATGTGGTGTCGGCAGTCGCATCGACGGGGCTTTTAAGTGTGTACGTGAGCGGTATGTTGAGCAACACCAAACACGGCGCGATATTCGGAGTGTGTTTGCTCACTCTCTACGGATTACTGTTTGGCTTGCTACAAGCAGAAAGCTACGCATTGGTTATGGGGACATTACTGTGTTTCGCAATTTTGAGCTTCACTATGGTCATTACACGCAACATCGATTGGTACGCACGAAATAAGAAAGAAGAAGAAAGTGCAAAGGCGAATCATGAAGATATTTAAGCGAGCAACTCTCACTGGTCAGCCAAGCGATATGGTGGAAGAAACGTGCGCTATCCACCTGCGATTTTCTGCAAAAAATGGACTGAAAAGCTTGGTGTGTTTTATCGTATTGGTCGTTATTGCGCTCTATATTCGAGACAGCTTTATTCGTCCGACATTTGGTGATGTTCTGGTTGTGGTTTGGCTCTACTACTTTCTTGCAAGCTTGTTCTCCATGCCCGTTAACTGGCTGGTTTCACTGGTGGTGTTGATTGCGTTTGCTGTCGAGTTGGGGCAATTGCTTCAGGTCGTAGCTTGGCTTGGTATCGAACCTTCATCGCCTCTGGCTGTAATTTTGGGCGCCACATTTGATTGGAAAGATCTGCTGGCTTATAGCATCGGAGGTCTACTGTGTTGTTGGATGGAAAAGCAATGAAAACCGAGATGAAAGCCATTGCGCTACCAAACCGACTCCGCCATTCCAAACGAGGTATTCGTAAAAGGATCAAAATCAGTTTACTCAAGCGCGTGTACCTTTGGTCACTGACCAATAGAGAACTACTGTAGCGCTACTTCTCTATCTGAAATACAAAAGGGAATCTTAACTCACCGGCGCACAGGTGAGTTAAGACTCCCTTTATTATTCATTGAGACGTCTAACTGCTACTTTTAATTAGCTTTCAAATGAAAGTTTCTCGCCGAACGTCTCTTTCCAGTCTTTATCGAACTGCTCAACCGCCGGTTTTACTGCTGGGTGAGCGAACATTTGTGCTGCTACATCGGTCGGTAGCGTAATCGCTTCGATGCCCAGTTTCATCACTTCCATCGCCTGTTGAGTGTTCTTGAAGCTGGCTGCCAAAATCTTCGCTGGTAGTTGGTTTTGATCGAGCAACAATTGAAGATCCGCGACCACTTCAACACCGTTGCCGTTCATCGCATCAATGCGGTTTACGTAAGGTGCTAGGTAGTCTGCACCGCACAGTGCTGCGAGGAAACCTTGTTGAGCTGAATAGATAGCGGTAGCAAGAACCTGAATTCCCTCTTTTTTCATTAGCTTAATTGCAGCTAAGCCGGTTTCTGTTGCTGGCACTTTTACCACCATATCGTAAGGCAATTCATTCAGTTGGCGCGCTTCTGCCACCATACCTTCGACAGTTGAACTCACGACTTGCGCGTGGAAACGAGGTGTACCACCAAGTGCTTCTTGCATGCCTGTTAGGGTTTCATTCAGTCCCTGTTTTGACTTTGCCAAAATGCTTGGGTTTGTTGTCACGCCTTTTAGCGGTAGGCACTGGTTAAAGCGTTTTACTTCTGCCACATCAGCAGTATCTAAATAAAGTTCAATCATGGTTTCTACCTTAAACAAAATCTTGGTTTTGATGATGGGATCACTATAGATCTGACAATCGAACGAGATCTTGATTTTGATCAATTGAAATTTCATTTGAAACTATAATAATTTCACTAAATGAAAGTTGAGTGAAATTTATGAACGCTCAAATGAAGCTTTCAATTCGAACAAACAAAAGCCGTTCATAAGACTTAACCAGCAAAAAGAAACGAATTAAGTACACAGCGAAAGCGAAACCAAGAGGCAAGCAGAGATGTATTTCAATATCCAACGATTCTCTACCCATGATGGCGATGGCATTCGTTCCATTCTTTTTCTTAAAGGATGCAGCTTGTCTTGCCCTTGGTGTCAAAACCCAGAAAGCCGCAGCGAAAAGCTTTCACTGCTGTTTGATCAGCGAAGCTGTATGGAAGATTGCCAGCTGTGCGTTTCTGCTTATCAAGCCACAACTCAATCCACAGCGGGTAGTGAAACGGTAAGTGATGGTATTCAACGTATCGACAACCAGATCATCATCAATCGCAAAGCCATCAAAGAAGACCAACTGATCGCGCTGCGCAATGTCTGCCCGACGCAAGCACTGACAGTCTGCGGTGAAGAGGCGAAATCAGACATGCTGTTCGACATCTTAATGAAGGACAAACCTTTCTATGACCAAAGCCAAGGTGGCGTGACCTTCTCCGGTGGTGAGCCACTTATGCAAGCCGATTTGGTGGCGGAACTCGCGCAGCGTCTGCATGACAACCAAGTATCGACTGCGATTGAATCGTGCATGCATGTGCCGTGGAAGAATGTCGAAAAAGCCGCGCCGCATATTGATTGCTGGTTGGCGGATTTAAAACACACCGATGAAGAAAAGTTTCTTAGCTGGGCGAAAGGTTCACTAAAACGCATCAAAGACAATTTCCGAAAACTGGCACCTATCGCGAAGCGCATTGTGATTCGCGTTCCAGTGGTGCCGGGGTTCAATGACACCATCGAAGAGTTGAAAGACATCATCGATTTTGCGGCTTCACTAGAAAGCTGCCAAGAACTTCACTTGCTGCCGTACCACACGCTCGGCATCAATAAATACCGTTTGCTCGATATGCCTTACGAGTGTTCTGACAAGCCATTAAACAAACCAGAACTGCTAGAAAGCGCCATGCAATACGCAAGCGAAAACACCCAACTTAACGTGATTGTAAGAGGTTAACTATGGACCTGAATTACCTTCCTGAGCGTATCAAAGCGCACAAATCGGCACTGGTAAATATCGTAACGCCACCTGTCTGTACCGAGCGTGCAGAGGCATACACTCGTGCTTATCAAGCAAACGAAGACAAACCTGTGATTGTCCAACGTGCGTTAGCACTGCAAGAGCACTTACGCACTCGTACGATTTGGATTAAACACGATGAGCTAATCGTCGGTAACCAAGCGAGCAAAGTACGTGCTGCGCCTATTTTCCCAGAATACACTGTACGTTGGATTGAAGCGGAAATTGATGAGCTAGCCGACCGCCCTGGTGCAGGCTTTGCGGTCACTGAAGAAGATAAGCAAAGCATTCACAGCATCACACCGTACTGGCGCGGTAAAACTGTTCAAGACCGTTGTTATGGCTTGTTTACTGATGAGCAGCAAGAAATCTTAGCCAGCACCATCATTAAAGCCGAAGGCAACATGACTTCGGGTGACGCACACCTAGCGGTGGATAACGAGAAAATCCTTAAGCTAGGCATGAACGGTTTGCTAGAGGATGTTCGTCAGCACCGTGCTAACAATGATGTTTCGACCTTTGAAGGCTTGAAGAAAGAGCAGTTCTACAAATCGGTCGAAATTGTACTGCTTGCCATTCAAGACCACATGGTGAGCTATGCTGAATTGGCGGCAAAAATGGCGCTAGAAGAGACGCGTCCGCTGCGCAAAGCTGAGTTAGAAAGCATTGCGGCAAACTGTCGTCATGTAGCAAACCACGCACCAGAAAACTTCTGGCAAGCACTGCAATTGAGCTACTTCGTTCAGTTGATGTTACAAATCGAATCGAATGGTCACTCGGTTTCTTTCGGTCGTATGGACCAATTCCTAAACGAATTTTATGTTCGCGATATCGAAAACGGCGCGATTGAAAAAGACTTTGCACTAGAGCTTTTACAAAGCTGCTGGTTGAAGCTGCTTGAAGTAAACAAGATTCGCTCTGGCGCGCACTCAAAAGCATCGGCAGGTTCTCCGCTGTACCAAAACGTGTGTATCGGCGGTCAGAAGTTGAATGAAAAGGGTGAGCCTGAAGACGCAGTGAATCCACTTTCTTGGGCGATTCTGGAATCTTGCGGTCAGTTACGTTCGACGCAACCTAACTTGAGTGTGCGCTACCACGAAGGTTTGAACCAAGAGTTCTTAATGGGTTGTATCGAAGTGATTAAATGTGGCTTCGGTATGCCAGCGTTCAACAACGATGAGATTGTTATTCCTGAATTCATCAAGCTTGGCGTAGAGAAAGAAGACGCGTACAACTACGCATCTATCGGTTGTATCGAGACGGCGGTTCCGGGCAAATGGGGTTACCGTTGTACGGGTATGAGCTTCATTAACTTCGCTCGTATCCTGCTCGCTTCATTGAACGAAGGTGTGGATGCAACAACGGGTAAAGCTTTCTTGCCGCACGATAAGTCATTAGCAAAAGGCAACTTTGAGAGCTTTGAGCAAGTGACGGCTTCTTGGGCAGAGCAAATCCGCTACTACACCCGTAAATCGATTGAGATTGATACGGTAGTCGACAGCGTACTTGAACAGCAAGCTCAAGACATCTTCTGTTCAACGCTGGTGGATGACTGTTTGGCTCGCGGTAAAACCGTGAAAGAAGGTGGCGCGAAATACGATTGGGTATCTGGCTTGCAAGTCGGTATCGCGAACTTGGGTAACAGCCTAGCAGCAATCAAACATCTTGTTTTCGATGATGCGCAAATCACCCAGCCCCTTATCTCACAACAACAGCTAGCAAAAGCATTGGCTGAAGATTTCGACGGCATGGAGAACGAACAGCTTCGCCAACGTCTTATCAACTTTGCACCAAAATACGGTAACGATGATGATGCAGTAGACCAACTACTGGCAGACGCTTACCAAGTGTACATTGATGAGCTAGAGCAGTTCGTTAATACGCGTCATGGGCGTGGTCCAATTGGCGGAGGTTACTACGCAGGTACATCAAGTATCTCGGCAAACGTCCCATTTGGCGCTTCAACTATGGCAACGCCAGACGGTCGTAAAGCGAAAACGCCATTGGCAGAAGGTGCAAGCCCATCCTCTGGCTCAGACCGTTTAGGTCCAACAGCGGTATACAACTCGGTCGGTAAGATCCAAGCGAATAAGATCCTTGGTGGCGTGCTGCTTAACCAGAAGTTAAGCCCGGCAGCGGTTGAGTCTGAAGGGGATAAGCTCAAGCTTTCTATGTTGATTCGTACCTTCTTCAACCACCACAAAGGTTGGCACGTGCAGTACAACATCGTCTCTCGTGAGACCTTGCTAGCTGCGAAGAAGAACCCAGAGCAATATCGTGATCTTGTCGTGCGAGTTGCAGGCTACTCAGCGTTTTTCACCGCGCTATCACCAGATGCTCAAGACGATATCATTGCTCGTACCGAGCACGAGCTGTAAGTACACTCACTAACTAAAACGAAAGGCACCGATTGGTGCCTTTGGTTTGAATACTTAATTCGCAAATGACTATACCTGAACGCATTAAAGCGTGTGCAAAATGGTCACGCATTTCTTCGTGACGTTGTCGTACTCTTTCGTCATGTAAGCGGTAGTGATCGCGCCCTCTTTCATGATGCAAATGGCATCAAGTAATGCAGCGTTGTCTGATTTGAGATAGCGTTGAATTAGCTCTCTGACTTGCTGCTTATGGTAGCGGCAATACGTTGCGATCTCGCCACTGTCGTCACTGAACTCCGCGGACGTATTGATGAAAAAGCAACCGCGAAACTCGCCCAACTTTTCTTCAGAGCCATGAAACCAGCCGTTGAGTGCTGTAAATAACTGATCGATCACCTCCGCGCACGTTTGTGCTGAAGAAAGCTTTTCCTCCAACCATTCCATAAATACTTGGTGGCGTTGTTCTAATGCGGCGATGATAAGCGCTTCTTTGCTCTCAAAATGGTTATATAGCGTGCGTTTAGCCACGCCGGAAACATTGAGGACTTCATTGATGCCAATAGAGTTGATGCCTTGTTTATAAAACAGTGACAAAGCTGTGTCGATCAATAACTGTTTCTTTTTGTTCATAACTATGTCCTCAAAAAGTTCCATAAACACATATTGACAAAGGTAGACAGATTTGTCTATTTTATTTTGTAGACAATTCGGTCTACTTTGAGGTGTTTATGAATAATTTAATTTTATCGTTGGTTGCCGGGCTTGGCGCTACGTTGGCTATTGGCGTATTGTCCTACGCTGAGGTATCACTGACGGAGGTTGTACTCCTGATGGCACCATTTGGTGCTACCGCAGTACTGGTGTTTGGGGTGCCAGGCAGCCCTCTTGCTCAACCCAAAAACGTGATCATTGGTCACTTCATCACGGCCTCTATCGGTATTGCGTTTAGCCAGTATGTTGATGTCACGCCGGTCACGCTCGCGATTGCGACGGGGCTGGGTGTGTCTGCGATGCTGATTACGAAGACCACTCATCCACCTGCGGGTGCAAATCCAATTTTGATCATGGCGTCTGGGCAGGGATGGAGTTTTCTCTTCACGCCTGTCCTGATTGGCGCGATAGTGATTGTTCTGGTCGGTAAAGGGTTACAGTTGCTACAAAGTCAGTACTTAAACCCTCGACTGAATGGTCAGAAGACCTAGTCGGATTGTAGTTAGAGCCGCGAAAGGGAGTGATCTCTTTTGCGGTTTTATCTTTTGTCGGTTTGCAAAAACAAAATCTGATTCTCTCTTGGTATTCAGTCGTATACATCAACATGGTAGTTAAATTGGTACAATGCGATGAACAGAATCCACCCTAAGAAACTATTGCACAGTAAATGGACGGCAATTTCACCTAAAAACAAAGAGAAGCATTTTGTCGTGACGGAAATGGAACTAGATGAAGATGGTAACGTTGTGAGATGTGTCATCGAGGCAGTCATGAGTAAACGCGACCGAGAGATGAACTGGCAAGACCTAAAAGACTCTGAGCAATGGATGCAAGGGTGGAAGTGAGTGACGCTTCGTTGTTGGGCGAATCAAGCAGAAACGTGCGTTGCGAGTAGGCAAAAGTGGTGCTATCTGATACGTTGATAATTCGTTCTAACGCCCACTCAAAGGATTAATTATGATTGATTTCGACAATTCCTCTGTATTTAAGCTTAAGCCGATTGACGTTTCTAATGCCAGAGAAGACTTCCTTAAGTTCTTGATTGATGGTGAGACTATTTTCGCTGCTTTTAAAACAGTTCGTGACCAAGTGGTGTTTACGAACAAGCGAGTGATAGCGGCAAATGTGCAAGGGATTACCGGCTCAAAAGTGGATTACACTTCTTTGCCTTACAGTAAGATCAATGCATTTTCTATCGAGACCTCTGGTACTTTTGATTTGGATTGTGAAATCGAGTTCTTCATGAGTGAGGTGGGAAGAGTGCGTTTTGAAATTAAAGGCTCGTTTGATTTGATTTCTTTCAACCGTATGGTTAGTGAGTATGTACTAGGTTAAGGGATTAGAAATGAGAGCTTCGCTGAGAGACAAAATTATAGAGGTCTGTGACAAAAAGATCGCGAGTAAAGGTGAATTGGTTGGTCTCTCATTTTATGCGTTTTTCGCTAATAAAAATGACGACCCAGAGCTGTTGATGGAAGCGGCTACGTGGTGGATTCAGACTCATCAGCTCGACCACTTCGAAAAAGCAGTAAAAGTAAAATCAATGGTCGAGTCGGGGAGCTAAATTAAAAAAAAGAAGTAAAGAAAGCAGACAAATGCTAATAACGTTGCGGACAAAACAGGGTAGATAATGTAAGAGTCCTGCTTGTTGGTTCGTTGAAAACATAGCGAAACAAGTAAGACGTTATAAACTACAAGTAACAAGCTGATCATGGTTCCGCTGTTTAATGTCATACTTGATAGCTGAGTTAAGAAAAACGCCAATAAAAGGTAATCGAAGACAATGAGCCATAAAAAGGCTTTCTTTAGTAAGTCGCTTTTTCTTTTTTCGGATGATGTTATGTGCATATAGAACTCAACTAAAAAGTCACAGTAACAGAGGCTTTGGTTAGAGAGGTCACCATCAGAGTGGTGACCTTTTAAGATTATAATTCTTGAATTTTTACTTCGCTGGTGGCGGTATCGCCGGAGTAATTGATGACTTCTTGACGAATGACTGGTTGGTTGAATTCAGCCTTCTCTTTCGCTTTTTGCAGTTCGCTTTCTTGGTGGTTGCCAAAAAGGGTCTCAAGCACTTTAGCGGCAGGAGTCGTTAAAACAAACAGCTCAATACGACGGTTTTCGCTAGAATCTGGCTCATCAGGATTAAGCAGCGCTCTATCTGACATACCCGTTACCTGCATTACTCTATCATCCGGCATACCGCCTTCAACTAACGTATTTCTTGCTATGTCTGCTCGAGAGGCTGATAACGCCCAGTTAGATTGACGACCAAAACGCTTTTTAAATGGAATTGCATCTGTGTGTCCGCTGATGATCAGAGGGTTGTTAACACGATGAAATACAGGTGCTAGTGCGAGCAGTAAATCTTCAAAAAAAGGAGTAAGTTCTGCACCACCACGGCTGAACATGTGCTGTTTGTAATCATCTTGAAGGACGATACGCAAACCTTGTGGTGTCACCGTGACGTTTACATTTCCCTGCGCATTAATTTGGGCAGTCATTTGCTCAATTACTTTCGCTAGTGCGGCAAGTTGCTCTTGAGTATCGAAGTTACCAGGAATCAAAGAATCAATTTCTGGTCCATCCCCATCACCTTTGAAGTAAGAGCTTACCACATGGTTGGAGTTGTGTTTACTTGGCACAGAAGAGTCCTGTGCCAAGTCGATAGGAGAAATACTTTGTGATGTATCAAATGGGTTGCCGTAACTCTTGTCGAATACGCTTGAACTATGCAAGTGGGCAACAATCGCTTTACGCTCTTCTTTGTCTACCACCTGCATAACCCAAAGTACAAGAAACAGCGCCATTAGGGCGATCATGAAGTCAGCAAACGCGACTTTCCACGCGCCGCCATGAGACGACTCATCATGGCTGTATACTTTGGCACGTTTGAACACTACATGCTCTTGTTTTTGCATTATCCCTCCTGTTCAGCTAACCACTTCTCCATTTGGTTGAATGTTGGTTTGATGTCTAGCTGAATATGTTTACGACCAGCGTCAATGGCGAGCAATGTCGGCTTTTTCGCTACGTAGGCAACCAAGGTTGCACGAACGCACTCAAAAGCAGTCATATTACGTTTTACTCGCTGAGCCATGGCGTTACTTAGTGGATCTAAGCCACAGTAACAACCGAAAATACCAATGAATGTACCAACGAGAGCTGCCGCAACGTGATAACCAATCATAGCGATTGAGCCATCAATAGCTTGCATGGTGATAATGATGCCACCAACTGCTGCAAGAATACCGAAGCCAGGTAGTGCTTCTGCTGTACGCTGTAGTGAGCGTGAAGGTAAAAGCATTTCGTTCTGTATTGCTTCGATTTCTTGCTCTAGCAGTCCCTCTAATTCATGAGGCGACATCTGTCCCATTGCCATTAAACGTAAATTGTCAGTAATGAAAGAAATTAGGCGATGATCTTCTGCGATCGTCGGGTAAGCGAGGAACATAGAGCTTTGCTCCGGAGCCTCAATATGAGAATCCAGAAACTTGTATCCGCGGTTTCTCGCTGTCTCTAGCAAGTTGTTGAGTAGTGCCATTAATTCCATGTAGTACTCATGCTCTTCTGTTGGACCTTTAATGGTCGCTGGCACTTGGCGACGCATTTCTTTCAGTACATGAGGCGGATTACCGATGATCAAAGAACCAGCAGCGGCGCCAATAATGATAAGGAATTCGGCTGGCTGCCAGATAGCACCTAAGCTACCACCGGCCCACATATATCCACCGAAGACGCACACCAGGATAGTGAGCACTCCAAAAAACTTTTGCATCTTGTGACTCCTAAGAGGACATTAATTGGTTGAGTTGTTTCAGCGCTTGTTTGTGAAGCTGACATATACGAGGTGGTGTCAGATCCAATACCAGAGCTATTTCGTGTAAGTTGAGTTCATGTTGATAGAACAGAGTCAGGAGCAGTTGATCGCGCTTAGGTAATTTACCCAAAGCACTGTCTAAACTACGACGAATATGTTCATGTTCCATGCCATCGTATTGCCCGCCAATGTAGCTATCACCGCTGCTCTCCATCAGTTGGTCAAGGCTTTGCATCTCGCCTGCGAGAGCGGCATTTTGGCGGTTGTAATAATCTTGCTCATTCGTCCCTAAAGCCTGGATGATTTCGGCATCCGTTGGCATTCGACCTAACGTTCGAGTGAGATCTCGAGTCACGTCGTTGAGCTCGTGGGCTTGTTGACGAGTCTTACGTGAACGCCAATCTAGTCGGCGTAATTCGTCTAAAATAGCTCCCCGAACTCGACAAACGGCGAAAGCAGGAAAGTGAGGATCGTCAACATCGCCATATCGGCGTCCAGCCTCGACTAGAGCGATAAGGCCTATCTGCTGCATATCTTCAATACTACAGTGAGAAGTGGCATGAACGCGCAGCTGGTTAACTACGCGTTTTACCATGACCTGATGACGTTGTAGCAATGCGTTTTCATCAATTGGTCGTGACGGTGTTGTCACTTCCTCTTCTGTGGTGTAAGTGTCTTGTACATTCATGTCTAACATGGTTGTGCTCCGTTATTGCACAACATATTTAGTCAACAAAACATCGTCGATTTCTCGGACGATGTCTGTTTTAGCAAAAGCGAGTAGAAGCGTTTGCTTCACTTCGTCTTGCAGAATATCGATGGCACCCGCTTGCTGTAACTGATCAAACGTTTTGTCGCTAAACAGTTTTAATAGAGAGTTTTGTACCATAGGCATGTATTCATCGATCTCTTTGATACGCTCTGGACGGCGTGTCTCAATTGCCAGTTCTAGCATCACAAAGTGAGTCTGTTTCTTGCCTTTAACGGTCAAAACGACTTTGTCCAAAGGATGGAAGCTAGGACCTTTACTTGTCGGTTGTTCTGTGACCAAAAAAGACAGTGGAGAGTCTTCGATCAGTGAACCAGAGTCAGGTGACTCTTGAGCGTGTTTGTTTAAGTACCAGATTCCGCCCATAATTGTGACGGCCGAAACGAGGGCACTGGTGATGATCATGGCGATAAACAGGGCGATCATTTGTTGTTTGGTCATAACCTTTTTCCTCGAAGATTCACTAAGCTTGAGTGCTTAGCCAGTGTTCTGAATAGTTAGTTGTTGTCGTGGTTTGGAATGCACCAGATTCTCGTGCGGCGAAAATATTGGCGTCTTCTTCGTTTGCATGTGGGTCATTTCGACCTTGGTTTTGATCAGAGCCAACATTGACATCGACATGAACGAAGTTTTGCTCTTGTAACTCAGTACGCAATCGTTCCGAAACTTGCATTAAAGCTTCTCGTGTTGCTGCGGCATTGGCGTTGATGTGGACACTTAATCGGTCACCTTCAACACGTACAAGTAAATCCAGTTTCCCCAAGTCTGGTGGGTCTAGGCGGATTTTTGCTTCTTGTACATTTTGTTGAGCTTGGAGCGTCACGCGATCATGTAATACTTGCATCATTTGCTCCCCCCACTTTCCGGCAGTGGTATCAACACGCACTGCTGCCCACTCAGAGCCTTGAGCTTGAACATGACTCGTCGCAACCGGTGAATGTGCAGGTTGTGTTGTAGGAGCTTGTGCTTGAAGTAGAGAGGCGGTTGGTTGCCCTTGAACAGGTTGATTCAAAAGAGTTTGAAACTCAGCACCGGAAATAGGCAAACGCGAACTCGATGAAGTCGGCAGACTTTGCTTCACATCTTGTTTTGATGATGTGTTTAACATAGCGTTAGACGAATCTTGAGTAACAGACTTAACTTCGCTCGCAGCCATTAAAGATGACGCTTTTCCTAGTTTCTCAGCCTGCTTCTCTGCCATGGTAATCATACCCTGGGTTAAAGCTTGAGCTTGCGCTGCAAGATCAGTCGATTCTGTTAACCCTGGTGTACTGGTCAAGTTGGCATCCGGATCTGAAGCTGAGCGGTCATCAGTATCAAAACCATGACTTTGTACTTTGTTTGCGTTGTTCAAAGTAGAGGCCGTAAGGTGAAAACTCGGTACCGCTGACGCAGAGTTAAAGTCTTGCTCACCATTCTGCTTGTTCCCTGATTTAAAACCATGAGAAAAGCCGTGTACCGAGTTCGCTTGCTTGATGTGACCCTCATTGTTAGCTGGCGAATTACCCGAGTGCTGAGTTGAAGAAGGTATGATCATTGAGTTAGCTCCATGGTCATTGCTAATTGATAGGCCATAGCGCGTTCTTGATGGTCATTGACCATGTTCATCTCTTTTTTCAACTCGTTGGTCGACTTCTCTAATACTGCGAAGGCATTAGCGTGCACTGTTTTCGCTCGCTGGATTTCAGGTGCAAGCTTAGGATCTTTCAAAAAAGGCTTGTGACTGATCAAAAGCTCTCGCAACTGCAAGTCGTACCGCTTGAGCGCATGCCAATCGGCCGTTTTTGCGGCGAACTGGATGAGCTGAGATAAATGACGGAATCGCTCTGGCGATACTTTATGCTTGTTGTCCAAAATTCATCCAACCTTCACGAATGTTACCCATTACACGCTCAACGTTAACCAAGCGATTTGCATCGTTTTGCACGCTAGCGTAATAAAGTTCGACTTGGCAGAAGTCATAAAGCTGGCGTAGGTTTTCCGCAATTTCACCGCCGTTTTCATCATCTAGAGCACTTGTTAGTCCAATCAAGATGTTCATGCATTTGTTGATTCCATTCCCTTTCTCGGCCAAACGATTTGCGGCTAGGTGGCCGCGAATACGTTCAACTTCATCGAGTAGGCCATCGATTAACATGATGACTAATTGGTGTGGATTTGCTGCTGCCGCTTGAGCGTCGAGATCGACTTGTTGGTACGAATCGTAACCAGAATCCATAAGCATGAATATTTCTCCTAAATTTGGAACCAAATGTCTTATTTTTGAGCATTAAACATGGACATGGTTTGGTTCATTTGGGTCATAATTGAATTCATTTGAGTGAATTGTTTGAGATAGCGGTTGTACGACATTTCGTACTTACGCTCTAAATTGGTTTGTTTATCTTTGATTCGGTCTAAGCTTGACTCTATTGCGTCTTTACGCGTGCTGAAGGTACCTGATGAGAACTTCAAGAAAGGCTCTACCATCGCGTCAAGAGAATCTAGCAAAGCGTCATCCCCATTAAACAACGCCTCTAAGCCTGCGCTATTTGTTTGTTGAGCTTCTTTGAACTTTTCTTGATCAACTTTCATTTTACCGTTGCGGTCTAGGCTCACGCCGATTTCGCTTAGGCGCATACCATTGTGTTCACCTCGGATTAACCCCGTTAACTGACTCTCAATAGAACGCAATGTCGAGTCGCTAGCGAGCACGCCGCGTTTCTGATCTTCACCGCCAATTTGGGTGTACTGATCGATAGTCGAAACAAGGGCATTGTAGGTTTCCACAAACTTATCTAGTTGTTCTTTAGTGCCTTCGCTATCAGCTCCGATTTTTAAACCGATTGGCGAATCTCCCGCGGCTTGCGGTTTAGATACGGTAATGTCAACACCGTCGATGACACCTTCAAAAGTATTACTTGCGTTGGTTAGTTTCAGGCCTGAGTCTTTTGCACCTAGCCACATAACCGCATCTTGCGGAGCGTTAATTTGCTTGAGGTTGGTGAAGGCGTCTTCAAACCACGCTTGGCCAGTACCCGTTGCAGATACGTTGATCTTATTTTCGACACCAGTCTCAGTGCTCGATAGCATAAAGTGTGTTTGACCATTCGAGCGAACTAGAGTGGCGTTAACGCCAGGGTTATCCGTGTGATTGTTAATCGCACTGGCTAAATCACTGATCGTTGCAGTGCCGTCACCATTAACATCAACGGAGGACAAGTCTAGAGTCATTGTTTCACCGTTGATGGTGAATTCTAAAGATCCAGTTGTTGGTACTTCTGTCGTCGCCTCAAGGTCTGCAGGCATTCCTGTAGATACTTGATGCGCCGTTGCCACTTTTTCTACAAAAATCTGATAGTTACCCGTTAGCGCTTTAGCATCCGCGTTTGCAGTAAAGTTACCTTCTTGAGAGAGTGTCGCACTGTTTTTGATGATGCTGTTTGTGCTGTTATTCATCTCTTTCATTGCAGTACGAAAATCACGTAGTGCGCTTTCAACTTTATTAAAAGCTGACAGTTGTGACTGGTACACATTAGCTTGCGCTTGGTAACGGTTTTTGAATGGGTTTGTGTCCAATTGTGCGAATTGGGTTGCCATTTTTACTGGGTCTAAAGAACTCATGAGGTGTGCTCCTCTCATCTCTTATTGGCTTGAATACTTTGAATGCTACGCCTTAGTTTAATTATCAGTGGCAAGATGCGTGCCGTATATTAAATTCAATTAAAACAAAGGTTTAAAGCTATTTTGTTTTCTTGGGAGGAAGTGGTGTTTCCACCTTGTTTGTTCCGCCTTCCTCCATGGAAAAAGTAATTTCCTTATAAGAAAAGGCGACCTAAACAAAGAAAATATTTAATTGTATTGACGGTTCTAATTAGGAGAGATGTTTTAATTAGACGTTATATTCAGCCTTTACTTCAGCTTGATTCAGATAATTCTTACAGAGTGCATTAATTGCGTTCTGATATTATTTTTGATAGTGCGATGTGCAAGTGTTCTCACTAAAAATTAAATTTTTTACGTTTCAAAGAATGTCAGTTATGAATGAATTTGCGTTACGATTGATGAAATGTGCTCGTGCATATGAAGAGTTCATTAACAAAAAACTATTAAGTAAACAGAGCATCAATTCTGATGAGATAGCTAGTATCTTAAAGGAAGCTAAGTTCAATTTTCCTGAACTTAGAGATAGTAAAATAGGAAGTAAATTAGAGACGATAGAATTAGAACTGTTTAATAAGGTTTTATTCAATATTATGTTGAAGTTCGGATTCAGAGTGCCTGAATCTCATAAAGATAATACGAGCTCTATTTATATTCGTAGATAAAAATAAAGCCTTCCATAGGAAGGCTTTATAATTAAGACGATTTAAATTAAGCGCACTATTAACTAAGTAATTAGCGTAGTAGTGACATTGCCATGCTTGGAAGCTGGTTAGTTTGAGACAGAACAGTTGTACCTGCTTGCATCAACATTTGGTTCTTAGTCATGTTTGAAGACTCTACTGCAAAGTCTGTATCCATGATACGACCTTTAGATGCTGTAACGTTTTCTACCATGTTACCAAGGTTAGCCATAGTGTGCTCAAGACGGTTGATGTTCGCACCGAAGTCTGCACGAGAGCTACCAATTTTTTCTACTAGACCGTCAGCGCCGCTGATTTTGTCTAGTGCTGCTTTTGCTTTAGTCGCGTCATCGATACCATCTGTAATTGCTGCATCAGCAAGAATAGTAGTGATTTCACCGATACCTGCGCTTGCGCTTACAGTCAATGTTTCAGCAGAAGATGCACCGATTTGGAATGTTACGTCACCTGCACCGAAGCCGCCGCCTTTAAGAAGGTTTTGACCACCGAACTTAGTGTTGTCTACGATGTTGTTTAGTTCTGCAGTAAGCTGTGTGAACTCTTTGTTAAGAGACGCACGGTCTGTTGCACTGTTTGAACCGTTCAACGATTGTGTAGCAAGGTCGTTCATACGGTAAACGATGTTTGTCATTTCATCCATCGCACCTTCAGCAGTTTGCATCATAGAGATGCCGTCTTGTGCGTTACGCATTGCTACTGACATGCCGCGTGTTTGCGCTTCTAGACGGTTAGCAATTTGAAGACCAGCAGCGTCATCAGCAGCTGAGTTCACACGGTAGCCTGTGCTTAGACGTTCCATTGCTGTGTTTAGAAGTCCGCTTGTTGTGTTCATTGTGTTTTGAGTTACAAGCGAAGCGTAGTTAGTGTGCATTGATAAAGCCATCTTAGTCTCCTTAGTTAGTCACTATATCTTTCAGGCCTCGGGATATTCCCTTGTCACTAACTAGAGGCGGTCGGTCGGCTTTAATGATTAATTTGAAAATTAAAAAATTTCTAAAAAAGATAAAAATTGATGATTTTTAGTGATTTGTATTCCATGAAAACCGGGAAAATCATCATATAAGCCTAAATTTTTTAGTTAAGTTAAAGAAACTATTGCCCAATGATCTTGTGGTTATCCGTTATAAATAAAAAAACAGCACGAATAAATCGTGCTGTTTTAAATATAAATGGTTGAGTTTCAACTATTCCTCATCAAAAGACTGAAAGGAGAGAGAGGTTGGGATATCGCTGAAATAACCAAAATAATAACTGGCACCCAATAAACGATAGCGGTTAAGTTCCGTTTGACTCGCTACACGTCCGGCAACCCAAGTATATTTATGCTTTCTTAAGAACTTAGCAATAGGTAGGAAAGCGTGTCTTTCTTCTTTATCTTCTAGTGTGACTGACAATTTGATCATATCGGGACTAAAGTCTGCGACGCGCTCGAAGTTCACTTGCGATGTCGCGACTTCAAACCAAAGTGAATATGCATTCTCTTTTAACTTTTTGGTGAGTGTGGCGACTTTATCACGATCACATAACGTTTCATCAGCTTGAAGAGAAGGAATCACATGTTGAAAAGCAGAAGAGTGGAACTGAATCGTCTGTTCGAGAAAATAAACCCCAGGCTCCCAAAGTAATGCATCCACGCGAATTGGCACGACAACATTACTAATCAAGTCGTGATGAAAGGCTTCTAACTGAAATTGTGTTTGTCTTAGTGCAAGGTAAAGACTGAACAAATCCAGGCAGTACTGCATTTGTTCAGAGAGTTTGAATTGATAGACACTTTGTTCTCCACGCATACCAAATCTCAACGTCAGGTGTTGGAATTCTACTTCCCCTGATTGAGCTTCCCTAATTGCTTGGCATGCGTGTTGGACATCATTGTGTTTTAAAGCATCAAAGACTAATTGATCGTCATCCGTGACGATGTGTTGTACTGCGAGACCAACCAAATGTTCGTACATCGCATGTGTTGAAATAAGATTAACCAAGGTTTCCTACCACATTGATTTGTTTGTTTTCTGGGATTTCGTTGTAAGACAATACTGCCAGCCCTTGTGTAAATGTGCGAGCGTAACGCGCTAGAAGAGGGCGCAGCTGTGGCATAACGAGAAGGATCGGAGGTAGCCCCTGTTGTTTAAGCTGTTGTCTGATCAATGGCAAGTTTTGTTGGAACTGACCAAGAATGTTTGGCTCAATTGGGAAGCTATCTAGTGTTACCGTACCAGAAGATTGTGCTTGTTGCAGTGAAGTTAGTAGCATTTGTTCTAACTCATCAGACAGTGCGTAGACATTTAATTCGTTCTTTTGTCCTGCAATTAAGTTAACAAGCGTACGCTTTAGTGCACAGCGTACATCAGATGCAAGTAGGATCGGGTCCTTTGTATTTTCCGCGGATTCCAACATTGTGTTGGCAATCGTGCGAATATCTTTTAGTGGCACTTGGTCCAATAAAAGCTGACGATATACTTTCAGCTGCTGCGCTGGATTAAGTGCTGCTGCTAATGCTTCTGCTAGTTTCGGGGCTTGTTGTGTCAAACGCTGGGTTATTGCTTCCACATCGTCGTGCGTAAACAATTCTGCAAGGTTTGTCTTCATGATTTTACTAATATGAGTGGCAATAACAGTGCCATCATCGACAACTTGGTAACCCATATTAAGTGCTTTTGCTTTATCTTGATGCTCAATCCACACAGCTGGCAACTGATACGCAGGATCGCTACCCAAAATGCCATCTACCTCACCGTAAGTTTCGCCAACCGCTATCGCCATTAAACGCTCTGGTTCAATAAAGCCTTGCTCAATGACTTCGCCATTTAGAGAAATTGTGTATTGGTTTGGCTTGAGGCTTAGGTTGTCACGAATACGAACTTCAGGTAATAAAAAGCCAACTTGTTCAGAAAGGTTTCGACGCACACCGCGGATACGTTGTGATAAAGGAGCCCCTTGTTCTTTGTTGACTAGATGGACGAGTCGGTAACCAAGCGCAAGTGATAATGTTTGGACGTGAGGAATATCATCCCATGTCAGCGGTGTATCATCGTCTTGCATCGCTTGTGAAAGTGCTTCGACCTCTTCAATCTGGGAGTCTTGCACTGGCTTCTTGGTTTGACGCCACCCTGCGAACGCTAATGCGCCAGCAAACGCAAAAAAGGCTAGGTGTGGCATACCCGGTACCATACCGATTACCGCCATAATACCTGCGACAGTAAATAGCGTTGCAGGAGTTGCCAGTAATTGCTTTTGCATGGTTTCCGACATGCCATTATCGCTATCATTAATTCGCGTAACGATAATCGCGGCAGCCGTTGCCAATAGTAGTGAAGGAATTTGAGCAACTAGACCGTCACCGATTGTGAGTAGGGCATAAGTTTTAAAGGCGTCAGACGCAGCGAGTCCATGCTCGAAGACACCAATACTAATACCACCAATGATATTGATAAACAGAATCAACAAACCTGCGATGGCATCGCCACGCACAAACTTTGATGCACCATCCATCGAACCATGAAAATCGGCTTCGTTGGCGACTTCTTTACGGCGTAAGCGAGCCGTTTCCTGATCGATAAGGCCAGCGTTTAAGTCGGCATCAATTGCCATTTGTTTGCCTGGTAAAGCATCCAACGTAAAGCGGGCTGAAACCTCAGAAATACGTTCACCACCTTTGGTGATTACGACGAAGTTGATGATCATCAAGATGACGAACACCACCATACCAACGACGTAGTTACCGCCAATGACGACTTCACCGAATGCTTGAATGACCTTACCCGCTGCGTCACCACCATTATGTCCTTCTAGGAGTACAATTCGCGTAGAAGCCACGTTCAATGTGAGACGTAATAATGTTGCGACCAGCAAAATAGTTGGAAAAACAGAGAAATCTAATGGTCGCTTTGCGGTTGTGCTGACGAGCAATACTAGAATTGCTAAGACGATATTAAAGGTAAACAGCGCATCCAGTAGCAGAGGAGGCAAAGGAAGAATCACCATTGCTAATATCATTAGCAAGACGATTGGAATGCCAACGTAGCCTTTGGTTGATGTTTGAAGTTGTTTTAACCGGTTAAGCATACTTTCGTGTCCTTGGATAAACGCGGGTTAATCAGTGCTGCAAATGTTTTGGAATCGAAAAATGAGGTAAAGGAATTGGCTCTTTTCCCTCACCTTTACGAAAGGCTTTCAATTGCAAAACGTAAGTAAGAATATGTGCCACTGCGATGTACAGTTGGCTTGGGATTGCTTGTTCAATCGCCGTCGTGTGATAAATCGAACGGGTAAGTGGCGGGGAGTTAATGATTTCCACTTTGTTTTCTCGGGCGATACGTTGAATGTGCATAGCAGTTTCGTCTACGCCTTTTGCGACGACAAAGGGCGCGTCAGAAAGCGAAGGCTCGTACTTCAGTGCGACTGCGTAGTGCGTTGGGTTTGTGATGATCACGTCAGCCGTCGGCACCATTTTATCGATCTTACGGCGCGCAAACTGTTGCTGTATTTGACGAATACGTTGTTTTACTTCCGGACGACCTTCATTATTTTTAAATTCCTCTTTCAATTCTTGTTTCGTCATGCGGAGTTCTTTTAGGTGTTCCCAACGCTGATAAGGAATGTCGATAACCCCAAATAACAACAATGCAAAGCCCATTAAGAGTAAGCCTTCAAACAGAATTGACATTACTAGAGAAAAACCTTGGCTGAGTGGGAGGTTTTGCATGCCAAGTAATGGCTGTAAGTGGTTGTCTAAATAGCCATATAAGATGCCGAAGATCACGGCTACTTTGAACGTCGACTTTAAGAGCTCAACCACTGAGCGGGTCGAAAAAATGCGCTTTATCCCGCTCAAAGGATTAATTTTGCTGAGCTTTGGCATCACGTTCGCGGGACGGAACATCCAGCCGCCTAGCACAAGGCTACTACCACAGGTCACGATAATAATGACGGTAAACAATGGTAATAGCATGTCGATGATGACTGCTAAACTTTGTCCCAATTGCTCGACAAGTTGTTTAGGATTTTCTAGGTCGGCTCGCGTCAGCATCATGTTGTAGCGAAAGATCCCCGACATGCTTTCCCAAATACTATTAAGCTGAGAGTAAAAGTAGAGCGCCACCGCTAGAAATATTACTGCAGTAGTAAACTCTTTCGCGCGAGGAATTTGTCCTTCCTGGCGGGCTTTCTTTACCTTCTGCGGTGAGGCTTTTTCAGTTTTGTCTTGAGAAGATTGATCGCTCATGCTCCCCCCAACATAAAGTTACTCAAGTGTCTAATGGTGTCGTGAACGAGCGCCGTGTAGCGACCAGGAACACCAGAAACTGAGATTAATACGCTGAATAGACCCAGCAGCATCGTCATAGGAAAACCTAACGCATAGACATTAAGTGATGGTGCGGCTCGGTTCATTACACCAAAACTGATGTTGGCTAGAAGCATGGAAACAATAGCGGGTAAAGCCAAAGCTAGTGAAGAGGCAAACATCCAACCGAAAATATTGACAACACCTTGCAGAGAAAGCGATGTGATACCAGATCCGACTGGCCAAACAACAAAGCTTTGAATCACGATATCTATGACGAGTAAGTGTCCTTCTAGCGCAAGAAACAACAAGGTTGAGAAAATCAGAAATATGCGTCCCAAAATGGCGACAGAAAGCCCGTTAATAGGATCATTCATCATCGCCATACCTAAGCCCATTTGCAGAGAAATCACCTGACCAAGCATGGTGAAAACGTTAAAGAGCATGTGCAAAATTAACCCAAACATTACCCCCCAAATAGCTTGCTCAAAAGCAAGGAACAGGGAAGTCATAGAGAATAATTCGACTTGTGGCATGGGTGGCATTAACGGTCCAGTAATGACAACGATCGAGAGGGCCAGTAAAGTACGAACCCAAACAGGAATAATTGCATCACCAAAGAAAGGCATTGAAATAAATACGGCTCCTACACGAAAAAACGGCCACCAGAGTTGACCGAGTATCGCCGAGAGCTCTGCAAATGTGATGGCCATTAGCCAATCATCCCTGGTATGTTGTGGAACAAGAAATCAAACAGTTCCATGATCTTACGTAGCATCCAGTGACCTGCAAAAATCACCATTAATAAGGTAACGAGCAAACGTGGCAAAAAGCTGAGTGTTTGCTCGTTGATTTGTGTGGCAGCCTGAAATACGGCGATACACAAACCGACAATTAAGCCTGGAACAACCAATACGGCAACCATCAAAATGATCAGCCATACTGCATCGGAAAATAACGTTACGGTTAGTTCTGGGGTCATAACTGCTCCTAGTTAACCGAAGCTGGCAGATAAGGTGCCAACTGTCATTGCCCAACCATCCACGAGTACAAATACCACCAACTTAAAGGGAAGTGAGACAATCAAAGGTGATAGCATCATCATACCCATTGCCATCAGGACACTGGCGACAACCAAGTCGATGACCAAAAAAGGGATGAAAAGCATAAAACCAATTTGGAAGGCGGTTTTTAGTTCACTAATGACAAATGCAGGCAAGACAACGGCAAATGAAATATCCTCAACGTTTTGGTCGAGAGGCTCATTGGCAATACGTAACATTTGTTCAAGAGAGCTTTGGTGCGTCTGTGCCAACATGAACTCTCTCACTGGTTTCTCTGCAACAGAAAAAGCCTGTATTAGCGTGATTTCGCCGTTGTCGTATGGCTGAAACGCATTTTCATAAATATCGCTCCAGACAGGGCGCATAATCAGTAACGTCAATGCGAGAGCGATCCCGACCAACACTCTGTTAGGTGGGCTTTGTTGAAGACCAAGAGCTTGGCGCAAAATCGCAAGGACAACGACAATTCGAGTAAAGCTCGTCGCCATCAAAATAAATGCTGGAAGAAAACTGAGCGCCGTCATCAACAACAGAATTTGCAGTTTAACGCTGTATTCTTGTTGTGTGTCGCCATCAGAAACGGACAAGATAGTTAAGCCGTTGTCAGCCGCCATTGTTGGGAAAGCAAACAAAAGTGACACCAATACCAAAAGAGGTAACCAACGGTGCCAAGCGCTCAGATTTTTCATTGTGATGCCTACCTAAGATTATTGACCAACGCCACTCAATGCAGAGTCATGTACATCGATCAGACGAAGTCCATACTTATCATTGACAACGACAACTTCAGCGTGGCCCATAAGAGAACCGTTTACTTTCACGTCTAAAGGCTCGCCATTGAGCTTTTCCAACTCGATAACCGTGCCTTCACCCGCTTTCATTAAGTCCCCAAGTGGGATCTCCTTACTCGCAACTTCCAGCGTGACTGTGACAGGAATGCTTTTGAAAAAGCTAAGGTCACGTTCCGCAGTGGCTGGTTCTTGTTGGAGCGTATCTTCGGCTTCAAAGTCTTCTAATTGAAAATCATCAAAGTTCAGTTCTTCTGCGTCGAATGCATTAGTTTCTAGCGCTTCGCTCATCGCTGCGGTTCCTTATCAGGGTTAAAGATCAAAACAAGTTGGCCGTCTTGCTCGGCAATACGACCTGTAAATAGAGATTGGTTGCCAATGCTTACTGGAACCGTGTTAAGAAGCTCAATAGGTAAAATATCGTTGGGTTGTAAGCCAACCACATCACTTAAAGGCATCTTCTTTTTACTTAGAACAACGTTCAGTCGAACGGGGGTCGTCTCTAAAGAACGACAGAAAGGTTGAAACAAATCGGTATCAGGCTGCAGTTCAAGCTGCTCGATTAGCGTTTGAATAAGATGACCATCTAGCTTGAGATGAATTGAGCCTTGATGATCGTCAAACGCAATGTTTAATTGAACGTTAATGCCAATACCTCTAGGGGTCTCATACTCACCCGTGTCCCACATTTCACCAGGAGCAAGCCAACCGATGATGATTCGACTGATGCGCTCTTGTAAACGTAAGTCACTGGCCGTCAGAGTAGCGGCTGAGCGCTCTGCACTTGCACCATAAAATCTATCAGCCAACTTTATTAGCGTGTGGGGGTTACCATGGATGAATACCATGCCGCCTTCCTGATGTTGATAGGTCGACGTTTGCTCTTTGTCCATCTCAACCGATGTAAAGCGGTGCAAGTCTACTGAGGTTAAGCTAGCTTCCACTTTTCCTGTGCTGAGCCAATTTTGTAATTCAGTCGTAAGGTTTGAGCAAGATTCTGAAATTAAATTATCGAGCTTCTCACGAATGATATGAATAGGTTTGCCTAATAATTCTACATCAAGTAGTTGACTATCAGAAATAGGCTCGCTAACTCTATTTTCCATTTATATTTTACCGTGCGTTAACAATCGAAAGTGTTTTAACTTAATGGCGTGTAGTCTACACAGAAATTTTAATGATCTTTTAGCTCCAAACTCTAAGATTGTGACTTTAGTTCACATGTTGCTTTGTTCATATAGTCATAATCTTTTAATGAAATTTAAAAAGAGTTAGTTTTCTTTATAAATCGCTTAATAAATAAAATAACAATGTTGAGCGGTTTAGTTGTTATAGATTTTTTAAATTGCCTTTATGGCGTAACAACAACTTCAAATAAATAAATTATAAGATACTGTTTTTTATGCTTAAAGCTTCCGTTGGAGGCTAAGCGTGCTCTCTTGAGCGTTTTGTAACCAATTTTAATATTCAGAATAGGTAATTAAAATGATTAGCTATGCCAGTTCTCTCGGCTTGGTGGCATATTTAATTAAACGGTTTAAGTCATGGGAATGTAAGATATACATGAATCATGTCCGTTTGATAATTTGTAACACAATTATTGTTATCAGTTTTATTTTTTCAAAAGTGTCATATTCAGAAGAAGTCTTAACAATCCCTATGGACCTCTCTAAATGGACATATGAGGGAAATAAATTCAAATGCAACTTGTTGCAATCAAATAAAGACTATGGGAAGTTTTATTTCCTAGCGGAACCTAATAATAAATTCTATTTTATTTCCGATATAGAATATGAAAACAATAAATGGAAAACGATTGCTTTAACAACTCAAAATGCTCCTTGGGGTGATGAGCTTTATAGAAAAGAATTTGGTTCCCTTGAATTTACTAAGCCGTCTCAGCGTTTCATCTTTAATAAAGGCGCTGAAGAATTCATGGATTCAATTGCTTCGGGTAGTTGGGTGACGCTGTCACTTAAAGGAAGTAATGCTTCCTCTGTTTCAGAGATTGTGATTCCTACTCTTCAAATTCAAAACGCATTGAAATCATTTAATGCGTGTCGCGCGCGATTGCCTAAATTGTCTTTTTCAGAGGCAAGGGATATGGCGCTCTCATTTGAGTTTGGTCAGAAGACGTTAAGTCGTGGACAGAAAGCAACACTAGAAGCGCTGTATAGCTATGTATCTGTGGATGATCGAGTGACCAAAATCCTCATCGACGGTCACACCGATAACGTTGGTTCAAGTTTAACGAACCTTTCTGTGTCACGTACTCGAGCAGAGCAAGTCACCAATGCTTTGATTGAGCTTGGGGTCGACGAGTCGATGATCGAAACACGAGCTCATGGTTCACGTTACCCAATTGCCAGCAATAACTCGGTTAATGGCCAAGCAAAAAACCGACGTGTCACCCTGCGTTTAGTGAGGGACAACGAGTATACGGCTACGAAACACCACCCAGATCTACAATCACAAAATCAACAAACGAAAGTTAAGGTTCAATGATGACGAAAACGAAAATTTTGTTGGTTGAGCCAAATGAAGCTCTTGCTCAACCAGTATTGGATGTGTTGCAAAATGCAGGTTACACCGCGAAACACACTCGTACTGGTCGAGGCGCTTTGCTTGAAGAGCGAGCAGAAATCACTTTAGTGAGCTCTACGCTGCCGGATATGTGTGTTCGTGAGTTTGTCGCGTGTCACCAAAAGCAGCGAAATTCGGGTGTTGTTATTGCGATTGTCGATCAAGAACAAGGCATCTTGGCTGCTGAGACGATGAAAGCGGGCGCTACTGATTATCTATTACGCCCATTTGAATCTAATCAGTTGGTTAATCTGCTTAAACGTGTTGAAGCGTTAGGTAAGCCAATGGCCAACATTGTTGCGGAGTCTTGGAGAAGCAAACAAGTTCTGCAATTAGCGCATCGTGCAGCATGTACTAACGCGAGTGTGCTTATTACAGGTGAATCGGGAACGGGTAAAGAAGTGCTGGCGCGATATGTGCATGAGCACTCTCCGCGTATCAATGGTCCATTTGTGGCGGTTAACTGCGCCGCCATTCCAGAGTCAATGTTAGAGGCTGTGCTATTCGGTCATGTAAAAGGCGCGTTCACCGGAGCGACAAATTCTCAAAGCGGTAAGTTTGAAGAAGCAAATGGCGGGACGATTCTGCTTGACGAGATTGGTGAAATGTCACCTGCGGTTCAAGCTAAATTGTTACGCGTCCTTCAAGAGCGTGAAGTAGAACGTGTTGGTAGCCATAAAGCCGTTCAGCTCGATATTCGTGTTATTGCGGCAACCAACAAAGACTTACGTGAGGAAGTTCAAAAAGGCACGTTCCGTGAAGATCTTTATTATCGATTAGATGTGCTGCCTCTGCACTGGCCGCCTTTGCGTGAAAGAAAAGAGGACATTCTACCGATTAGCCAATTCTTTATTGAAAAGTATCAAGATAGCAGCCGCTGTCACTTATCCCAAGATGCGATTAGTGCGCTGAGTCAGTATCACTGGCCGGGCAATATTCGTGAGTTGGAAAATGTCATTCAACGCGCTTTGGTCATGCGTCATGGTGATTACATTACAGCCCATGACCTGATGCTGCCTATTGAGCTTGTCGCGTCAGTTCCTACAGCAGAGCCAACTTCAAGTTTTGGTCATGTAGAAGCGAAGAAGCAAGCTGAATATCAGTTTATTTTGGAAAAGTTACGTCAGTTTGGTGGAAACCGAACGAAAACCGCAAACGCGCTTGGAGTCTCTACTCGAGCGCTACGCTACAAGCTCGCAGCAATGCGAGAACATGGTATTGATTTACAGTCGGCACTAGGCTCGGCTGCCTAATAGGAGAAAAAATAGATGGCAAGTCAACCTACTCATGCGGTCTCGGCAGAGCAACTTATGTTGTCAAAAATGCAGGCGATGCAGGCACAAGTGCAGCCGCCAGAGTTTATCGTGAGTGCAAATCCTTTAGATCAACAATCACTAAACGCACCTTTATCGTTCTCACAAGCGATGACAAATGTGTTGGATACAGTGAATCAACATCAATCAGTGGCTAGTCAAAAAATGACGGCCGTAGAAACAGGAAAAAGTGATGACCTAGTTGGTGCAATGGTCGCGAGCCAAAAAGCCAGCTTGTCCTTTAATGCTTTGATGCAAGTGCGCAACAAAGTCGTGACCTCATTTGAAGATATTATGAAGATGCCGGTGTAATTCATGTCAGAACTAACCCCCCAAGTCGCCGGAAACACAGCTATGGCTACCGGCACAGCACAGACATTTTCTACTGCCAACGGCATGGACGATGTGACAACGAAGCTGAAGCAAATCTGGTCTAGCAGTCAGAGAAACTTAGTGCTATCTGCGGTGTTAGCTGCGATTGTTGCAGCGATTATTGTGGTTGCACTATGGAGTTCCTCGCAGAGCTTTCGTCCGCTCTATAGCCAGCAAGAGCGTTTTGATATCGGCGAAATTGTGTCGGTATTAGAAAGCGAAGGCGTAAGCTACCGCATGCAAGAGCAAAATGGACAAGTTCTTGTACCAGAAGGTGAGGTTGCGAAGGTGCGCATGTTGCTTGCATCAAAAGGTGTTAAAGCTAAGCTGCCGACAGGTTTGGATTCGCTCAAGGAAGATAGCTCTCTTGGTACGAGCCAATTTATGGAAACAGCGCGTTATCGTCATGGTTTAGAAGGTGAGTTAGTACGTACTATCATGTCTTTGAACTCAGTAGCGAACGCGCGTGTTCATTTAGCAATACCTCGTCAAACTCTATTCGTCCGCCAAAACAGTGAGAATCCTTCAGCATCTGTCATGCTTGAGCTCAAACCTGGTGAAGACTTAAAGCCTGAACAAGTTGAAGCGATCATTAACCTAGTGGTCGGCAGTGTCACGGCAATGAAGCCAGAATTTGTTTCTGTCATTGACCAGTATGGCCGTCTTCTTAGTGCGGATGTCGCTTCTGCGGAAGCCGGCAAAGTAAACGCGAAATATCTTGAATACCAGAAGAGTGTTGAAAAACAGATCATCCAACGCGCAGCAGATATGCTTACGCCGATTGTGGGGCCGAGTAACTTCCGAGTACAAGTCGCTGCCGATCTGGACTTTAGCCAAGTTGAAGAAACACAAGAAATTTTGGATAACGCACCGGTTGTGCGTAATGAGCACACCATTCATAACAACTCGGTTGATCAAATTGCGTTGGGTGTTCCTGGTTCTCTAAGTAACCAACCGCCAGTGACAGGATCTGGTGAAGTGGAAACGAACGATAGCCAAAACACGAATGCGCGATCTGAAGTGAATCGTCAATATGCTGTAGGGAGCAGTGTTCGTCGTACTCAATACCAACAAGGCCAAATAGAAAAGCTTAGTGTATCGGTTCTGTTGAACTCCAAAGCTTCGCCAGATGGTGTGGCGTGGAGTGAAGCCGATAAAGAGCAAATCTCAAACATGATCATGGATGCTGTTGGTATCTCTGCCACACGTGGTGACAGCTTAAGTTTAATGAGTTTCAACTTCACCCCAATTGAAATTGATGCTCCTCCTGCACTGCCGTGGTGGCAAGACCCTACAGTACAGCAGCCAATACGCTACGTTATTGGTGGCTTGTTAGGCTTGGCGATGATCTTCTTCGTACTGCGTCCATTAATCATGCACCTAACTGGCGTTGATAAACCTGTGCCTGAGCTAAATTTTGCTGAGCCTCAGGAAGAACCTGACTACGAAAACTTGCAAACGCGTGAAGAACGCGAGCATGAAGAAGTACTTGATCGCCGCCTATCTGAAAAAGGCATCTCAGCCTCTTCAGGTTTAGATGTAAACAGCGACATGCTACCACCAGCAGGTTCGCCATTAGAAATTCAATTGAAACACCTACAGCTTATTGCTAATGAAGAGCCAGAGCGCGTAGCCGAAATACTGAAACAATGGGTAAACATCAATGAACACAGTTCTATCAAAGCAGACGCTTAGTTATGTTGAACAAACCGCGCTCGTGCTATTAGGCATGGGCGAGGATGCCGCAGCGAAGGTTTTGCAACACTTTAGCCGTGATGAAACCCAGCGTGTGACTCGTGCAATGGCGAAGTTAAATGGCATTAAGAGCGATTCTGCTCGTGGTGTTATTCAAACTTTCTTTGAAGATTTTCGTGAGCACAGCGGTATTCGAGGAGCCTCGAAGGAATACCTATCTAATACATTGCGTAAAGCATTGGGTAACGATTTGGCAAAAGGGTTATTAAATACCTTATATGGCGATGAAATTCGCAACAATATGCAGCGCTTACAGTGGGTGGAAGCAGAAACTCTCGCTCGTTTCATTGTGAACGAGCACCCACAAATGCAAGCAATTTTTCTAGCGTATTTGCCAGCAGACAGCTCTTCAGCGGTATTGAAGCACTTGCCACAAGATTACCATGACGAAATCTTGTTCCGTATTGCTCAATTGCAAGATATCGATCATCAAGTTGCTGTTGATTTGCATGAACTCGTTGAGCGTTGCATCGAAAAAGTATCCGCAAGTCAAAGCACGCCGTTATCAGGTGTTAAGCAAGCTGCAGATATCATTAACCGCTTTGAAGGTGACCGTGGTTCATTGATGGAAATGCTGAAGTTGCATGATGAAGATGTTGTTAATGCAATCGAAGAAAACATGTTCGACTTTATGGTTCTTGGCCGACAACGCGAAGAAACCATGGACATGTTGGTGCAGCAAATCCCGCTAGAGTTGTGGGCAGTCGCGCTAAAAGGTTCCGATATTACCTTACAGCAAGCTATTAAGCGTTCAATGCCGCAACGTATGGTGAAAGCGCTAGAAGATGACATGGACGCACGCGGCGCTGTTGCGTTAAGTCGAGTTCAAAAAGCACGTCAAGACATCATGCAAATGGTACGTGAGCTGGATGAATCTGGTGAAGTTCAGCTGCTTCTCTATGAAGAGCCAACGGTGGAGTAAGGTCATGCTAGAGACAAAATCAAGTACTATGCGATTGCCTCCGAACGGGTATCGTTTACACCGTTTTCCGCCTTTAGCGCAACCTAAGACTATCGAAGACGAATTCGGGCTAGATAACCAAGGCTGGCAAGAACCTCAAATTGATATCCAACAGCAACTTGAAGAAGGTTTTCAACAAGGTTTGCAACAAGGACATGAGGAAGGCTTACGCCAAGGTATCGAACAGGGCAAGCAACAAGGTCTGTTGGAAGGCCAAAAAGAAGGTTTCCAAAAAGGCTTTGTTTCCGGTGAGCAGTCTGGAAAGCAAGGCTTTTTGGAGGCGGCGAAGCCTGTCAATGAACTTTTTCACGCCCTTTCTCGTTGGCAAGATGAAAAAGAACAGCAACAACGCCATATGATTTGTGAACTGGTACAAAAGGTAGCTCAGCAAGTGATTCGTGCCGAGCTCACTTTAATGCCTCAGCAGATCCTAGCTTTGGTGGACGAGACATTGTCTGCCATGCCTGGTAAAGCGGAAACAGTAACTGTGCATTTAAATCCGCAAGATTTAGAGCGTATTACTCACATCAATGCTGATTTGCCGCAATCTTGGAAACTGGTCCCTAATACGGAGCTTCCTATTGGTGGCTGTCAGTTAGTGACTGATGACGCAGAAGCGGATGCGAGCTGCGACTCTCGTTTGGAAGCCTGTATGGACAATGTAAAGCAACACCTTTTGGATGAAGTCAGTATTCCACAGGTAGAGTCTGAGCATGAGTAATACCCTAAGCCATGAACTATTAAGTGAGCGTTTGAGCGAAGCCTTGGCTTCGCTTGATTCAATCCCTGTTGCTCGCGTAACAGGGCGATTGATAAAAGTAAACGGCTTAATGTTACAAGCCGTAGGGTGTCGGTTTAAGCTTGAGCAGCGTTGTCTCGTAGAAACCGCGGAAGGCGATATGATCGAAGCGCAAGTTGTGGGCTTTGAACACACTATTGCTTACCTCATGCCTATCCGCCGTTTAGGCGGTCTGTTTGCAGGTGCAAAAGTCATCCCTCTTGATGGTGACAGTACCGTGCAGCTAAGCTCTCAGTGGTTAGGACGCGTACTGAATGGTTTAGGTGAGCCGTTAGATGACGGGGCACCGCTTAAGGGGGGAGATCGAGTTTCACTTGAACCAAAACCGATTAACCCACTGAAGCGACGCCCAGTTGATACACCACTCAACGTGGGCGTGCGAGCGATTAATGGACTATTGACGGTAGGCAAAGGCCAACGTATTGGTTTGATGGCTGGCAGTGGCGTCGGTAAAAGTGTGTTAATGGGGATGATCACCAAAAACACGGAGGCCGATGTAATTGTGGTCGGGCTTATCGGTGAGCGAGGCAGAGAAGTACGTGAGTTCATCGAGAGAAACTTAACCCCAGAAGCGCGCAAGAAAGCGATCATTATCGCGGCTCCTGCTGATGAATCCCCGCTAATGAGGTTAAGAGCGACATTACTTTGTCATCGCGTTTCAGAGTATTTCCGAGACCAAGGCAAAGACGTTCTACTTCTGATGGACTCTCTAACCCGATACGCCATGGCACAGCGCGAAATCGCTCTTTCGCTCGGAGAGCCTCCAGCTTCTCGTGGTTATCCGCCCTCAGTCTTCAGCGTGTTACCTCAACTCTTAGAGCGAGCGGGTAACAGTGAAAATCAACATGGTAGCTTAACGGCAATTTACACCGTATTGGCAGAAGGGGACGACCAACAAGATCCTGTCGTGGATTCCGCGCGCGCCATCTTAGATGGGCATGTCGTTTTATCGCGTCAACTGGCTGAGCAAGGGCATTATCCCGCGATAGATATCAACGCGTCTATTAGCCGTTGTATGAATACTTGTACGCAGGACGCACACAGCACGATTGCGAATAACTTCCGTCAAATGTACTCCAACTACCTTCAGGTTAAAGAGTTACTGCCATTAGGGGGTTATCAACCAGGACAAGATCCTGAGTTAGATCAATCTGTTGCTATGTATCCAAATTTGCGTGCATATCTACAACAAGCTGCCAACGAGTCTGTAGATTACCCAACCAGTTTGACCGAGCTCGCGCAGCTTTTTCAAAGTGCTTAATCAAATGGGAGTGACAAGGCTGAAATGAAATCCAAGTTAAAAGCCGTAGGCAAGTTACAGCAAATGGAAGAAAAACAGCGTGACCGTGTGGGTCAACAACTTGATGCCATGCGTCAGCGTCACTCCCATCTTTCAATGCAATTGGAACAGTTGTCGGCGTTGAAAGGCCACGCTGGACAATCAACCCGAACCGGCCCGACGCTGACGAGCGCGGCTTTGATGAACTTTAATCGTGTTGACCAAATGCTACAAAGAATGCTTCGTCACCACGAGCAAGAGCAAGCCGTTATGCAAGCGGAATGTGCATCTGTACAGAAAACGCTAGAACACAAGCACGCACGCGTTCAAGGGTTAGAAAAAGTGCTTGATCGTTGGCGTACTAAGCAGAACTATGAAAAAGCGAAAAAAGAGCAAAAGATGATTGAAGACATCATTAACTCTCGCGTTAAGCGCAAGATATTATGATGTCTTGTTGACGCTACTAGGAGCGCGAATAATTTCTGCGGTGTCTTAGCCAACCAAACCAGCCTCCAAGCATGATCAACCCTGATCCGAGAGCACCGCCGCCACTGCTGCCGTTGTTACCAAAGCCAGATGTGTTGGTATCGACAGGCTCAAAGCCAGAGTCCCCTTCGCTATGATAATCTTCCGAACCTGCTAAGAGGGCGTTATAACTGGTTTTTACACCTGAGCTGGTTTGGGTCTCAATCCATGTTGCATAGTTCAAAATCTCGGTAAACACACTTGGAATCGCAGCGGATTCGCAAACTGAAGAACCGTAGCTCACAATGCCAATTTGCTGATACATGCCATTATTGTCTTGATAGGTGAGAGGACCGCCTGAGTCACCACGACAGATACCAGTGTAGCTTCGTTCAGGAAATCCATTCGCACATAAACTTTCCTGAGCGTTAAACCCTGTTACCAACGAAGCGCATTGGGTGTCGGTAAGGGGTTTTACTTCTGCCCAGCGTAAATAGTTAGGGGGGCTTTCATCATTGGTTGAGGTCTGACCTAAACCGAATATCTGATAAACTGACTTGCTGCTGTAGTCTCCAAAGTCTTGCGGTAAAGTGATGGATTGGACGTTATCGGTGATAGGTCTAGTCAATTCAAGGACAGCGATGTCATTAATCCATAAATCGCTAGGCACATAATCAGGATGAATCGTGATAGAGCGAACATCTTTGAATTCTTCAACAAACACGTCATTCATCGTAGGGTTTTTGACTAACACTCGTAGGTCGTTGATTGTCCAGCCGTCAGTAAAAACGCTTGGTTCTACGCAGTGAGCCGCAGTTAAAATGAAGCGGTCGTTTACAATGGTTCCCCCACAAATATTGGCAAACTGATTAGCGCCAGTTTTATGTAGAATAAGACGTGCAAAAAAAGGAAGTTGGTTTTGGGTAGCCTGCTGACCCCCAATAATTGCCGTGGAGATCCCTTGTTCTGAAAGGCGGTTATCATTTTCTACTTCAGCGGTCGTACTCAAAGATACTGCAAAACAGAGTGCGCTTAGCCATATTTGATACTGCTTCATAAACCATCCTTGGATGAAAAGTGCTCTTCTAACTTTATACTAGTTTTTCAGTGAATGTGCTTAACAAAAGTTTCTAATAGTTGAATGATTGTTGTAGCCAAGATCGCAACAGATGAAACGATTCAAGCTTTAGCTTGTGTGGCGGGCATACAAAGTAAAGCTGTTGATGAGGATTAATGACGGGTTCACCCAGCTCGATTAGCTGACCATATTTGATGTCATCCTTCACAAACAAGCGATGAGTGACCAATAACCCCAAACGACGAGTTGTGGCCTGGACGGCTTGTATCGACATGTTAAAAGTGATTGGTTTTTTATTTTTAGGTCGCTGGATACCCGTCGCGTCCAGCCACACGTTCCAGTCATTTTTTCTTCGTTCGTTAGTAACTTCAATGATGGGATACTGCTTTAAGAGTTGAGTGATGTTTGAGTCCTTGGTCTTCGCTATCAATTCAGGACTGCACACCAAAACCAGTTCATCTTCACTGAGCTTTTCGCAGTAGTAATCCTGCCATTCTTCGGGATTTCCATGCACCAAGGCCGCGTCGATACCTTCTTGTTCTAAATTGAATCTGCCAGACAGGTTTGATAAACGAACGTCTAATTGAGGAGCAAACCCTTGTAAATCTGACATTCGAGGAATCCACCAGTGAAGAGCCAATGAATTCACCATATTGAGCGTAACACGTTGCAAATTCTGATCTTGGATGAGTGCTTCCGTTGCATCGACAATTTGCTCTAAAGCGGGTGCCACCTTTCTGTAATACTTTTTACCGTCCGCATTGAGTTGAACTTGTCTGCCTATGCGATCAAACAGAGGCTTGTTGACTTGACTCTCCAGCGATTTAATTGCCTGACTTACGGCTGAGTGGCTCACACTTAATATCTGTGCTGCTTCTGTCATGCTGCCAGACTCAGCTACTGCAACAAATGCGTAGATGGACTTTAAGGGGACTAGTTTCCGCATAATTTAAAAACCGTAGCTGGTGATAGATAAGTTAAACTGTAAGTTTTTCTTACATCAATGGTTAATATTACTCGCTATTTACGATAAGTGATGTCTTTTAAAATGCTCCATATATTAAGGAGTATTGAATGAATGCTGTAAATAAATCTATCCTTTTCATGTTGATGTCTACGTTAAGCTTATCTGTTACTGGACTGTTAGCAAAGCAGTTGTCAGGCGAACTTTCCGTCACACTATTTAGCTTCTTACGTTTTTTGGTGCCTGCGCTTATCTTACTTATCTTACTTCGTGTGAAAAACCTTACCTTTCCTAAAGCGGGCACGCTAAAGCCTATTTTATTGCGTGCTCTTTGTATCGGTTTGTCACAACTTTGCTTTATCGCGTCATTACAAACGTTAACGCTCGTTGAAGGGGTTGTGTTGTTTGCTACTGGCCCATTATTTATTCCCTTGGTTGAAAAGCTGTTCATGAGGGGGCGCATTCGTGTTTCAACTTTGGCGGCTTTAGCAATGGCGTTCACTGGTGTGGTTATGTTGGCGGGCGGTGGAAGTGAGATTACATGGCGAGCGGATTTATTGCTCGGCTTGGCTGGTGGACTCTTCAATTCTGGTTCTCAGCTTACGTTATATAAAGTGAGTAAAACAAATATGTCGCCGCTAGAAATCAACTTTTGGGCGTTTGGTTTTGCTGCCGTATTTCTGTTGCCGCTAACTTTGTTTAATGACTTCGACGCGTTACTTAATATGAGTGTTATGGCGCCTGAGATTTCTTCAAATACGCTGTGGATCGGTATGATGTCTCTGATGATCATTAACACCCAAGTTTTTCGCTCCAAAGCATATAAACTGGCAAGCAGTGGCTCTCAACTTGCGCCACTCATTTTTACTAACTTATTGTTCACTGCGGTTTGGCAGAGCCTGTTTTTTGAAGACCGAATGAGTCAAAGTCAAATTGTTGGGATGAGTTTAATAGTGCTCGCAATCATACTGAACACATGTTGGGTTCGTTTTACGGCGCATCGCAGTGGCGGTTTACAAGCGAGAACTTCTTAGTCTGTCGGAAAATGAAGGGGGCAGGTAGATAGTTTGGTCGTGTGGTTTGATTTTTCCTGAGTATGGGCTAGCGTCAAGAAAGGTTCAGGGAGAGAAATCATGCTTACGCTAAATTATTACGTCGAAATTTCGGCGACACCGCAACGAGTGTGGGAAGTGCTAACCGATGTTGAGTTGTATAAACGTTGGGCACAAGCCTTTTCACCGCAGTCTCAATTTGAAGGAGCTTGGGAAGAAGGAGGTGGCATCACTTTTTTTGATCCAGATATGGGCGGGACAAGGGCGATCATAGATACGGTGCTACCGCTTGAAAAACTTGAATTTCATCATGTTGCCATTTTTAATCCGGATAATCGTCAACAACTCGATGCTGACCTAGCATCTAGGTGGATCGGATCGCGAGAGATCTACCAGATCGATACCAACAACGATCGTTTACTACTCAATGTTACCATTCATACTCACAACGACTTTGTTTCCATGTTTAATCACGGATGGGAAAAAGCTTTACCCTTGATAAAAGCCATTAGTGAAGAGCAAGCTTAGGGTTCTTGCTTACCTTGGGCTGACGATGCGTTGCCTGAAGGTATACAATAGCACGCAAGATAGCGCACCTAAGAGAGTGGATGATGGAATTTAAAGTTGATACCCATACACATACGTACGCAAGTGGTCACGCGTACAGTACCTTGATTGAAAATGCAAAGTTGGCAAAAGAGAACGGGCTGGATATGTTCTGCACGACCGATCACGCAGAATCAATGCCGGGTGCGCCTCATTACTGGTTCTTCTCGAACCAGAAAATTCTGCCTCGCTTTCTTGAAGGCGTTGCGATTATTCGTGGCGTTGAATCTAACATTATGAATACCGAAGGCGACATTGATATTCCACTGAGTGTGGACCGCAACTTAGATTGGGTGATCGCGAGTTTTCATGAACCCGTTTTTCGTCCTGCAAACAAGCAAACTCACACGGAAGCACTTGTTAATGTCATTCAGAGTGGTCGTATTGATGCGCTCGGTCATCTTGGTAATCCAAATTTCGACTTTGATTTTCAGACCGTTTTAGCGTGCGCGAAAGAGCACAATGTCGCGATTGAAATTAATAACACCACGCTGAAAGGCAACAGCCGAGTAGGCAGCGTAGACCGTTGCCACGAGATTGCACAAATCGGGAAAGATCTCGGTGTTTTCTTCACCACGGGCAGTGACGCGCATTTCTGTCACGATGTTGGTAATCTGGATTTGGTTGGAGAGTTAATGGACAAAGTGGGTATTGATAGCAAGAAAGTGATTACTCACACCGCTCAGCAGTTTTTGTCTTTCTTAGCTTTGAGAGGCCGTAAACCAATTGCAGAATATGACAGCATTCTCAACGCATAAACTTGATTACATTTAAGGTATGCACCTGACGCCAGATTGCTTTACACTGCGACCCGGAAATACTCAAATAAGCTAGTTTTTCGCCTTTTATGGCGTAGGTTATTTGGGTGAATAAAGCCGACACAGAATTTGGCACTATAAATGGAGAAGTGAAAAATGTTACGTCCTTTAGTCCTAGGGTATGCGATTGCGTTTGGCTCAACATACGCAATGGCAGAAGCGGTTGATTTAAAACAAAACATGCAACAGATGAAGATGGAATTCAAACAGGCGGCAGAAGCATCTGATGTCGAAACCATGAAATCTGCGATTGATAGCTTGCAAGCGATTGTTGAACAATCTAAGCGTGGTAATTACCCACCAGAGAAGTTTGATACTTACTTAGAAGGCTTTAACAAACTGACGGTAACGCTAGATAAGATTGAAGCGGATCTTGATGCGGGCAAGCTACAAGAAGCAAAAGCTCAACTGCGTGAAATCGATAGTCTTCGTGAAGAGTACCACGACAAGCGCAATCCAAGCATTTGGAGCAAGTTGTTCGGCTAATTATCTACTGAGCGGAGCATTTGCTCGTGGCAGTGGGTTACGCGTTATTTCTAAGTAATGAATGAACACATTATCAGCCTGCCATTTCGGCGGGCTTTTTTGCGCCTGTCAATCGATGCATTCAAGAAAACCTGTGAGGTAGCAAGCACTTATTGATCCTGTTTTTGAGCTACCACTCAGAATTGGTTACGCTGTGTGAAATTTGTTAAGTCACCGTTATGCGTAGATTAATTCCTTTTTACCGCTCAATGTTATTTGCTAGTGCTCTCAGTTGGGTGCTAGTGACGCTGATGCCTGTTATCAATGCTCATGGTAACAGCATGGGCGTGTGGGCGACGCTATGTACGCTTAACGGTTTTGAATTGGTTCAAATAGAAGAGGGCGACAATTCGGTTAGCCACAAAGGTAAGCCTTGTCCGTTTAGCCACTTCTCGACTTTTCATCACGATACACTTCCAACGACACCGATACTTTCAAGACAGAGCTTGGTGACTTCTGACAGCTACGCTTATTTGGCTCTAAGTGTGCGATTTGAAACACCAGTTCCTAGAGCGCCGCCGGTTTCCCTTTTCTCATAACGAAAACAATTACACGATACCCAAGTAACCTCGAGATGCTTGGTTCAGCGAGAATGACTTGGTTTGTAGACGCGGTGGCGATTTAAAGGTCTAGTGGTTCTAAATCAAGATATCGACAACAAAGTATACAAGCCAAGACAACTCGCCCTTCGGGAGCGTGTCATTGCTCCGATTGCTGCTTCAAACAACTTGGAAAGAGTGGTCTATTACACAGCGTTGTTTTCTTTGCACTCGAATCAATGACAACGCTCTGAATCCAGCATCTTGAAGTCACTTGGGTATATAGTCAGCAACACTGCCACTTCGAGCAGTAGTACTCCCGAATCTAAGTCAAATAGCGCCGCATACGAATGCGTATGTGTAGGATGCGTTTGGCTGAATTTGGGTGTTCAACAATGAAAAAAGGAAAATACACATGTTGAGAAACTCGGCAAAGCCTCAACTCAAGGAAGCCTCACGCGCAAAATCCATCTACTTTATGACGTGGCGATGGCACTTTTACGCAGGTTTGTTCGTCATTCCATTTATGCTGATGCTTTCCCTAACGGGGTTGGTGATGTTGTTTGATGATGAAATCGAACTGGCTCGATACGAAGCGACATTACAGGTTTCACCACAAGAGCAAATGGTTCCTGTCTCTGCACAATTAGAAACCGTAAAGCAGGCGTATCCCGATTTTAATGTCACCCAATTTGTACCTGCCAAAACGGCCGATATTGCCAACCGATTCTCGATTCAAAACCAAGAAGGCAGCTCTCTGATTGTTGCAGTAAATCCTTACACAGGAGACGTACAAGGCACCATTAACCGTGGTGATAGCATCTATGAACTGATGAACAGCATTCACGGCACCTTGCTCATCGGCGACCTAGGTGACCGCTTAATTGAAATCGCCGCAAGTTTGGGGATTTTGCTGTTGGTGTCTGGTTTGTACCTTTGGTTACCTAGAGACAACGCCAGCCGCGCCGGCTTTTTGAAAATCCGCTTTAACAATGGCCCTCGAATTTTGATTCGTGACCTGCATGCGAATTTAGGTGGTGTGCTGTCGATTGTGCTGTTGTTCTTTTTGATTTCAGGATTGTCGTGGGCAGGGATCTGGGGTGCGAAAATGGTACAAGCTTGGAATACCTTCCCAACCTATTACACATGGGGTGAGAAACCGGAATCCACACTGACACACAAAGATCTTAACCATGGTGCTTCAGAAGAGATGCCATGGAACTTAGAGCTTGCTGCTGTGCCTGAATCGAAAGATAAGCCCGCTCATGATCATGCCAACATGAAGGAAGAGATGGCATACGCAGGCAGCCATGATGCGCTCTCCATTGATGATATCATCCTCAAGGCTGAAATGTTGGGCTTCACTGGTTATAAGTTGTTTTTGCCGCGCTCTGAGACGGGCGTTTACACCGTTGCAGCTAACTCTATGGGCGGCGACATTTCCGACCCAAGACAAGATCGCACCAGCCACTTTGACCAATATTCCGGTCGCTTGTTGGTGGATGTAACGTGGCAAGATTACAGCCTATTTGCCAAGTTCATGGCGGCAGGTGTGTCATTGCATCAAGGTGATGTCAGTGTGCTTAACAAAGTGCTCAACGTGGTGTTCTGTTTGGCGTTCATCTTAATCTCAATTACAGGTGTGGTGATGTGGTGGATTCGTAGACCAAGTCGCAGTGCTGCATTGGGCGCGCCACCTAAGTTTCAGCAAGACGGTATTTGGAAGCTTGGCTTAGTAACGTTGGTGATATTGTGCTTGGCGTTCCCGATGGGTGGTTTGGCAATTGTTACGGTTCTCGCACTGGATTGGCTGTTGTTTAACCGCGTCGAGAAGCTGAAAACGGCGTTGAATTAGTAAAGACAAAGAATGGAATAGTAAAAGAGCCAGCGACGTGCTGGCTCTTTTTATTTCTGGTAAATCTCCAGTGGCAAGCCATCTGGATCTTGGAAGAAGGTAAAGGCTTTGCCTGTGAATTCGTCAATACGAATTGGCTCAACTTCAACGTCATTCGATTCTAGGTAGGCTTTCACCTGTTCAACATCATCTACCAAAAACGCGAGATGTCGTAGCCCTTGTGCTTCAGGAAAGCTCGGTCTCTCTGGTGCGCCCGGAAAGCTAAACAGTTCCACTTGGCTGCCGTCAGGTAAAGCGAGGTCAAGCTTGTAGGAGTCTCTGGCTTCACGATAGTTTTCAGCAATGACTTTTAATCCCAACACTTCAGTGTAAAAGCGTTTTGACTTTGGGTAATCGCTGCAAATGATCGCGACGTGATGAATGGCATTAAACATGGTTAGCCTCTTCAAGCATGGTTAGTATCCTCGGAGACTAAATGCTCCTTAACGAAGTCGATAAACACACGCAGACGAGCGGGCATGTATTTGGTTTGCGCATACTGCATCGCGATAGCGCCATGGTAGTTACTCTTGATCATCCAATCCGGCAGAACCTCTACCACTTCTCCTTGCTCTAACGCGTCTTTGATCACGAAGTCATGGAAGATCCCAATTCCCAAGCCAGACTTAACCCCGTTCAAGCGCATTTGAGAATGGTTGACGGCGTAGCGTCCACTCACGGCAATGGAGTGGAACGCTTCTTCTTTAAAGAATGACCATATGTTGTCTTTGTCGTTCTCGGCAAGATAAATGCAGTCGTGTTGCTCAAGCTCGGTTGGGTGCTCAGGCATACCGTGTTTGGTGAGGTAATCTGGAGAAGCACACAAAACAAGATTGGTCTTGCTGATCTCTTTGAGGACCAGATTCTCATCGGGTTTGTCGGTGAGCTTAAAGGCGACATCAATACCTTGGCGGAAAAGATCGATCTCACCATCTGCTGCACGCAGCTTAAGCTGTATGTTTGGATAACGTTCTAGGAATGGCAACACAAACGGTTGAAGCACCGAATTAAGAAATGCTTCAGGGGCTGCTACTGTGAGTGCGCCTGTTGGCTCAGCATGATCTTCCGCAGATAGCTCAACGGCTTGCTGCGCGGCATTTACCATTGCGATGCTTTGGTCGTAAACCTTTTGCCCAGCTTGAGTGATGATCAACTTACGAGTCGTGCGCTCAAACAGTTTGACCGAGAGGGCTTGTTCCAACCGTGTGATCAACTTACTTAAAGCCGATGGCGTTACGCCGAGTTGTTTAGCAGCAGCGGTAAAACTGCCTTCGTTTACCACCAAGATAAACGAAGCAAGATCAGGAAGTAGGGCAATGAGTTTTGGATTAACCATAATTGTTCAGTTCTGCGCAGCGGAATAACGATATTGTCTGGTACGGTTTCACGAGGTTCAAGTGTCACCGTCTCGCTTTAACGATATTTTGCCAAAAATGCATTGAGTGCAGGCAAGCCAGATTCACCAGTATGGTATTGCTGCCAACAGTGATAAATGGCCGTTTCGTGGTCTGCAATTAACTCGATAGCTTCTCGCTCAGCGATTGAATACTGCTGTGAAGCGTTCACTTCTTCATGCCACTCTCGATACTTGACCTCATAAGGTTCTACCCATTTCAGAAGAGTTGCCACCAACTCTTGCCATGGTAAACCAATCCACTTAGTTGCATCTGCCAAGCCTTTATCCAGCATCTCTTGGTGTCGACTTTCGATATCCATGCCATTTGTTAGCAGTACAGGTTTGAGCTTTTCTGCGGTTAGCTCTTCCACTTCAATCAAGGTTTGCCACAGTGTTTGTTGTTCACTTTGGGTGTAATGGCTCAAGTAGTGGTTGAAAAAAGCGATGCCGTAGATTTCGCCATAGTAGGCAGACAGAACGTTATGAATCATGGTGAGAATCGTGATTTAAACAGGGAATATCGCATTGTAGGAGGGGAAAGCGCGACGTGTAAACACCTGATTAAGAGTAAAAAAGTGCTGCTGACAGAATTCGAACAGAACTTGTGAGAATTTTATGAGAATTCGATGAAGTTGCTGATAGATTTGCTCGTCATTCTTAGAGGCAAGAACGCAAAACGTTCGAAACGTAATGCTTAACCTACTCAAGTCACGAACAAAGAAGTAAAGCCGTACACATGGGCTTGGGTAGTTCAACCCTCATTAAAGGATGGAATCACAATGAAAAAACGTACCCAACTCGGACTCGTCATGACTTCAGTCGCTATGGCACTAGGCTCTGCATCAGTGAATGCGGCGGAATTGGAAATCACCGTGACAAACGCAACCAAAGGCATCTACTTTACGCCTCTTATTGTTGCCGCACATGGTTCTGATCTTCAAATGTTCAGAACGGGTCAAGCAGCAACGCCAGAACTAGAAGCAATGGCAGAAGGCGGTGATATCTCTGGTCTTGCTAGTGTGATTGGTAACGCTGGTGGTGCGGTGGTTGAGAATCCTGCTGGTGGCATTTTGAATCCGGGTGTTGCAACCACCTTCACCTTGGACAGTGGCGACCACGGTTATCTTTCTCTGAGCGCGATGTTGTTGCCAACCAATGATGGTTTCGTCGGTCTGGATAGTTGGAAGATTCCAACGGAAGCGGGTACATACCGAGCAACGCTAAGAAGTTACGATGCCGGTACAGAAGCGAACGATGAACTTGCGTCTAGCATGCCAAACCCACCTTTCATTACCTTTGGTACTGGCGGCACAGGCGTTGAAGCAACGGTAACTAACGACAAAGTTCACGTGCATCCGGGTAACCTTGGTGATAGCGATCCAGCCGGCGGCATCAGTGACCTAGACAGCAGCAGCCATCGTTGGTTAAACCCAGTTGCAACCATCACAATCGTTGTGAAGTAAGGGGGATGTATGAAATACAGAATCTTACTAGTTGCAGCTTCAGTCGGCTTGCTCGCCGGTTGTCCAAGCGATGATGATAACGATGTAGTGAAATCGTACCGCTACACCGTCAACGTGGCGAACTTGACTGCGAATCAACCTATGTCTCCGCTCGCGGTACTCACTCACAATGGTGACTACCAACTGTTTGAAATTGGACAAGTCGCATCTGTTGAACTTGAGCATCTTGCCGAAGGCGGGAGTAACGCTGAGCTGATTGAGTTGATGAACAGCAATGACAGTGTTTACCAAGGTATTTCGGGTAATGGATTGGTGTTGCCTGGCGCATCGGACGAAGTCACCATCACGGTTGACCCTAGTCGTTACGGTTACTTGTCTGTGGCGTCTATGTTTGTAAATACCAACGATGCCTTTGTTGGGGAAACGGGGTTATCGCTCAAATCGCTCGCAGTAGGTGAAAGCTATGAAATGAGCATGAACGTTTGGGATTCCGGCACAGAACTGAACGATGAACTTGCCGCAACCATTCCTGGCCCAGCTGGTGGCGGTGAGGGCTTCAATGCCGCCCGTAATGACAGCAATGACGTTGTTGCTTTTCATGCGGGGGTAGTTAGCCAAGATGATGGATTAGCAAACTCAGCACTTTCGGCGAACCATCGTTTCTTGAACCCAGGTGCAAAAGTCACCATCACTCGAGTAGAGTAACACAGGCTCCGATGACGTCTCCTTTCCAAAGCGCTTGTAGCCGAGCGCTTTATCCCTCATGGCGTCATCGGAACCTTTTTTGAAAGAATTTCTAATTTGTTCCGGTCATGTGCAAAGTGAGGATACTCGAAGGCAAGGAAAGGACCATGGAACAACAGGCAATCAATTTAGTCGCGAACATCTTGTTGGTGGAAGATGACGATGATTTGGCAGAACTGGTTCAGATGCATCTCAAGTTTCAAGGACACCAAGTGTCGCGAGCCACAAATGTCGCCGATGCTAAAACGCAATACCAGCAACAACCCTTTGATTTATTGATCCTTGACCGAGGTTTACCAGATGGTGATGGCCTAGACATCTGCCATTATTTGCGTCAGCAACAAGATTGGAGCCCAGTGCTCATGCTGACAGCCAGAGACGGTGAAATGGACAAGGTAGACGGCTTAGAAGCGGGCGTTGATGACTATATCACCAAGCCATTTAGCGTATTAGAATTCCAAGCACGAGTGCGAAACGTGCTACGCAGAGTCAGCCAAACCGCAGAAGTCAAAGTAGCAAATGAAGTCCTCGATGATGCGATGGATTTTGGTCCGCTGAGAATCATTCCGGAGTTGCACCAAGTATCCCTAAACGACAAAGATGTCACTCTTACCGCGACAGAGTTTACTTTGCTGCAGTTTCTCGCGACTCGTCCGGGCAGAGTCTACAGTAAAGATGAATTGCTCGATCACGTTTGGAACACCAGTCATTCTGGTTATCACCATACGGTGTGTAGCACCATTAACCGTTTACGCAGCAAGCTGTCGTTGTCTGACTCTGATCATCACTTCATTCAAACCGTGTGGGGTGTTGGATATAAGTTTCAGCCAAGACACTAATGCAAGAAAGTAAGTCAAAACATCAAGCCAAGACAGTAAGTCGGCAGTTGTTTTCACCGTCATTTTTCAATCATCACGGGTGTTGTAAAAACACCGCTGTTTAAGGAGGCGATAGGATGAGCTTCAAATCTCGCTTGGTAGTATTTACTAGCTTGTGGTTCTGCCTCGCGGCGGTGGTGATTGCACTGACTTACAATTGGCAAAAAGAAACCATCGAGTTACGCACTAAGCAAAGCCTACATAAAGAGCTAGCCAGCCACATGCGTGATGATAATCCGCTGATGATCGGGACGGATTACAACCCTAAAGCGCTCAAGTCGATTTTTCACACGCTCATGCTGATCGGTCCTGACTTTGAAATCTACTTCCTCGATAGCCAAGGCAATATCACCACTCATGCAGCACCGGAAGGGGCGGAGATCATGGGTAAGGTGGCTCTCAATCCCATTAAGCAATTCTTAAATGACCAGCCTTTTCCTATTTTGGGTGAAGACCCACGTAATCGTGGTGAACACAAAGTCTTTTCTGTCGCAGCGATAGAGGAATTAGGCTCTACGGTCGGTTATCTCTACGTGGTGATTGGCAGTACCCGACATGACGCCATTGCCAATGCTCAAGTCGATACTCCTTATATCGCGCTGGCAGGATTGGTCTTAGTCTCCATCTTAGGCTTTGCTCTTGGGGCTTATGTGCTGGTGAAACGTAGCCTATTGAACCCGATTGAGCGTGTGACCAAGCAACTTCAGCAGCAAGCCGAACATGATTTCCGCCTGCAACCTGATTTTACTCACCAAGTGCCGGAGCTCGTGCCGATTGCGCACTCTTATCAGATGATGGCGAAACACATTCAGCAACAGTTTTTACAGTTGGAGTATCAATCGTCTCATCGTCGTCAAAGCTTGTTGCAGCTTAGTCATGATTTAAAAACGCCGTTATCGAGCGTGCTGGGCTATTTGGAAACGTGGCGTTTGCAACATCCGGAATCTGATCCTTTGATTGACGTCGCTTTCCGAAATTGTGAGAAGCTCTCAACGCAATTGCATTCTTTGTTAGATGCCGCGCGCAAAGAAGCTCCAATGCCAAACTACGAGTACCGCCCCGTAGATCTTGGCGCGTTGATGGCAGAATGTGCCGAAACGATGCAGAGCCAGTTTTCTCGTAAAGAAGTGGTGTTGAAAGTGGATATCGATAACGAAATCCAAACCGTGGGTGATAAAGGACTCTTAGAGCGGTTGGTGTTGAACCTGCTTGAAAATGCATTGCGCCACAGCCCAATCGGCTCGGAAGTGCATTGCCAAGCGCATTTGAGTGAGGATAAGTCGCGCATCCACTTTACCTTCGTCAATCACATCGAGGAAGAAGCGGAGGGCGGTTCTTTGGGGATCGGGACGAAGATTGTCCAATCGATCTTAATGCTTCACCACAGCTACCTTGAGACCAATGCAACATCCTCTCAATATCAACAGAAGTTCACACTTCTCGCAATCTAAAGAGAAGTGTGAGACATAAGTTAATGTTTATTCAATAACACCACATACGACGCGAGCGCCGCCACCACCTAGCTTACTTGGGTGATCGGAGTGATTGTCACCACCTGCATGGATCATTAACGCTCGACCTTTTAAATCCGATAATTTTAGGCGAGGCGCGACAACTGGCTGATTGGCATTGCCGTCCATGTCCACATAGAGTGGAGGCAAGTCGCCTAAATGATTGTCATCGGTCCAAGGATAGCCATGCTTCCCTGTGTTGTTAGGATCATAATGGCCACCTGCTGCGCCGCCTAATACGGTTTTGTCATCCTTTTCTATGCTATCGCAAGATGGATTAGTGTGAACATGGAAACCGTGCACACCTGCTGACAAACCTGATAATTGAGGCGTAAAAACAACGCCATAATCACTTTGTGAAATCTCAATGGTACCAGCGCTCTCATTGGTGTTGAGAGCAGTCATTTCTACCGTTTTTGCTAGCGCGTTAGGGGCGGCGACAAGAGCGGATGCAACTGAAATGCATAGCAATCCTTTTAACATGGGACCTCCTTCTTTTAGGGTGTACGCTCAAGCACATATTAGTGAAAACCTGTTTTACTTATGTCTGTTGAGCGGTGAGTTTATGTCATAGAGTGATGTGTATCACTTTATGGTCTTAAACTGATATCTCGATCCGAAATCAGCTTTCTTTTATTTAGTCTTAACATGTTGAGATCGTTAAGATATAAAAAGAATAGACGCCAATCTTAAAATAGCCTGAATATTTTTAAATTAACGCAAAGTTAAATTTTTAATGACTTTATAACAAAGCTCATAATTGTTTTATAAAGAATTTGGTGGAATTGTCCGCAATAAAGAATAATCAAATTAACGAATATATTAATGTGAACATTGTTGTTTATAGATTTGTGGTCAAACTGTTGCTTATATCATCAAATAAGATAAAAAATTGGAACTAAAGTCACTTAATGGCAGAGGAAAAAATTAAACTCTGATTGTAATGGGTAATAATGTTTTAGTAACAGATAGTTACGCACTTAAAATTAATAATATGGCTAATTTCCGACAAGGATTGAAAAAGATGAAAGACAAGGAATCTATTCAGACTAATAGCAGCCGCCGTAATTTTCTGAAAGGCGCAACAGGAGCTGTTGTTGCTGGTGTGAGTGCTTCCGCTTTCTCAGGCGTAGCTCAAGCACGAGAACAGAAAATTGATTGGAGCAGCCGCGGGCTAGGTAGAAAACACGATAAGCGCTTCTGGCGTAAAGTGCGAAGACAGTTCGTTTTGGACAAACGAACCACTTACATGAACATTGGTACAACAGGTTCAATGCCAAAACATGTTCTTGAAGATTACGAGTATAACAACAAGCTGGTGGCTAAATATCCTTGGGACATGAAAGGCAAATTTGGCTCTTGGCCTTATGTTTCAGAGATGGTTAAAGACGTCGCACCAGGTTTTGGTGCTAACCCAGAAGAGATCATTCTCAGCCGCAACACTACTGATGGCTTATGCTCGATCATTAATGGCTTACACTTTGAACCAGGTGATGTGATTCTAACGACACACCATGAACATATTGCTGCAACATCACCTATGAACGTAGCGAAACATCGTTTTGGTGTGGATGTGGTAGAAATTCAACTACCAGTATTTACTGGTACCGAAAACGTTTCTGAGCAAGATTACATTCAAGCGTTCCGAGACGCGCTTGATGCGAATCAAAACGTTCGCCTAATTGTTTTCTCTCATATCACATACAAAACAGGAACCGCGCTACCAGCAAAAGCCATTTGTGCTTTAGCAAAAGAGTATGGTGTACCTACTCTTGTTGATGGCGCGCATACGGTCGGTATGTTTGACCTTGATTTCCACGATATGGATTGTGATTTCTATGCAGGATCTGGTCATAAGTGGCAGTGTGGTCCGGGCGCGACAGGTATTCTGTATGTTCGTGATAACGGTAACCGTTTGAATGAGTATTGGAGTGACCGAGAGAACCCGTTATGGTTGATCAACTCCTCACTTTCTCATGCTGATTACCTGGGTAAACAGCTGCAAATGCAATACATTGGTAACGATAACTATCCTGCGAAACAAGCACTAGTTGATAGTTGCAAAATGTGGGATGAGATTGGTCGAGACCGTATCGAAGAGCGAGTTGTAAGCCTTGGTAGTTTATGTAAAACCTTGCTTCAAGAGTACTTACCACAAGCCAAAATGTATTCACCAAACGTGGAAGGCTTAACCAGTGGCTTAACGACGGTTAACCCGTTCTCCGATGTAACTAATGAAGAGATACTGACGGAATTCCGAGATCGTTTACGTGAAGAGTATGGTTACATCATCCGTACGACTAGCTTTAAGCTGCATAAGGATGATGACTTTGATACTTACGCGCTGCGTATCTCTACGCATTTGTTCCATGACGAACAAGATGTGGAAGGGCTCGTAGTGGCGATGACGAATTTGTATTACTCGTCGTTCTAACATCGTTGTTTATCACTCAAGCGCCCATTATTGGGCGCTTTGTGAAAGGTAAGGATATTATTATGTCAGTCATAACATTCAAAAGAACTTTAGCGACGGTGGCGCTCATGGTTACCTCTGTTGCGTCGTCTGCCGCTTGGTCAGACGATTTACAACAAATCCGTGAACGCGGTGTACTGCGTCACATTGGTGTCCCGTACGCTAACTTTGTCTCCTATATTGAACAAGGTGAAGTGGAAACTTTGACTGGCTTGGATGTAGAGATAATAAAAGGTTTTGCCAAGTCGTTAGGTGTTCAGTACCAGTATGTTCCAGCACAGTGGAGCGACGTGGTTGGTAAGTTGACAGGGCAAAATGTGCAATATCACAACAAGCAGGCTGTTGTCGGAGAAAGTGTTCCGATTGAAGGCGATTTGATCGCAAATGGCGTTACTATTCTTGATTGGCGCTCTGAGGTTGTCGATTTTTCACAAGATTATTTTCCTTCAGGTGTATGGTTGGTTTCCAGATCCGACTCTAGTCTGAGCCCGATTAAACCAAGTGGGTCGGTCGATGAAGATGTTAAAAACGTCAAGCAGCTGATCGATGGTCGCGAAGTGTTAGCTTTAGAACATTCTTGCTTGGATCCTAACCTTTATGACTTATATGACACAGGTGCAAAAGTTATATTGCCTGATGGGGCGCGTCTCCTTAATGAGATGGTTCCAGCGATAATGAAAAATGATGCGGAAAGCACATTATTAGATGTTGCGGATACGCTAATTGCCCTCGAAAAATGGCCGGGTGAAATAAAAGTCATTGGCCCTATATCTGAAAATCAAAAAATGGCTGTTGCATTCCGTAAAAACTCCCCTGAATTACGCAAAGCATTTGATCGTTATTTAGACTCGATAAAAAAAGACGGTTCATACGAAAAACTAGTAAAAAAATACTATCCATCTATTTACTACTTTTATAACGATTACTTTATAGAAGATAAAAAGAAAGTCCGATGAATAAGGCCGTTAAAAAATTTTCCAGTAAAAGATTTATTACAATAAGCGCAATATTAGTTTCAATTTACTTAGCTATGCTTATTACTGTGACTAGCGTAGGTCAAAATAAATTAAAAGAATCTCAATACAGAGAACTAGATTTAAAAGTAAAAAGTTATGCAAGCACACTCGATAATTTATTTACCATAGCGAGTGAAGATGTTGATAATCTAGCTACAGATAAAACAATACAAACATTCTTTGGTAATTTAGCTTCTGGCATGTCAATGGAGTATGGGTTAGGTGCAAGTTTAATTAATTTAAAGCGTCGCTTCGATGAGAAGATAGACAGTAAGCTAATTAATAGCAGCCAAATCTATAAGAAGCTCACGCTGGTAGGCAGTGATGGAGTCACCATTGTCACCACTGGATCTGAAAACCTTGCCGAGCACAAAATGGACATACAAACCTTAATGACTCAACACGGGCATCCCGAAGAGGTTTGTGCGACGCGATACAATGATGACGTTCGCATTCAAGTCATTAAGCAAGTTAAGTTCTCCGGAAAGCCTGTTGCCTTTTTAATTGCCGATCTTAATAAGAATATTGTTATTGACCAACTTACTAACCAAGAACACGAAGATAGTTATAGCCGAATGGTGCTAAAAATAAAAGACGTGGAAATGGTTGTATGGGATACCATAAATAAAACACCTTCTCACAATAAGGATGAGAACTATTTCGTTTCTGAGGCTATAGACGGAAAAATTTACTTTGAAGTGCCTGTGGATAAACATCACTTCAAATTGATGGCGTGGTTCGAGCCTTTGAGTGAACGAGATATATTTACATCACGGCTCTTTATTATTGGTTTGAGTATTCTCGCCGTTATGATCGTCATTGCTTTATGTTATGCATTCATCACGAACAATAATAGGATTGAATTGAAAATTAAGCTTGAGGAAGAAAAAAAGCGTAAAGATATTCTTTCTAAACAGAATAAAAAATTAACGAACGAAATTGAACGTCGAAAAGCGTCTGAAAAAGAACTCGCCTTCCAAGCTAAATATGACACATTAACCAATTTACCTAATCGTAGTTATGGTTCCGAGCGATTGGCTTTGGAGTTAATTAGGGCATCGCGTAGTGGGTCTAAAGTTTTGGTGATGTTCATCGACTTAGACCACTTTAAGCAGATTAACGATTCAATGGGACACTTTGTTGGGGATGAAATCCTTAAACTCAGTGCTCAGCGACTGTATCAAGTCGCAAGAAAAACAGACTTATTGGCGAGAATTGGTGGGGATGAGTTTTTACTCGTCATCCCAGACTTGCCTGATAATGATACTGCAAAGCGAGTTGCTTCAAGTGTGCTTTCGGCGTTTAACGATCCGTTTGTTTGGAACAACCATGAATTCTTCTTGAGTAGCAGCGTTGGAATGTCTGTGTTCCCGGATGACGGAGACAACGCTGAGCAGCTCCTTGCATGTGCTGATATGGCAATGTATCGGGCGAAACAAGATGGGCGTGATGGCTTTTGTTTTTATAACCATAATATGAACCAAGATTTGCAACGCTATTTGGATCTGGAAAATCGTCTGAGAAGTGCGATCTCCAATCAGTTATTAGAGCTGTATTATCAGCCAATTATTGAGCTGAGTAGTGGTAAAATCGTAGGGGCAGAAGCGCTAATGCGTTGGAATGATAACAAGTACGGATTCGTAAACCCTGAAGAGTTTATCTCTATTGCAGAGAAAAATGGTTTAATTCATCAAATTGGTGAGTTTGCTATTCAACAAGCGTGTCGACAAGCGGCACAATGGCAGAGTCTGACTCCGTTGTTTGTTTCTGTAAACTTTTCTAGTGTTCAATTTAGGTACTGCGAGCGCTTACTTACGTTTATTAAACACAGCCTTGAGGAGTCTGGTCTTCCGTCAGATAAGTTCGATATTGAAGTGACAGAAAGTCTCCTCTTCAATCACGATTCTGAGCTATTAGACATGCTTAATAACTTACGAGCGTTAGGCACCAAACTTACTATTGATGATTTTGGTACTGGTTATTCTGCGCTGAGTTACTTGCAGAAGTTTCCGTTCGACCGCTTAAAGATTGATCGTAGCTTTATGCAAAATATGTTCGAGAACGACTCAGACCGCGAGCTTGTCAACGTAATCATAGCAATGGCGAAAGCGCTGGATCTTAAGATCGTCGCAGAAGGCATCGAAGAACAGCGTCATGTGGATTACCTGAAAAACCTAAACTGTGAGTTCGGACAAGGTTTCCACTATAGCCGACCATTACCTGCTAAGGACTTTGAAGCACTTTTGGCTAAGCCTACCTGGCTATAATTCCTTTTATAACAACCTCATAGAAAAGCATTAATTTAATTTGTGCCTAGGATTCATTAATGCTTTTCCACCTTAAGGTATAATCCTTCCTCCTTCCTTGAATTACACTACAATTAATTGATGAGTGATAGCCCGTGACGCCCGTCACATAAAGGCTAAGCCTAATTCTAAACGAGTAAATACTCGCCAAAATAACTAGGAAGGAATTTCAAATGTCTTCTGCATTCTACCAACAGATTCAGCAGCAAATCGAAGAAGTAAAGGCGGAAGGCCTTTACAAATCAGAGCGTGTCATCACGTCTCAACAGCAAGCGGCTGTTAAAATCTCTACTGGTGAAGAAGTACTAAACTTCTGTGCGAACAACTACCTTGGCCTTGCCAATCACCCGGCACTTATCGAAGCGGGTAAAGCAGGCATGGACGAGCACGGCTTTGGTATGGCTTCAGTACGTTTTATCTGTGGTACGCAAGACATCCACAAAGAGCTTGAGCAGAAGCTTTCTAAGTTCCTAGGTAAAGAAGACACGATTCTTTACACATCATGTTTCGACGCAAACGCGGGCCTATTTGAAACGATTCTAGGTAAAGAAGACGCAATCATCTCTGACGCACTAAACCACGCGTCAATCATCGACGGTGTTCGTCTATGTAAAGCGATGCGTTTCCGTTACTCAAACAACAACATGGAAGAGCTAGAGCAACAACTGATCGCTGCGAAAGAAGCAGGTGCTCGCCACATTCTTATCGTAACGGACGGCGTGTTCTCAATGGACGGCGTAGTAGCAAACCTTCCTGCTATCTGTGACCTTGCAGAGAAGTACGGCGCATTGACGATGGTTGATGACTCTCACGCTGTTGGCTTCATGGGCAAAACAGGTGCAGGTACGCACGAGCACCACAACGTGGTTGACCGTATCGACATCATCACTGGTACGCTAGGCAAAGCAATGGGCGGCGCTTCAGGCGGTTACACATCTGGTAAAGCGGAAGTGATTGACTGGCTACGTCAGCGTTCTCGTCCATACCTATTCTCTAACTCTGTTGCACCAGCAATCGTAAGCGCTTCTATCCGCGTTCTAGATCTACTAGAAGAGAGCGGTGACCTACGTGATCGTCTATGGGAAAACGCAGCACACTTCCGTACTCGTATGGAAGACGCGGGTTTCACAATGGGTGGTGCTGACCACGCAATCATCCCAATCATGCTTGGCGACGCAAAAGTAGCAGCAGAATTTGCAGAGCGTGCGCTGGAGAAAGGCATCTACGTAATCGGCTTCTCATTCCCTGTAGTACCAAAAGGTCAAGCACGTATCCGTACTCAAATGTCTGCGGCGCACTCTCGCGAGCAACTAGACCGTGCAATCGACGCGTTCATCCAAGTTGGTAAGGACATGGGTCTTATTTAAGATTCTAGGCCTTAGACAATAGGGCCTTTAATTAAGGTTACATTATGAAAATTAAAGCATTATCAAAGCTAAAGCCTGAAGAAGGCATCTGGATGACTGAGGTTGATAAACCTGAAGTTGGCCATAACGACATTCTGATCAAAATTAAGAAAACCGCTATCTGTGGTACAGACGTACACATCTACAATTGGGACGAATGGTCACAAAAGACAATTCCAGTGCCTATGGTTGTCGGTCACGAATACGTGGGTGAAGTGGTTGCGATTGGTCAGGAAGTTCGTGGCTTTGAAATCGGTGACCGCGTATCTGGCGAAGGTCACATCACGTGTGGTCATTGTCGTAACTGTCGTGGCGGCCGTACTCACCTATGTCGTAACACGATTGGTGTGGGCGTTAACCGCGAAGGTGCATTCGCAGAATACCTAGTGATCCCAGCGTTCAACGCGTTCAAGATCCCTGAAGGCATCTCTGACGATCTAGCGTCTATCTTTGACCCGTTTGGTAACGCAGTACACACAGCACTTTCTTTCGACCTAGTAGGCGAAGACGTGCTTATCACAGGTGCTGGCCCAATCGGTATCATGGCAGCAGCGGTTGCTAAACACGTTGGTGCTCGCCACGTAGTGATCACAGACGTGAACGAATACCGTCTAGAACTTGCTCGTAAGATGGGTGTAACACGCGCAGTAAACGTGGCTGAAGAGAAGCTAGAAGACGTAATGGCTGAGCTAGGCATGACAGAAGGCTTCGACGTTGGTCTAGAAATGTCTGGTAACCCAGCAGCATTCAACTCAATGCTAACCACAATGAACCACGGTGGTCGCATTGCACTACTAGGTATTCCACCGTCAGACATGGGTATCGACTGGAACCAAGTTATCTTCAAAGGCTTGGTGATCAAAGGTATCTACGGTCGCGAAATGTTCGAAACGTGGTACAAGATGGCTTCACTGATCCAATCTGGTCTGGATCTATCGCCAATCATCACGCACCACTACAAGATTGATGACTTCCAAGAAGGCTTCGATGTAATGCGCAGCGGTATGTCAGGCAAAGTTATTCTTGATTGGGAATAACTTATTCAAGTAAGAAATGCGCTCCTTTTTGGGGCGCATTTTTGTTTCATGAAGATTCTTGTTTCGGGAAGAAATGGTCGCCAATCTTTTCTAAACTTCTCGTGTCGTTCTGCTACTTTTTTAGATTTTTTCCACTCAACTTCACCCTACCTTCTAACTCATTGTCGATTCTGTATTTGGAACAAGATAATAACCATTTGTTTTTAGTGGTTATTTTTCAGCATCATATGCTTAAAAAGCGTAATTTTTAAGTTTAATGTTTTTATTTGCTGTTCGTCTTTATCCTTATCCTGCTTCTTTTTATTGTTTTACATTTTATATGCATTTGGTTTTTCATAATTGAGCTATAACTAATAAAAAGGTTACCGATATACAGTGGAATGTAAAAATGGAGCTTTATATGAAAAGATTTTATCTGATGATGCCTCTGCTCTTAACCTCATTTAGTTGGCAAGCGAGTGGAGCGTCAGTGAGCGGTACGATTGATGTTTCAATTAACCTTGTACAAGGTTGTGTGATTAATGGAAATAATGCGGTAGATGCAGCTTCTGGCGTTGGCTTTGGCTCACTCGCCTTTGGAGACGTGCCTGCAATCTTCAGTGAACAAGATGGTGTGGTAAATGGTGGTAGTGCGACGGGTATTGAAGTGCTTTGTAGTAACGGTGTGACACCGACGTTTACATTGGGCACCGGATTGTATGATGCAAGTGCGACCGTTGGTACCTACGCGATGTCAAATGGCGCGCAATTTATTGATTATACGTTGTTTACCGACTCAGACCGAAGCACACAAATTATACAAGGCGGGACGGTAGCTCTGTCTGAATTTACTAGTGCAACATCGCAAACTATTGAGCTTTTTGCGAAAGCTTACGGTACGAGCAGCATTGCCGGTACATACTCCGATACCATCAGTGTGACGCTAAGCTGGTAAAACGTGACGCTGGTTGTTAGGGGCTTTTCACTTGTTGCGATGAGTTTGTGCTCTTTAACTGTGCTGGCTGATGCGACACAAACTTTTCAGGTGTCTGCCACCGTAGATACAGGTTGTTTGATTAACGGCGCAGTACAAGAAGAAAGCGCAACCCAAGCCGGGCAAATAGGCACGTTAGATTTTGGTGAGCATTCTTCAGTTTACGCGACGGAAGTACAAGGCAGCATCACTTACAGTTCATCACTCACATTAAGTTGTACTCCGGGTATTACGATGAATGTTTCCGTAAATGGCGGGATGAATGCATCGGATGGTGTACGTAAGCTAAAGCACAGTGAAGAAGCGACAACGGTAGATTACTTTTTGTTTCAGGATCTAAATTATACGCAGGTGCTTGATATTGACACGCAATATTCCGTCGATACTGACCAAGACCCAGATAATATTCAGTTTCCTATCTGGGCAAAGGCGACAATAAATGGGAATGAAATGGCTGGAATTTATATGGATACGCTTACGCTGACATTAGAGTGGTAAGTGAACTTTGGAGGGGTGAAATGGAATTCATACTCAAAAAACTATTATTAATAACCTTCCTTTTTGTTTTTTTCTCAAATGCCAACGCTAACTCATTATTAATTTGGCCGATTTACCCCAAAATATCAGAGGAGAGTAATGCAACATCACTTTGGATGGTAAATAAAGGCAGTGTTGATTCTTATTTACAGGTGAGAATTTTTAAGTGGGAACAAAACGAAGGAGAAGATAGTTATTCAAGTCAAAGCCAGTTAATTGCAACCCCTCCGTTTGTCAAAATTGAACCAGGTGAAAAGCAGTTAATCCGCATCATCAACCAAGATGAGGCCTCTGCGGGTAAGGAGTATGCATACCGAGTGATCATAGATGAATTACCGCCAACTCAAAACCCTCAAACAGAATTGACGGAAAATGAACTCGCTGTAAAAGTCCGAATGCGTTACTCGATACCTTTGTTTATTTACGGGAAAGGGCTGACTGATACTCAAAAATCAAACCGTGACAGTGAATTATGGGATGATTTACAGGCACAGTTTATTAAGAAAAATAATCAGCGTTTTGTTCACATTAAAAATTCAGGAAAACACCATGTTCGCTTAGTGAATTTACAATTGAACCTACCAAATAAAGATCCTGTCGTTATTTCCGATGGACTAGCTGGCTATATTCTTCCTGAACAGTATAAGGTTTGGTCTATTCCCCATAGTAATGTCAGACCTATGAGTTTGAGCGCGAATATTGGAGGTAAACGTTACCAAATACCATTGAAGCAATAATGAATAGATTTAATACAATGAATGCTTTCTTTTGGTTGGTATTACTTAGCGTAACGTGGAGCAGTATTGGTCTTTGTGCAAATTCAGCAAACCACTTCTCTGAGCTACCGAGTCCTGAAAATTTCTCTTTAGAAAAGTTTGAGAATATCAGCCTCAATCTGGAGTTGGTGATCAATCAAAGAGCAACAGGGCTTGTTGCGAAAGTTGAGCGAGTTGGCGATCAGTTCTTTTTGCTCCGGGAGGACCTCATTTCAGTTGGGGTTACCGCCAAGTCGTTGCCTGGAACCGAAGAGAGACTTGAGGTTACGTCTATCCCAGGTGTTAACGTGCGTTACTTGCAATCGTCATTGCAACTTGCAATTGACGTACCGCCTAATTGGTTACCGATGCAGAGCTTATCAGCGCAGGATATGGGGCGATTTTCCCCGGCTCAGTTTGGGCGTGGTGGCCTGCTTAACTACAACGTATTTGGTGTGTACGAGAACGAAAGCCGACAAAAGGAGGTTTCTATAAATCATGAAGTCAGAGCCTTTTCTGAGTTTGGCGTTTTTTCTACTACTGGGATATTTAAATCTAACTTTCATCGCGATGTTCAGTCCCAGCAAAGCAGCCAGTACACTCGTTTTGATACGAGTTACGAGTACGTCAATCAAGAGAAGCGAATTCGTATGGAGGTAGGGGACTATATTGTTCGCCCTTTATCTTGGAGCCAACCAGTAAGACTGGCGGGTATTCAGTTGTCACATGATTTCTCTATGCGTCCGGATGTCGTGACGACGCCGTTACCTGCATTTTACGGTGAGGTCACAGCGCCCACTACGTTAGATTTGTTTATCAATGGCTTTAAAACTGACTCAATGAATGTTGGGCCCGGTCCTTTCATTATTAACGATATTCCAATGCTCTCTGGTGCTGGGGAAGCAACGGTAATTGCAACGGATGCTCAAGGTAAGCAAACGGTCATGACCAGCCCATTTTTTCTCTCTTCCGATCTACTGAAGACCGGATTTACCTCTTACAGTGCGAGTATTGGTGCGATCAGAGAAAATTTCGGTAATGCATCTAACGACTATGGAGACGGTGGCGTGGTTACCGCTCTGCGTCATGGCATGACTGATTGGTTAACATTAGAAGCTCAAGCTGAAGCAAAAGATGACCTGATCGTTGCGGGGCTGGGCTTTGTCACCAATGCTTTCAATTTAGGTACGGTGGATGCCTCGTTTCGTGTGAGTAATTTTCAGGATCAATCTACCTCATATGCGCTAGGTTATAGTTATCAGTCTCGGTTGTTTAGCTTTGCTGCTCGAACTCAAGTAGAACAAGCCGACTTTTATACCTTATCTCATTTACCAAATTACGAAATGCTCGATGAAGGCAAGGACGCTTCACTCGCGTCGCGCCATCTATCACAAATCAATATGGGAGTCCGTTTGGGAGATTGGGGCTCACTTTCTGGTGGGTACTTTGATATTCAACAATCCGACTCAGATTCACGTACCCTAAATCTTACTTATAGCTACGCTCTGCCTTTTAATATCAATATGTCCCTTTCTTACAACCATAGTATTGGTGGTCAGAGTGTTACGTTGGCTCAATTCTCTCTACCTTTCAGTTCTTTGGGGGGAAGTTCGGGGCTAACGCTGAAAAGAGAGGACGATGGCGATGTGCGAGGGCGAGTGGGTTACAGCCGCCTTGCGCCAATACGAGGTGGATGGGGCGTCAATTTAGCGCATGATATTAACGAACACCCAGAAAACCGTAAACAGGCCGATTTGACCTACCGTGCGTCATGGGCGCAGTTCAGAGCGGGGTTAAATGGCACCAGTGGCGACTATGATTATTTTGCGGAAATGGCAGGTTCGGTCTCTACATTGGATGGAGAAATATTCCCGGCGAATGAAGTGTATGACAGCTTCGCTGTGGTGAGCACCAGTGGTTTTGAAGGTATTCCGGTTAAATATGAAAATCAAATTGTCGGAGTGACAGACGATGAAGGTTACTTACTTGTTCCTTGGGCTACGGCGTATTACACCGCCAAATATGAAATCGATCCACTTAATTTACCTGCCAATGCTGCGTTTTCTGCGACAGAGCAGTTTGCTTCGATACATTCGGGCTACGGCTACCTGTTAGAGTTCCCAATAGAGCTACAAATTGCACTGAGCATGACGGTGGTAGACGAAAATCATTTGTTCCTTCCGATTGGTACATATGGCCGCTCAGAAACGGGCTTAACAAGCCAAATTGGTTGGGATGGTTTTACCTACTTTGAAGGCGTTGACCCAGGCCGCTACATTCAGTTTTATCCTCAAGGACAGCCGCCATGTAAAGTGTTTATTGAGGGGTTGTATCAGCGTGAGAGTCAAAAAATACAAACATTGCCTGAGCAGGTTTGTATCAAAGCCGAAGAAGAGACCGCACTATGATTTTGCGCCGCTGGCTTGCTAGCCTACTTCTCTTTTTCTCGTTCTCGACAATGGCTTGTCAGCTCACGGCGGCAACACCTTTAATCTTGTTTGGCAATGTTTCTTCGTTTACTGTTTCAAGCTCTCAGCAGCAAAGCTCAGCTCAGCCTCATGCGGGGATTACGTGTGACTTTTCTACACTTGTGTCTTTGTTAAGTGGCGACTACGTATCAGCAACGTTTAACAGTATAAATAATGGTTTGCTATTAAATGAGGATGATCCGAGTTCGGAGCTCAGCTATCAGATTTTTGGTGATCCAGGTCTTTCACAAGAGTATGTATTCGGCCAAACTTACAATTTTTTTGAAATTGGGTTACTCGATTTACTCGGGTTGTTTGGCACTCAAGCTGAGTTTCCGCTTTATGCTCGGACGGGAGTGGGCAGTAATCTTTCCGCTGGGACTTATAAAGACCAAATCACCGTATCCTGGATTTGGGATTACTGTAAGGGTATCGGGGTTCTAGGGGTATGCATTGGCCGCGCCAATGGCAGCGCTCAAAGCGTGATTACGGTTGAGTTGGAAGTGACCCCTGATTGTATGATCACGGCGCCAGATATTGATTTTGGTTCGTCCCCATTAGTGGCCGGTTTTGAGCCAGTCAGTCAGGTTATATCGTTAACTTGTACCAAGAATAGTTCCTTCTCCATTGGCTTGAATGACGGCCTAAATGCGTCCGGCGGTCAGCGGCGAATGATTTCTAGTGGTCACTATTTGGATTATGAAATCTATAAGTCATCAACGATGGAGCGCTGGGGAGGAACCAGTTCTGAACGTCGTGAACACAGTGACGTCGATACTGGCGGCTCCATTCCGGATGGTATCACGCCACAGAATTATAATTATCGCGCGCAGATACTAACCAGCCAAACGACCCCTCCTGCAGGTACTTACACCGACTCAATAATCGTTGACGTTCAATTTTGAGCATCATGTCAATTACATCATTAGAGGCTTCTATTCCAAAAATCTTTTGTAATCATAGTTTTCACTCTGTCACTGCTTAATTTTGTGAGATTAGTATGGCTTTATTCTCACGGAATTTAACTTTCAGAAATAAGGAAAATGATGAAGAAGTCACTAACAACATTAGGTTTGGCACTGGTATTTACAGGAACAGCTTATGCAGCAAGCTGGGGCTACGAGGGAAACCATGGGCCAGCTCATTGGGGTGAGTTTGCATCTGAGTGCGCAAAAGGTCAAAACCAGAGCCCAATTAACATTGAATCGGCGACCGAAGTGAAGCTAGAAAAATTGGATTTCGACTACGAAGGTAAGGCAATTTCACTGCTGAACAACGGTCACACTTTACAGACTGGTTTAGAAGGCAAAAACACACTCACCATTGATGGTAAAGAGTTTACGTTGAAACAGTTCCACTTCCATACGCCATCTGAAAACCATGTGGATGGTAAAGAATACCCTCTAGAAGCACACTTTGTGCATACTGACAAAGTAGGTCATCTAGCTGTTGTCGCAGTGTTCTTTAGACCGGGTGACGCGAACCCAGATTTAGCTAAGATGCTAGCTAACATTCCAACTAAAGATCAAGATGTTACCATCAAGGTTCCATTTGATGCTGATGCCCTTATCCCAAGTGATAAAGACTACTACCGCTTTAACGGCTCACTAACGACACCACCATGCTCTGAAGGTGTACGTTGGTTCGTGATGAAAGAAGCACAAACTATTTCTCCTGAGCAGATAAAATCTTTTTCGGAAGTAATGGGGAAAAACAATCGCCCAATCCAACCGCTGAATGCACGTATGGTGTTAACGCAACAATAACCACTTCATGCGAAGAAAAATAAAAAGCCCGCTTAAACATAGCGGGCTTGGTTATTTGGGTATTGGTGAAAACTAGAAGCCGTGATCTTCTTGCTCTTCCGCTTTTACCATTTGTATAGGATCAAGCTTAAGCGTCTGAGTAGGGAACGCGATATCTGCATCGTGTTCTTTAATGATGTTGATTACCTTAAGCAGTATGTCCTGCTTAACCTCATGGTATCTCACCCAATTCACGGTTTTAGTAAAGGTATAGATAAAGAAGTGCAATGATGATGGACCGAATGTATCGAAATTAACGATAAGTGTTTGGCGTGCATCAATGTCTTTGTGATTTTTCAGCATTTCTTTTACCGCGGTGATAATTTGCGGCATTTTTTCAGCATCGTCGTAACGAAGTCCAATTTTTTCGTAGATGCGTCGGTTCAGCATGCGAGATGGGTTTTCTACGACAATGCTGCTAAACACAGAGTTTGGTACATACAGTGGACGCTTATCGAAAGTTCGGATAATGGTCATGCGCCAGCCAATGCGTTCTACTGTCCCCTCTATTTGTCGGTCTGGAGAACGGATCCAATCGCCAACTTTAAATGGACGATCGAAGTAGATCATAAGACCTCCAAAAAAGTTAGACAGCAAATCCTTCGCCGCTAAACCGACGATCAAACCACCAACACCACCGAAGGTAAGTAGGCCCGATAGTGACAGACCAAATGCCTGCATTACGGTTAGAATTCCGACGGTAATAAAGAACAGGCGCGCGACCTTAGCTATCGCTTGTACTGTTGTTTCATCTCGGTTCTTTTGTTCGAGAACATGTTCTTCAACATTGGTAATGAGCCGCATAACGGTCCATACGAAGATGCTGATGATTAAAATCAGTTTCAGCGTACTCAACCAGTTTATTTTATCGTTGAGCTCGCTCTCTAATATGATGCCGATAGAGACGGTTGCTGGCCAACACCAAATGAGTGTACTGACTGGTGCTTTTAGCGCATCAAGCAACATGTCATCCCAGTGGAAGGGCGTTTTCTCTACGAGCGCAGCGAGGCGAGAGCGGATCAGCCGCCACGCTATCCAAGCTATAAAGCTAGCGAGCGTAATGAAAAGGACGCTTCCACTCCAATTTTGATGAGACGTTTCAATGTAGCTTTGTAATTCGGTAAACCACTGTGGCATATGTAACTTATTTCTAGTGAACCATGGAAGGAAAGGTAGCAGATATTACTCCTTCACCCCAGTGATTTCCTTTAAATCATTTACTTATGTCTAAACCGTCCGAGATGGACTTTTCCTTCCGATGACAAGAGAGTCACCTCAATGTTCTGTTGAGCGACCGCCTCATGCATGTTCAGAGGTACGCTACCAATGATTGAGGGTTGATATTTGGACGATCAATTATAACTTCTCTGACTTATCGCTAACATTTATCTTAAGTAAGTGTGAGAGTGTATTGGCTCTTGAATTAGCGGAGGCAGATATGGAATTTACAGAGCTGGATCGAAACGCGCTCTACGACATCTGGATGTCACAAAAAGCCAAAATGCACATCACTCAAATGGAAATGGCGAAGCGCCTTGGTTTGAGTCTACACGAGTTTTCTGGCTTGTTACGTGGTAATTCTCCACTGACGCTAGGTTTTGTAAAACAGCTATGCGAGCAGCTACATGTACGTCCTGGTCAGGTGATTCCGTCTTTGACGGAGCGTGACCTATCTGCATCTGGTACCGTTTATTTACAAAATCGCGTGACGGTGGATGGCGATATCAGTAACGTGTTTATCGACGGAAACCAAGTCGTGATCGAGTACGTCCACCAAGTTAGCTAGCTTGCTCGTCAAATTATCGGGTTGAAGAGCAATAAAAAACGAGCCACTGTTGGCTCGTTTTTTCGTTTCTGTTTTGCTCGCTTGCAAAGATTATGGGATTTTCACTAGCGAATCGCGTGAAAGATCCGCGATAGACTTAGCGCCAGTCAGCGTCATTGCTACACGCATTTCTTTATCGTACAGATCCAGTAGGTTTTCAACGCCTGCTCCGCCTTGTGCTGCCAATGCGTACACAAATGAACGGCCAAGAAGCGTACAGTCTGCACCAAGTGCGAGCATACGAACGACATCAAGACCAGTACGAATACCAGAGTCTACGAAGATCTTAAGATCACCTTTTACCGCATCCGCAATGCTTGGTAGTGCTTTAGCACTTGAAAGTACGCCATCTAACTGACGGCCACCATGGTTAGATACCACAATGCCATCTGCGCCGAAACGTACCGCATCTTTCGCGTCTTCTTCATCTAGAATGCCTTTGATAACCATTGGGCCATCCCAAAAATCACGAATCCACTCAAGATCTTTCCAGGAGATAGAAGGGTCGAAGTTTGCGCCTAACCAGCCGATGTAATCTTCTAGCTTTGTTGGTTCGCCACGATAAGTTGAGATGTTACCTAAGTCGTGCGGTTTACCAAGTAGACCCACATCCAGCGCCCAGCTTGGGTGGCGCATCGCCTGGAATACACGACGCATGGCCGCGTTAGGGCCACTCATACCTGAGTGCATGTCACGGTAACGTGCGCCAGGAACTGGCATATCAACGGTAAACACCAGCGTTGTTACGCCTGCTGCTTTTGCACGCTCAAGTACGTTTTTCATAAAGCCACGATCTTTAAGCACGTAAAGCTGGAACCACATTGGACGTTCAATTGCAGGTGCGACTTCTTCAATCGGACAAACCGAAACAGTCGACATAGTAAATGGGATGCCTTTTTTCTCGGCTGCTTTTGCTGCTTGCACCTCGCCTCGGCGCGCGTACATACCAGTTAGACCAACAGGAGCTAGCGCGATTGGCATTGCCAGTTTCTCACCGAAGATCTCGGTTTCGAGGCTCAAATCTGTCATATCGCGTAGGACGCGTTGGCGAAGAGCGACATCACCTAAATCGTCAGTATTACGCTTCAGCGTGCGTTCGTCGTAAGAGCCGCCATCAATATAATGGAATAGAAACGGGGGAAGCTTGGCTTTCGCGGCAGCGCGGTAGTCAGTAGAAGCTGAGATAATCATAATGGTGTCCTAGCGGTTATTCTAAGCAAAGTTGTGGAGCAATTTGCTCTTTCGTTGAGTCTTCATCGCAAAGCAGTGAAGACATCAAAATGAGTATAGTTACCTATGGTTCACTTACGTTTGAATCGGTGATGTTGGTAACCCATTTACATAATTGGTTGAAAAATTTTATTAAATCACTCAATCAGTTATGCAAACTGGAAAGGGTGACACAGCTGTCGGGGGAATTGATGTAGCAAGCTAAATCAACATGTCGGGGTAGTAGTGCAGACAGCTGTGTCAAATTAGGCAGGGCTGTAAACCCTGCATTTCGCGTTACTTCATTAAGACATCTGTCATTTGGAAGCCATAAATCAGCACCAATCCAATAATGCCTGTCATTACAATGTAGTAGAACGTAGGGATAATCGTTTTACGCAATGTTGCGCCTTCTCGACCAAGCAAACCTACCGTGGCTGATGCGGCAACAACGTTGTGAATCGCAATCATGTTACCTGCGGCAGCACCGACGGCCTGGAGTGATACAACAATCACACTCGAAATAGACAACGTTTGTGCCACTTCGAATTGGAACTGGCTGAACATCATATTTGATACCGTGTTTGAGCCAGCGATGAACGCACCCAGTGCACCAACGGTGGCACTCAGCGCTGGGAACGCAGAACCAACAAGGTCAGAGGCGAAGTTTGCGGTTGTGACGGGCATACTTGCTAGGTCAGCACCGTTGATGCCTGAGTTGATAAAGATACGAACCATCGGAATGGTAAATACCAAGACAAAACCCGCCCCAATCAGTGTTTTGCTTGACTCGCCAAACGCTTCACGCAATGGCTTTACACTACCGCTTTGTAACATTGCAGCAAGTAGTGCGACAAACACCAGAATGCCTCCAGGAAGGTATAACGGCTGAATCGCAGCGCTAACGCCAGTCTCACCAAGAATGTTGCTGAACGACAAACTTACGCTTTGTACAAAGCCTTTCAGCTCAGGGCTTACGCGGCTTGCGACGAGAATAACTGCCAGCATTACATATGGAACCCAAGCTTTTACGATGCTCATTGGCTTGCCCGGATTGTCGTTTAGATCGACTTTTAGCGAGCCTAACCACTCTGCAGGCCACTTGTCTTCGCTTTCGAAATCCCACTTAGTCTTTGGTACTAAGAAGCCTTTTTTCGCTGCGGTAACAACGATAGACAGACCAACCAAACCACCGATAAGTGAAGGGAACTCTGCACCTAAGAAAACACCGGTTAACGCGTATGGAACGGTGAAAGAGACACCAGCGAATAGTGCAAATGGTAGAATATCCAGACCTTCACTCCAGCTTCTGTTCTTGCCGAAGAAACGTGTTAACATCATCGCCATTAATACTGGGATCATCGTACCTACGACTGCGTGAATGACAGCAACGTGCGCTGTGATATCTTGCAGGTACATTTCCCACGTTGCACCTTGTGCGGCCAACGACTCACTGATGTTATGGGTGTCTAAACCTTTGTTTACACCTACGATGATAGGCGTGCCTACCGCGCCGAATGAAACAGGCGTTGACTGAATCATCATGCCCATAAGGACAGCGGCTAGCGCAGGAAAGCCGATTGCAACCAGTAGTGGTGCAGCGATTGCTGCCGGGGTACCGAACCCAGATGCGCCTTCAATGAACGAGCCAAAGCACCAAGCAATGATGATGGCTTGTACACGGCGGTCAGCCGAAATATCGGTAAATCCATTACGGATTGTGGTGATCGCTCCAGTGTGTTTTAAAGTGTTGAGCAAGAAGATGGCACCAAACACGATCCATAGAACAGAGACAGTAATGCCCAGTCCTTGGAATACGGAGGCCAGTACGCGATTGGCTGACATATCCCAAAACATTAGTGCGATAGCGACGGTTAGACCGAACGCAACAGGCATGGCTTTTTTAGCAGGCCAGTTGAGACCAACCAATAAGATGGCGGCAACAACAATTGGCGAAAATGCCACTAGGGCAAGTAGGGTTTCACTCATTTGTACATCCTTCGTACGCTGACTTCTCGAACGGTGTCAATCCGCTGTAGAGGTGACTTTTTGTTGTAATGGTTTTGTTAATTTGGCGTGAATTTACTCCTTTATTTTTTGTTGATATAGGGAAATAATGAAAATAATTAATTCCAAAAGTGACATAATGGTATGAGAGCAGACGACTTAATCCTATTTTCTCAAGTAATCGAACTTGGCAGCTTTAGTAAGGTTGCAGAGGCAAATAACCTTACAAATTCGGTAGTTAGCAAAAGAATGGCGAGGTTGGAGGAAGAAATAGGGGCTCAGCTATTATATCGAACAACGCGCAAATTAACCTTGACCGAGGCAGGTAAGGTGTTACTCCACAGTGCTAAAAATGTGAAGCAGGCCACTCAGGAGGCTATGGACGCTGTTGCAGGCTTTGGAGAGAATGTGAGCGGTCATATAAAAATGTCCGTGCCGTGTATCTCTGGAGATTTGATACTTGCTGATGCTGTTGCCGAATTTTGTAACCTTCATCCGGGTCTGACCGTGGATATGTCATTGGATAATCGCTTTGTCGATTTAGTGGCTGATGGTTACGATTTAGTCATTCGAACTGGCTACCTAGCCGACTCCAGTTTGATCGCACGACATATTCTCGATTCCCAATGGGTGGTATGCGCGTCACCTTCTTATATTGCGAAAAATGGGAAACCGATCGAGCCGATTGATCTCACCACGCACAATTGTCTGCAATACGCTTACCAAACCACAGGTGCAACGGATTGGGAGTTTAAAGGAGAAGATGGCAATTACATCGTCAAAGTATCGGGCTGCTTTTCTACTGATAACGCGACCGCATTACGTAAAGCCGCTCTGGGCGGCCATGGTATTGCTTACGTCCCGCGCTGCTTGGTGTATCACGATATTCGTAATGGTCAACTGGTGGATATTTTTCCTGAATTAGTAGGTAAAAAGTTGGGTATCTACGCGGTGTATCCGTTTACTCGTCAACCACCGAACAAAGTGAAGCTGCTTATTGAGCACATTCGTGACCGGTACTTAACGATATCTCATTATTTCTAGGTTCTTCATAGATTTAAAACAATGTCGTTGAAATCAAAATTGGGTGCTCTAAGGTAATCACCGCAATAAAACGATTGAAGATAAACAACTTAATAAAAACAACGGAGTAACACGGACGTTATGCATTACCCAAAAACACGTAAAGATTCTGTCGTGGATACTTATTTTGGTCACGACATTGCCGACCCTTATCGCTGGTTAGAAGATGATCGCAGTGAAGAAACCGCACAATGGGTTTCGGGTCAAAATTCGGTCACCTTCGATTTCCTTGGTCAGATACCGTACCGCCAACAAATCCGTGACTTAGTGGCGAACAGTCAAAACTACGAAAAATATTCCCAGCCATTTGTACGTGGTGACTACACCTACTTCTACAAAAACAACGGTTTGCAAAACCAAAGCGTATTGTATCGACGTAAAGGCGAGGGAGAAGCCGAGGTTTTCCTTGATCCAAATACTTTCTCCGAAGAGGGCACGACCTCTCTTGGCGAAGTCAGCTTCTCTAAAGACTACCGTTTGGTCGCGTATTCCATCTCGGAAGGGGGTAGTGATTGGCGTAAGATATTTGTCATTGATACGGAAACCAAAGAACAGTTAGAGCCTGAGATTGTTGATGCGAAGTTTACGTCGATTTCTTGGCTGGGCAGCAAAGGCTTCTATTACTCAAGCTACGATAAGCCGCAAGGCAGCGAGTTGTCTGCTCGAACTGAGCATCACAAGCTTTATTATCATGAACTTGGTACCCCTCAATCTGAAGATAAAGTGATTTTTGGTGAGTTGGATACGCAAGTTCATCGTTATGTGTCTGGTACGACGACGACAGATGATCGCTTCCTCATTATCTCTGGCGCAGAATCTACATCGGGTAATCGTCTGTTTTATATCGATTTACAGTCTGACTCCCAAGCAATTGTGACGCTGCGCGATACAACGCAAGGCGACACCTACTTAATTGATAGCCAAGACGCAACCTTGCTGCTTTACACCAACCTAGACGCGCCGAACGGCAAAGTTGTCAGCTACAACACTCAGACAGAACAATGGGCTGACGTGATTGTTGAACAAGAACAGCCGCTAGAAATCAGCAAAGGTGGCGGTTATCTGTTTGCGACTTATATGGTGGATGTGCTTTCTAAAGTGCAGCAGTTTAACTACCAAGGTGAGTGGATTCGAGATGTAGAACTGCCGGGAGAGGGCACGGCTTACGGTCTAGCGGGTAAAAAAGAAGAAACCACGCTGTATTACACCTTTACTAACTACGTGACACCACCGACGATCTTCTCATTTGATGTCGAATCTGGTGCATCGACGCTTTACCAAGAATCAAAAGCGCCGTTCGATCGCAATGAGTATGAGTCAAAACAGGTGTTTTACACCTCAAAAGACGGCACGCAAGTTCCGATGATCATTTCATACAAGAAGGGCATTGCACTTGATGGTAGAGCACCAACCATGTTGTATGGTTACGGCGGTTTTAACATCAGCCTCACTCCAATGTTTTCTGGCAATGTAGCCAACTGGCTAGAGTTGGGTGGTATTTACGCTGTCGCCAACATGCGAGGCGGCGGTGAATACGGTAAAGCCTGGCACAACGCAGGCACTCAGCAGCAAAAGCAAAACGTGTTTGATGACTTTATTGCGGCGGCGGAATACCTGATTGAAAACGACTACACGAGCTCGGATCGCCTAGCGATTCGCGGTGGTTCTAATGGTGGTTTGTTAGTTGGAGCGTGTATGACGCAACGCCCTGAACTATTCAAAGTCGCGCTGCCTGCGGTTGGCGTGCTTGATATGTTGCGTTACCACACGTTTACGTCTGGAGAAGGCTGGAAGTATGACTATGGCACGTCGGAGCAAAGTGAAGCGATGTTCCAATACTTGCTTGGTTACTCTCCTGTTCACAATGTAAAAGAAGGCGTGCAATATCCTGCTACCTTGGTGACAACTGCTGATCACGACGACCGAGTTGTGCCAGCACATTCGTACAAATTTATTGCGAAGCTGCAAGACAAACAGCAAGGCGCTAATCCAGTATTGATACGCATTGATGTCAATGCAGGTCATGGTGCAGGAATGCCGCTGAGTAAGCAAATTGACCTCACCACAGACGTGTATGCATTTACGTTACATAATATGGGTATTGAGTCGATTTAATGCCCTAGTTGTTCGAAGCTTCTGAGAATAAAAAAATGCCGCGACAGTGTCGCGGCATTTTTCATGGTTGGGGGAACTCAATTCATACTGTATGCCAGTATTTGAGCCAGGTTGACTAAGTCTGACTCTTGAACCAACCAGTCTCGGCGGCCAAACCGAAAGGCAGCTACGCCATTCTTAAGACAAGATGAATTTATCACCTTTTCTTAATCCTAGTTTATGAATATGAAACTGTGATGAACCTAAGCCGCATTGTGCTGATTTTCACTGTTTTCAAGATCAAATGAGGCATCTATCAGTTTTTTCGTGTAGTCATTTTTAGGGTTTTGGAAAATCTTTTCGGCCGCACCTTGCTCCATGACCTCGCCCTTTTGCATGACTAGAACACGATCAGAGAGTGCTTTAACTACTGATAGATCGTGGCTAATAAACAAGTAGCCAATATTGTGTTTTTTCTGCAAATCTTTCAGAAGGTCAATCACTGTCAGTTGCACCGAGCGGTCTAATGCAGAGGTTGGCTCATCAAGCAGAATAAACGAAGGTTCAAGGATCAGTGCTCGCGCGATAGCAATACGCTGACGCTGGCCTCCTGAAAACTCGTGCGGATAACGGTTGATGGACGCGGGATCTAAGCGGACCTCACGGAGCACGTCGCGCGCTTTCTGCATACGTTCTTTTTTACTCAACATTGGTTGGTGGACAGTTAATCCTTCTGTGATGATCTCGCCGATAGTCATACGAGGAGAAAGCGAACCATAAGGGTCTTGGAATACCATCTGAACGTCTTTTTTCAGCTCAAAACGTTCTTTGTTTGTCAGCAAGGCCATATCTTGGCCTTTATATTCTATTTTGCCAGTTGAGGGCAGTAGACCTATCAAAGCTCGGCCGAGTGTAGACTTACCTGAACCGGACTCCCCAACGATCCCGAGGGTCTCTCCTTGTTTAAGCTCAAGAGAAATGCCTTTTACCGCTTCGAAGTACTCATTCTTGCTCGCAATAAAATGCGACTTTACCAAGAATTTGACTCGTATATCGTCGGCCTTTAAAAGCTGTGTAGCACTTTCGCTAATAGGCTCCTTACTGCCTTTAGGAATCGAGTTGATTAGCATACGTGTATATTCGTGCTTTGGGTCCTCGAAGAGTATTTGCGTTTCGCCTTCTTCGACGACTTCTCCTTTACACATCACAATGACATGGTCTGCAAAGTGTTTTACGACGCCTAAGTCATGAGTAATAAATAGGATTGCCATGCCCATCTGAGCCTGAATTTCTTTAATCAGGTGCAACACTTCTGCTTGAACCGTGACATCCAACGCCGTTGTTGGTTCGTCGGCGATCAAAATATCGGGCTCGTTAATCAGTGCCATCGCAATCATGATACGTTGCAATTGACCACCAGAGAATTCGTGTGGGTACTTGTTGTACGCTTTTTCTGGGTTTGGCATATGAACCAATTCAAACAGCTCTAACACCTTTGCTTTTGCTGTTCGTCTGTCGACCGGGCGGTGACACATGATGGCCTCAGCGACTTGGATACCCACCCGCATGTACGGGTTTAGTGAGGTCATCGGCTCTTGAAAAATCATGCCAATGCGATCACCGCGAATACTTTGCATTTCACGCTCTGTTTTATCCAAGATGGAGCTACCCTCAAACATGATGGATGAGCTTTCATGCAAAATAGCGTTGTCTGGCAGTAGTTTCATCAGTGCATTGGTTGATACTGACTTGCCAGAGCCAGATTCGCCAACGATGGACAGCGTCTCGCCTGCTTTTAAATCGAAGCTAACATTCTTTACTGCATCGACGATCCCATCGTTTGTCGTAAAGCTGACTGATAGGTTGTTCACCGAAAGAATGGTTTTAGAAGACATCACAGATCCTTGTGGTTGATAAAGCAAATGATACTCAAGCAATGGACAGCACAAACCTAGTTGGCCTCAATACTTGAGCTTTAGATTAATTATACAGGTGAGAAGGCGAAGATTTTGCCGAACTCATTGCTTGCAAATGTAAGAACTGCTCATGCGCGCGCGTTACGTGCTCGAGTTCTATCATCCATTGAGCATTACGTTGGGCAGAGCAAAATGCCGCCATGTGAGCTAACAAGTCTTCGCTCTGTTGACCAAGTAGGTGACCTACGCGCTCAATCAGTTCATGGCTCTCTAGCTGCAAAAATTGAAATAGCGCGTAAGTTTGATTGAGTATTGAGAACGCATCATGTTGTAAGCCGAGTTTGTTGAGAATCTCTGATTGCGTCACGCTGGCATCTCTAAGCCCCGTAATGAGACATACAAACTGGCAAGGTTTAGTTTGTGCATTTTCTAGCGCTAAATGAATGTGGTTGGGTAGATTGTTGAGCACGTCGTCATATAAACGATGAGCTTCTGGCCAATGGCCTTGTTCCATCAGTTGCTCTGCTTTTAAGTAGCGCATCCAGCATTGCTCAATATTCATATCCATCTCCACAACATTTGATTTGTTTAGATATTAAATGAAATTGATTATCAATTGCAAGTGCGTGTTAATATCACTTATGTGTTCATAAAATGTCCAATCAATCTAGGGTGGAAGGTAAATCACTTAAAATTAAGCAAATAATCTCTACACTCAAATAACGAAAATAAGAAAAAAGGAAGTGGATATGGCAATACTAAGATTGGAAGCTAAGCAGCTATATTCTGTAGCAGATCTAGAGAATATGCCATGTAAGTCGACCAAGGAGTTACCTCCAATTGATGAAATCGTGGGCCAAGAGCGCGCGCAAAAAGCGGTCGAGTTTGCGATGTCCATCAAAGAGAAAGGGTATAACATCTACGCCATTGGTCAGAATGGGCTAGGTAAACGCACCATGATCTTGCGCTATCTGAATCGTCACCAACACGATGCAGCAGCCCTGTTTGATTGGTGTTACGTTGCGAACTTTGAGGATACCCGTACACCAAAGGTATTAAAGCTGCCTTGTGGTATCGGAAATAAGCTACGTGTTGATATTGAAGCTTTAATGGGCAAATTATTGAATGCTTTACCCCTAGCATTCGACAATGAAATGTACTTTAGCCGCGCTGAGCGATTAAAAAATCAATTGGCAGCTAAGCAACAAAACGAGCTGGATCGTATTAGTCGAGAGGCAAAAGAAAAAGGCATCAGCCTAACACTGACTACACAGGGGGATTATCAGTTTGTCGCCATGAACGGTGATGAGCTTCATACGGAAGAGTCTTTTGATGTACTAAGCAAAAAAGAACAAGAGCAATTCAGCGATGCTATTGATGAACTCGAAGTGCGATTGCGCTCGATGGTTCGTGAGCTTACGGAGTGGGAAGAGACATACAGCGATAAAATCAAAAAGCTCAATGATGAAGTGACGCTTGATGTGATTACTCACTTCATCAAAAAACTCAAAGTGGATTACGCGCAATATTCCGAAATCAAAACCTACTTAACTGAGCTGCAAAAAGATATTGTTGAAAACGCAGATATCTTCCTTGACCAAAGTGGCGAGCAAGGCGAAATTGCGACGGCATCCTTGGATAAAAAATTGCCACGTCGTTATAAAGTGAACGTCTTGGTAAGCCGTAAAAGCAGCGAATTTCCTATCGTTGTTGAAGAAAATCCCAACTATCATTCACTCTTCGGGTCGATTGAGACTGCCACTTTCAAGGGAACGGTGTTTACCGACTTCTCGCTGATTCGCGCAGGGAGCTTGCATAAGGCGAATGGCGGCGTTCTATTAATGGATGCTCAGAAAGTACTTGAACAGCCTTACGTTTGGGATGGTTTGAAGCGCGCATTGCGTGCTCGTCAATTGAGTTTTACGTCTCTAGAAAAAGAAGTCACATTGACGGGGGCGGTATCACTCGATCCTGAACCGATTCCGCTTGATATCAAAATTATCTTATTTGGTGATTATCGAACTTACCAATTGCTCCAACATTACGATCCAGAGTTCAGCGAGTTGTTCCGTGTGACGGCAGATTTCGAAGACGAAATGAAACGTACGCCGGAGTCTGAGCTGCATTACGCGCGCTTTATCTCTAGCGTGGTGCATGACAACAATATGCTGCATTGCGATCGCAAAGCCATTGCTCGGATCATCGAATACAGCTCACGTTTGTCTGGCGACCAATCCAAGCTATCTCTACATTCGGCTAATATCGCCAACTTGCTTCGAGAGTCGAATTACGTGGCTCGTCAAGCCAACTCCAACATGATCCGTATTGGTCATGTTGAAGAGGCGCTCAATAACCAAGAAATGCGAGTAAGCCGATTACGCGATAACGTAATGGAAACCTTTATTAACGGCACAACGCTGATTCGCACCGAAGGAGAAGCCGTAGGCCAAGTGAACGCACTTTCGGTATTGAGCACTAGTGACTACATGTTTGGTGCACCGAATCGCATCACAGCGACGACGTGTTACGGTGATGGGGAGGTTATCGATATCGAGCGCAGCGTGGATTTGGGGGGCAGTATTCACTCTAAGGGTGTGATGATTTTGTCTGCCTACTTATCTTCCGTATTTGGTAAAACGGCACGAGTGCCATTAACGACAACCATTACCTTTGAGCAATCTTATGGTGGTGTTGATGGTGATAGTGCCAGCATGGCTGAGTTATGTGCGGTTGTGTCTGCTTTTTCAAAGCAACCAAATCGACAAGACATTGCGATAACAGGGTCGATGAATCAATTTGGTCAAGCTCAGCCTATTGGTGGCGTAAACGAAAAGATCGAAGGCTTTTATGATGTGTGTGTAATTAAAGGTCGTCATGACGGGCAGGGGGTCATTATTCCGCGCTCTAATGTTCACAATCTAATGCTTCGTTCCGACATCGTGAAAGCAGTCGAAAAAGGCGAGTTTAATATTTGGGCGATTGACCATGTTACTGAAGCTATCGAATTGTTTACGGGGAAAGTTGCTGGTGAGCCAACTGATGAAGGTTCTTATCCAATCGATACCATTTTTGGCCTTGCTCAAGCTAAGCTCAATTCGTTGAGAAAATAGGCTGAAACCGTCCTAAATGTGAATGTATCTCATCATAAGTGATCATAATTTATCATAACGACAATATCCCGACGCTACTGTCGGGATATTGTCAATAACAGATTGAAAATGGAGAGTTTTTGTACTAGACAAAAGTGTGATCGACCTCTAATATTCGCCACTTGTTTATTCGTCTGGGAGTTATCCCGTCGCAAGGAAGCATAGATATTCAAACTGCCGAAAAGTAACGTTGTTATAAGCACTGCTCGAGTTTGTTTGGATATAGACATCACGCATACAACTGAGGCCCTGTCATGCAGTTATCACTGAAAAATTTGTCAGTACGAACGCAAATTTTGGTTCCGGTATTATTTACCGCGATTGTTTTGTTTATTGCTCTTTGGATTACTAAAAACAATCTTCAAGCAGAGCAAGATGTTATTGCTTCCAACCAAGAATCTTTGGTTTTTCACAAAGACACATTGGCGAGTATTGACGACCAAATTTACCCTCTGCGCATAAGCGCGGTTTACGCTATTTACGATGCTTCTCGTCGTGAGAATTTTCTAACCGAATTGAAAGAAGGCTTAAAGCAAGTTGATGCCGATTTAAGCGCAATTGAAGCCCGAAACCTATTCCGTGACGATGCCGTTAAAGTTCGCCAAGCAATTGAATCCTATGTGCGATATTCAGAGCGCTCAGTTGCTTTCTTCAACCAATACGATCAAGGTTTGAAATCGGATAGCGAGTACCGTGCATTTGTCAAAGAGTATCGCAATGTTGGCCGAGAAATGGTCCAACAAATTAACACGCTATCAAAGCATGTAAACGAGCAAGCTGAACAATCTACTATCAGAAGCCATCAGCAAAATGAACGTGTGCAAAATAACGCTATGTTGACGGTTTTAGCGGTATTTGCTTTCTCATTGATAGGCGCTTGGTTCCTATCTGGCATGATTGTTACACCAATCCAAAAGCTGCAAGAAGTGATGCGTCAGTTAGCAATGGGTAATCTATCAGTACGTGCAGATGTCGATGGGGACAATGAGATCTCTAAGCTGAGCAAAGATGTAAACCAAACCGCAGAGCAGTTATACAACACTGTGGACCAGTTAACCCGTATTAGTGAGGAAGTTGCATCTGCATCGACCGAATTAGCTGCGGTAATGACGCAAGCGGAAGCGAACGCTCAACAAGAGTTGGCGGAGATCGAGCAAGTTGCATCTGCGGTTAACGAGCTTGCAAGCACTGCGAATAATGTGAGTGATAACGCGACCTCTGCTGACGCAACCGCGCGTGAAGCTGATGGACTTGCTCAATCAGGTTTGGCTATCTTCCAAGAAAGTGCGGAAGCAAGTGCGCAAATGTCTCAAGCATTGAACGATGCAGCGCAAGTTGTTTTGCGTCTAAAAGAGCAATCTGTACAGATCAACGATGTTATTGAAGTGATTCGCGGCGTATCTGAGCAGACCAACTTGCTAGCATTGAATGCTGCGATTGAAGCGGCGCGAGCTGGTGAGTCTGGTCGTGGTTTTGCGGTAGTAGCTGATGAAGTACGCATGCTAGCAGCGCGTACTCAAGACTCGACACAAGAGATCCAAACGATCATTGAAGAGCTTCAAGCGCAGTCTGGGCTTGCGAATGACAGTATGCAAGTCAGCCTTGATATGCTTAGCCGCAACAACGAGCTGACGCAACAAGCGAATGAAGCGTTGGTTGGAATTACCGAGTCAGTCGCCAACATCAACGATTCAAACACGCAAGTAGCAACCGCAGCCGAAGAGCAGTCTCAAGTTACTCAAGATATCAATCGCAACGTGGTTAACATGTCGGAGCTTGTAAACCAAAACGTAGCGGGCATCAGCCAGAGTGCAAGTGCGAGTACTGAGCTTTCATTACTTGCAGAGAAGCAGAAAGAGCAATTAAGTTTCTTTAAGCTTTAATTCATCATCTACTTATCAAATCTCTAAATCCCTGAGTGAATGCTCAGGGATTTTTTTGTTTGTAATAATCGGATTTATTATCAATAAGTCTATCTAAAACAGTCAGTTAACAAGATTTTTTTTGCGGACAATATCACGTTTTGTGATATTGTTTTTACATTTTTTTCGTCAATTTTTTTTTGACGCGAACATTTTTTTTAACTCAACCGATAACTTGATGGTTGAGAGGTATTCATATCGTCATTTTAAGTGGTGTTTTCTTCTATAAGCGCTGTTTATTCAACACGTTGCGTGAAAAATAACAGCTGCTACTATGCCGCCAGTTTTCTCGTTGGTACAGAAAAGTCCTGTTTTTCTGGTGAGAAAACACATATAAAACAATGATATGGAAAATAACAATGAAATTAAAAACTTTAGCTGTAGCAGTGGCGCTAATGGCATCAGGATCTCAAGTTGTCGCTTCAGAACTATACAACCAAGATGGCACTTCTCTTGAGATGGGCGGTCGCGCTGAAGCGCGTCTTTCTATGATGGATGGTAAGGCAGAAGACCGTACTCGCATCCGTCTTAACTTCCTAGGCAAACAGGAAATCAATGAAAACCTATACGGCGTTGGTTTTTGGGAAGGTGAGTTCAAAACAAAAGAAGAAGGTGCCGTAGATAACAATAGTGATCTTGAAACTCGTTACGCTTATGCGGGTCTGGGTGGCAAATACGGTGAAGTAACTTACGGTAAAAACGACGGCGCACTAGTAGTTCTTACTGACTTTACTGACATTATGGCTTACCACGGTAACACAGCAGCACTTAAACTGCCTGTTTCTGACCGTACAGATAACATGCTGTCTTACAAAGGCCAATTCGAGCAACTAGCTGTACGCGCTAGCTACCGTTTTGCTGATCGCACAACAGATGCACAAGGCTTTACAGACAACGAGGAAGATGGCTTCTCTCTATCTGGTGTTTACGCGTTTGCTAACACTGGTTTTGAACTAGGTGCTGGTTACGCAGATCAAAACGACAGCGATGAGTTCATGCTGGTAGCTGCATACTCTGTAGGTGACTTCTACTTCGCTGGTAACTACACTGGCGCGGATATGGATGTTGCAGGTAAGACTTTTGATTACAAAGGCTACGAACTAGCCGCTGCTTACACTATGGGTCAAACTGTATTCACTTCTACGTTCAACAAAGGTGAACTAGAAGACGCAGATACTGTAGAAAACCTAGCTGTTGATGTAACTTACTACTTCAAGCCTAACTTCCGTGGCTACGCATCATACAACTTCGATCTAATGGATAACGAAGGCGCGGCTGAAAAAGATGAGCTAGCGCTAGGTCTACGTTACGACTTCTAAGTCATGACTCTTATCTAAGATACTGCCTTATTCTTAGTAAATAAAACCCCTTACTGAAAAGTAAGGGGTTTCTTGTTTTCTAGCACTTCAAAGCTTCTTGATAAGCGATAGGGGTTATCAAATCTATCTTTTTAGTGTGAGCTTAGTACCATCAAATTTGAGGTGACTGAGGAGGTTTTTAGCGTTGTTTTTACCAACCTCATCAAACTCCATTCCGTAGCGAGCATAGTGCGTTGATTTTTGTAAATTACAAATACGACCTCGTAACGGCGCTAGCATACGACTTTCTCCGGGCATCGTTAGATCCAATGAAACGTGGTCACCAACCTGAAGTGGTCGGCTCATTGGTGATGTTACAAAACGACAGCCACTACGAGATAAATCTCTTATTTCGCATTCAGTTCGATAGGCTTCTAAACAAACACGCGCTCTCAAATTTACTTCGTAACGCACTTCTTTGCGAAGCTGAAAGACCTGCATAGTGTTGGGTAGGTCTAGCACCAAAATTGGGTACGGATCGCCTAGTCGATGCTGTAATTGGGCCCGAAATGGGATAACGGCCCCTTCACCTCGATGAGAGTAGGCTTTTACATTGATCCAAAAGCCTTCTTGAAAATAGAACTTCAAGTCTTCATCGGAGATGTTCGGAACCTCTATCAATGCAGTATTATTTGAGTGACAGCCAACAAATGTGCTGGTTGTAATAAACTTTGTACCAACGGGGGTGGTGACGTTTAAGCTCACTTCACTGCCATGTTCGACCATTGCCATTGCATCGGTGCTATTTAATGTACTTGCCTGACGTTCTGGTGCCTTCTTGCTTTGCAGAGGTAGCTTGCCGTCTCTGGCAATTGGGCTCATATTTCTCATTATAATTGTCGTACCTGATGTAAGAAGGTAATCGCGTGAGGCGAAGCAGCACTCTCGCATGGTATCGATTTTATTCAGTGATATAGTTTGATTCAATCAATCTGTAACAAAAATTAGAGAGCAAGATATGCATAAAGTAACTCATGAGACCACGAATAGTACATTCTGGGTTGATTTAGAGCAGGGTTATAAAGCCAAGGTGATTTATCAGCTTAAGGGTAATGTCATGCACATTACATCAACGGTTGTTCCTGAAGCACTGCGAGGTAAGGGGTACGGAAAAGTGATGATGGAAGCGGTGTTGCCAGAAATTGAGTCACTCGGTTATCAAATCAAACCAGTTTGCCCATATGTTATTCACTATATTGAGAAGAACCAAACGTGGTTACATCTGCTCGCATGATGAGTAACAACCACCAATGCTACCAAAATATTGGCCAGGAACTCAATCTCGGTAATTACCGCTCTGTAGAAGTCATACAATCGCTATGGGGAGGCTATGGGGAGTTAGTCCGAGTTACTTATTCAACTCGTTCGGTGATCATTAAGCATGTAAAACTCCCTAAGCCTTCAGAGCATCCTAGAGGCTGGAATACGGACCGTTCTCATCAAAGAAAGTTGCACTCTTATCAGGTGGAAGTGAATTGGTATGAGTATTTTTCCGGAGGGGTGGATACTCGCTGCCGAGTACCACAAGGTCTAAAAACGTTCCAATCGGAGAATGAATGGCTCATTGTGATGGAAGATCTCGCCGAGGTGGGCTTTCCAAAAGTCATCACAGATGCACAGCTAGAGCATATACAAGCCTGCCTCACTTGGTTGGCGAACTTTCATGCGCGATACATCGATGTTCGTTCGGATAAGTTGTGGCATACCGGAACATACTGGCACTTAGCAACCAGACCCGACGAGCTTAAAGCATTGCAAGACACTGAGCTACAAAATGCGGCTCAATTGATTGATCAAACGCTTTCGCAAGCTAAGTTTAAAACACTAATACACGGTGATGCCAAATTGGCGAACTTCTGTTTTGATGAAGAAGAATCAAGCGTTGCTGCGGTTGACTTTCAATACATTGGATGCGGGTGTGCCATGAAAGATGTGGCACTGTTTATGAGTAGCGCCGTTAAGCCAGAACGTTGTGCAGAGATGGAAGTTTGGGTTTTGGATACGTATTTTGCTCAGTTGCAACACGCGCTAATGGTCTATCAACCGAATCTTGACCCTAATGAAGTCGAGCGTGAATGGCGTCCTTTGTTTGCTGTGGCTTGGGCAGACTTTCAGCGATTTGTGAAAGGTTGGAGTCCCGACCACTGGAAGATCAATCCCTACACAGAAGCATTGACTCGCAGAGCGTTGGCTTACTTACGAAAGTGAGTCGAAGTTTAAAAAGAAAAGCCTCCAATTAGTAGGAGGCTTTGTCTTATCTTTGGCCTGGTCTGATGCGCGCCATGTAATAGGTATTGATGAATTCACCATCACGGAAGGAACCGTCAATCGCTTCACCTTCAATTTGAAATCCATGCTTTTTATAAAGCCCAATGGCGGCGTCGTTATCGGCATTGACCTCTATCTGAATTCTTCTCACATTTAACCAGTTATCTGCTAGTTCAGTGACTGTTTCTATCAATTTGCTACCAATACCGAGTCCGTGGAAACTATCATGTACTCCAATGCCAAACGATGCCGTGTGCATCGTTCTTGGACGTAGAGAGTGGTGAAAGCCAATATTACCGACGACTTTACCATCAATTTCAGCGACATAGCTATAAACACCATCAGGTATGTTTGACAATCTTTCCACCCACATCGTGAGCGAAGGCTTTGGGAGTTGCAGGGTTTCACGTTGTGCTTTTGGTTGTGAATAGATTTCTACGAGTGCCGCTGCGTCTTCGACGGTCGTTGGACGTACGATAATTTCCATGCCTCTCTCCTTCGCTTTTTAGTTTTAATTTTTAATCTAACCACAGTTTTCTTATTTGGATAGTGTTTTTTTATGTTTAATGGATAAATACCTTTTAAATTAGCTTGTTATGATGTCATTTTTTGAATTTTTAGTAGTGATTTATCATCGAATTGAGCGAATAGATTGCAAAGGTGTTGAATTATTGTACTGAGAATGGCGCGTACTGCAGAGTATCGTGGTGAATTTCATGTCGCAGTAAATAAACGCATTTAGTCAAACTGTGACGACGGCACTGTGCGTCAGTTGACTTGAATCAATAGAGGATGGGGTTACCTCCTATGAGGTATAGGGAAACGACACGTTTAGGGCTATTTATGCTTAACTTGATAAGGGAGTTTTGTTGAGGAAATAGCATGAAATCCTCTCAGTCTAAAATATCGCAAAGTCGGCGCCGATTTTTGCGTGATACAGCTCGGACTGCGGCTGGTGTTGGCGCAGCTGCGTGTGTATTGGGCTTACAATCGCTACAAAGCCAAGCTCGAGAAACCAAAGGTGTGCCTATTCGTCCGCCAGGTGCATTGCCGGAAGGCGATTTCGAATCAGCTTGTATTCGATGTGGCTTGTGTGTTCAGGCATGCCCTTACGACACATTGAAACTCGCGACACTACTTTCTCCCGTCGCGACTGGCTCTCCTTACTTTACTGCGCGCGATATTCCCTGCGAAATGTGCGAAGACATTCCTTGTGTGGTGGCTTGCCCGAGTGGGGCGCTGGATCCGAAACTAACCGATATTGATGATGCTCGAATGGGTACAGCGGTTCTTATTGACCATGAAACTTGCCTTAACTGGCAAGGGTTACGATGCGATGTTTGTTATCGCGTTTGTCCGCTGATTGATGAAGCCATCACGTTAGAGATGGTTCACAACGACCGAACCGGCTATCACGCCAAACTTATCCCTACAGTGAATTCCGAAGTGTGTACCGGATGTGGTAAGTGTGAACAAGCGTGCGTGTTGGATGTCGCTGCTATTAAAGTTGTCCCGACGGATTTGGCGAAAGGCAAAGTGGGCAGCCACTACAATTTTGGTTGGAAAGAGATCGACAAACCACTCGAAAATATCCTCCCTAGTGAGACGCCTGTGCCGGAAGGTGCGCTTGAATCGCTAAAAGGAGGTAAGTAATGGCAAAGAATTTAGCTCAAAATGCTGGCAAAGAAGCGCTTGAAAAGCTTGGTTGGTGGCGCGCGCATCGGTTTTTGATTTTACGTCGGCTATGTCAGTTCACCATCATTGCGCTATTTATGGCTGGGCCGACGCTGGGAATTCTAACTGGTAATCTGTCATCAAGTATGTTGCTCGATACCGTGCCGTTAAGTGACCCGTTAATTGTGCTTCAAGCTTTGGCGACAGGGCATGTTCCGGAGTTTAATGCGTTGTTAGGCGTAGTGATTGTCGTGGTGTTTTACGCGATTTTGGCGCCGCGCGCATTTTGTGCTTGGGTGTGCCCGTTGAACATCGTGACAGACTTGGCGGCGTGGTTGCGTCGAAAGCTCAACATTAAAGCGAGCTATCGTTGGTCTCCCGTGATTCGTTATTGGCTGATCCCTGTTTTGATGTTGGGCAGTGCGCTGTCTGGCGCAATTCTTTGGACATGGTTAGATCCAGTGGCGGCACTGCATCGCGGGTTGGTGTTTGGTATGGGCGCAGGTTGGGTGTTGATCGCCCTAGTGTTTGTGTTGGATTTACTCTTGGTTGAGCATGGGTGGTGTGGGCACTTATGTCCACTGGGGGCTACCTATGGCGTGATAGGCCGAAAAAGCCTGTTGCGCGTTACTGCTGTTCGGCGCGAAGATTGCACCAAATGCATGGATTGCTTTTACGTTTGCCCAGAACCAGAAGTGCTTCGGCAGCCTTTGAAAGAGGGAGATCGTCGAGTTATGGATCAAAACTGCATTAGCTGTGGTCGTTGTTTGGATGTATGTCCAGAACATGTGTTTGAATTTAAAAATCGCCTATCAGTAAAAGTCATTGATTAAGCCACTGAGCACATTTACTCATGCTTTATTTCTCTTGATACTTGAACATCGCGCTTAGCCAAGGAGTTAAGCGCGATGTTTATCTTCATAACAATATTCCTCAGCCATATCTGCTTGCTCTGGGCTTAAAATAATAATGATATTGCGAATTTGTTACATTTAAAGCTATGATGATGCCTTCATATTTAAAGGAAACATCATGACTACCTCATCGCACGGCTGGAGAACGCCGCAAAATTTCCTCCTGTTAATTTCCATTATCGTGCCCATTGCTTTTTCTACCTGGATGGCGTTGTTGAACAACTTTGTTATCGAGAAAGCAAACTTTGATGGTGCAGACATAGGCTTATTGCAAAGTGTGCGCGAAATTCCGGGTTTTTTGGCCTTTACCGCCGTGTTTGTATTGCTGTTTATCCGAGAGCAACGCTTTATGCTCGTCTCTTTGGCGATGCTTACGCTTGGTACGGCATTAACAGGTTATTTTCCCACTTTGTACGGTCTACTTTTTACAACCTTGTTAATGTCCACCGGCTTCCATTACTTTGAAACACTCAAGCAGTCTTTGTCTTTACAATGGCTATCTAAAGAAGAAGCGCCAGAAATGCTGGGTAAGTTTATTTCTGTTGGAGCTTTGGCTTCTCTGTTTACCTACGGCGCCATTTGGGTTTCGCTCGAACAGCTCAAACTTGATTTTAAAACGGTCTATTTAATGGCTGGTGGTTTAGGTTTTGTGCTCATTTTGGTGATGGCATTTGCCTTCCCACAATTTAAGACAAAAGTGCCTCAGAACAAGAAGCTCATCCTGCGTAAACGTTACTGGTTATACTATGCGCTTACGTTTATGAGTGGAGCACGCCGTCAAATTTTTACGGTGTTCGCTGGTTTCTTGATGGTAGAAAAGTTTGGTTACTCCGCCGCAGATATTACGTTGCTGTTCCTGATTAACTATGTCTTTAACTTCTTGTTTGCGAAGCGAATAGGCCGTTTTATCGGCGTTGTTGGTGAGCGCAAAGCGTTGATGTTTGAATACGTCGGTTTGATCTTCGTGTTCGTCGGGTACGGTTTGGTGCAAACGGCAGAGTGGGCGGCAGCATTGTATGTTGTCGATCATTTATTTTTCGCGTTAGCGCTTGCGATTAAAACCTACTTCCAGAAAATTGCCGATCCTGCCGATATGGCGTCGACCGCAGGCGTTGCGTTTACGATTAACCATATTGCTGCAGTTGTAATACCTGTTACGTTTGGTGTCATTTGGCTTGTTTCACCTGCGAGCGTATTTTACATCGGCGCTGGTATGGCAGCAGTGAGCTTGCTGTTGTCACTCAATATTCCAGCCAAGCCGGAAGAAGGCAATGAAACTCGCTTGTTGAAGTGGAGTTAAGTTGGCACTCACTATCTAGCCATTGAAGTGAATACCTGTAATTAGACTCGCTGAAAAGGGTGCTTATGCGCCCTTTTCTTTTGATTGCAAATAGATAATCCCCCCAATGGTTGTCAATGCATGCCACGTCCGTTAGGGTTTAGAACTAAGTATTTCGAAATAACTTGGGCATAACTGACGCGAAACAATAAGAGGGGATCTATACAGTGCAGATACATGGCAGAGAGTTGGATTTAGATCTAGGAAGCCGTCACATCGTTATTCAGCGCCGCTATGAGGCGTTAGGAGCTGCAAACGACCTACTCATTGCTATTTGGTTTTTAATTGGTAGCTTTTTCTTTTTGAATGATTCGTTGATTGAAAGTGGTACTTGGCTTTTCATTGTAGGCAGTGCGCAGTTGATCATTAAGCCCCTGATAAAACTGATGAGTTTAGTTCATGTTGGTCGTTTGAATAAGCAACTTTCTGGCACATCAGCGAGCCGCTGAAATTACCGCTTCTTTTGAATACTTGCAAGCAAGAAGCCAACAGGCGAGTTATCGAGGGGAAAGACGGAAGATAACGTGGTCACAACACTAACCACGTTATGTTCAGTTTGAAGCTTCAGAATTTAAAACGGATACCAGAACAGTTGTGTGTCCATCACACGCTTGCTGATCGCAGCAATCACTATCACCGCAATTACCGCCATGCAGATCATATCGGCTTTGGTCAGTGGTTTTAAGCTGTACCAAGTGCGAGAGGAGTGGCGGCCAAAACCACGTAGCGTCATCGCGTTTGAGATTTGATCGGCTCTGTCCAAACTAGAGAAAATCAGAGGACCAAGAATCTTCGCGACGTTCTTCATACGAGTGAACAACGGAGCCTTCTTGCTCAGTTCTACTCCGCGTGCTTGTTGCGCGTGCATGATGTTAACAAAGTCCTTTTTCACTTCCGGCAAGTAGCGCAGCGTTAAGCTTACGGCATAGGCGATTTTGTAAGGTACACCCAAGCGGTTCAAGCTGGCTGAAAACTCCGTCGGGTGAGTGGTAAATACAAACACCAACGCGATTGGAAACATGCTGAAGTATTTCAACGTCACTGTTACTAGGTAAAACAACGTCTCTTGAGTGAGCGAGTAATTACCGGGTAACGAGAGTAAAACCGTTGATGAGCCCATGAATTCAGTACCTTGTTGCGGTGCTAACGCGAACATAAACAGGGCATTGATCAGTAATACCGTGCCTGTACCGAATAACAGCGGTTTGTAGACATGAAAGGGCACTTTGGTCATTTTCAGTAAGCCTAAACCAAGCACGATCAACAGTGCGATGATTCGCAAGTCAAATGTGGTCAACACCACCGTTACCCAAGCAATGAAAAGCAAGAACTTAGTAATGCCATTCAACTTATGAAGTGGTGATTGGGTATCGATGTAGTTGATACCAAACTTCATCTTATTGTCTTTCATGCCACCGCTTTCTCTAGTTGGTTTACGTCGTCGCTTTTTTGTTGGCGGTGCGCTTTTTCTACATTGATAAAGTGCTGCATAAAGCCATTGGTGTCTTCGATGCCAACTTTCGTAGCCAACTCAAACAGACTTGTTGTGGTGAGGTTTGCTTGGTCTAGTAGCTCTGGACTGCTGAATACCTGCGTCATTGGTGCATCCGCGACTAATTTACTGTCTGCAATCACGATAGAGCGCGTGGTGTATTCCAGCACTAAATGCATGTCATGAGAGATGATCATCACGGTTACGCCCAACTCGCGATTGAGCTTTTCGATGAAACTCAGCATAGACGTGTAGTTTCGATAGTCCTGACCTGCCGTCGGTTCATCAAGGATCAGAAGCTCTGGTTCCAATACCAAAATTGACGCAATGGTTACGCGCTTTTTCTGGCCGTAGCTCAATGCTTCGATTGGCCAGTGGCGGTATTTGCTCAAACCGCACAGCTCAAGGACTTCAAGTACTTTAGCTTCGATTTGTTTCTCTTCAACGCCACGATTACGGAGGCCGAAGGCCACTTCGTCGAAAATCATGTGATGGGAAATCATGTGATTCGGGTTTTGCATCACCACGCCCACTTTCTGGCTGCGCTCGAAGATGGTCAGTTCGTTAAGATCTTGACCATTCATACTCATTGAGCCGCTATCCGCTTCAATAACGCCCATAATCAGTTTGGTGATGGTCGATTTACCCGAGCCATTTTTGCCAAGTACAGAGACAAACTCGCCACGCTTGATGTCAAAACTCACGTCTTCTAACGCGTTTTTCTCACCGTCGTAAGAATAGGTGAGGCCACGGACTTCAAGCAAAGTCTCGGCTGGCGTTTTGGGCGGTTGTGCTGTTGAACCATCAAACCATGCTTGTACTGCCGGTTTATATTGCTCCAACGGTAAGGTAGTTAAGCTAGAAGGTTTTGCATCGCCCTCAATCGCGCAGCCTGCTTCTTTCAGTGCTGAAATATAAAGCGGTTCGCGGATGCCGTAATCTTCTAGCAAAGGCGACGCTAAAATTTCATCTGGCGTTGTATCGGCAATGATTTTGCCGCTTTCCATCAAGATAATACGGTCAACTGAGCAATGCAGAACGTCTTCAAGACGATGCTCAATGATTACGATGGTTTTGCCCGTTTCGCGGTGTAGATCATCGATGATCTCGATGGTTTTTTTACCCGTTTTAGGGTCAAGCGCAGCTAGTGGTTCATCAAACAAAAGGATATCGACATCATCGACGAGAATGCCCGCCAAAGAAACACGCTGTTTCTGCCCGCCAGATAAATCGTGGGGTGAGCGTTCGAGCATCTGTTCCAAGTCGACCATTTTGGCCGTGGCTTTGACCAATGGGTACATGTCGATATTTGAAGTTAGCTGGTTCTCCAGCGCAAATGCAATGTCTTCGCCAATGCTCAAACCGACAAATTGGCTGTCCGTATCTTGCAGTACGGTGCCAACTTGCTCAGTGTATTGGTGCATGTCGAAAGGGGCGGTGTCTTGACCATTGATGGTCAATGTTCCACTGGTTTCCCCTTTGATTGCGTGTGGGATCAGTCCGTTAAGACATTGCCCAAGGGTAGATTTACCACTACCACTTGGACCGATAATGACGATTTTCTCTCCTTTCTCTATCCTTAGATTGATATTTTTTAGCGTCGGTTTGTCCAGCGACTCATATCTAAAAGAGAAGTTAGAAAATTCGATTGTCATTCGACATTAAGCCTCTGTTAAGTTACGGCTTTGCTTGTTACGTTTAGCGACAGACTTAAGAATGAAGAAGCCAACAATAGCAATAAGAATGGTGTTACCGATCGCGATAATAGAAAGCTGGGTAAACACTTTAGTGAACGGTTCTGCGTATAAAATCGTGTCGAGGAATGCAGAGCAACCGTAACCAAATACGTTGCCTAATAGCGCAAGTACTACGAATAACGCGAAGTCTTTCATATTGAAATCACCTTTCTCCAAACGGTAGCGCGTTAGAGAAGGGAATAGACCGATAATCAAACCAACAATACCTGAACCAAGTACCCAAGTGAGCCATACGCCCCAACCTGCAAATAGGTCAGTAACCCAGTGACCAATAAAACCAACCAAGAAGCCAACAAGTGGTCCAAATAGTACTGAGAACAATGCTAATACTGCCATGGCTGGTTTTAGCGTTGTGTTTGCAAACACAGGGATGCCAAACATAGGTAAGCCGCCGATACCGTAAAGAGCAGCACCGATTGCAATAACCACAACAGTTTTAGCGGAAAGATTCATAGATAACCTCAGTTCAATAGTCGATTTTAAAGAACGTTTAATTGTTTTGTCGGAAAGCGTTAGTTATTTGATTGTGTAACATATATTCAAAACAACCAAGCTGCTTATTGTTTGCTCTATTTTTCTTCAGGAAATGTGTGATTTGATTCACGCATCCCTTTGACTGGCTTTGGTTTTAGCAAGCATTAAAAATAAGGCGCGCATTATACAGAATATTAATAAAAGTGGGAATGCTATCTATCTGGATGGCTAGAATGAATCAGGGGCTGATCGTCAGCCCCTGATTACACGGTTTGATGTTATTTTTACCAATAAATGAATGCGCTATATGTTCATTAATGGTCGAGGTATAAATAGTTCTGCCAGCTCTTCATACGAATAAGCACTTTGCGCATCACTGATACGTGAGTAAAGCTGTCTGAATAAACTGCAACTTCAACCGCAGTACCCATTGGTAGGTGGTATCCACTCAAGTCGTCGGTAATTTTCAGCTTCGCAAAAACACGTCCGCTCGTGCGCAAGGCATCAGTCCCAAGCAGAGCGCCTCGCGCTTGAATTTGGCTTTCACCAATGGCTGGAATCACGTCAATGACTTCGCCACGGAACACTTTGCCCGGAATTGCGCGGAACATAAATTCTGCTTCAAAGCCTGGCTTCAAGCGTTGTAATGAGTTCTGTCTGAATGCCGCGGTGTACGTAATGTCTTCGGTATGTACGAAGGTCATTGCCGGGGCAAGTGGCAACGGCACAGCCATAACACCAGGACGCAAAGCCAATTGCGTAACGTAACCATCGGTTGGCGCACGAACGACGGTTTGCTCTAGGTTAAACTCTGCTTTACGCAGCTCGGCAAGAAGTTGCGCGACTTGGGTATTTTCGCCTCCGATTTCAGAGTCCAGAGCGATTTGCGCTTGTTCTTGTTGCAAAATCGCAACGTCTAACATGGCTTCTGCCGCTTTATACGCTTGGCGTCGAGTATCCAAATCTTGTTCAGTAAACGCGCCACGATCAAAGCCCCTTTGATATCGGCTAAATTCCCTTTGTGCTTTATCTCTGTCCGCTTGCGCTTTCAATACAGCAGCTTCTGCTTCTCTTAGATCAGACTCTAAACCCAGGGCACCTTGGCTTGCTTCTTTGACTTTCGCTTCAAGGCGAGCAACTTCTGCTTCAAAAGGCACAGGATCGATTTTGAAAAGAATATCGCCCGTTTTGAGCGGTTGGTTGGCCTGGACTGGCACTTCCACCACGCGGCCACGCACGCCAGAGACGATAGGAGTAGTCGGGAACACTTGGTTACCTAATTGAGTAAATGGGTGGTTGTAGTTCATAAGCAGCACGAGTGTGCCCACTAACACTACGCCGCCAAGTACGGCGGTTGGAACGGTCCATTTGTTTAGAGGAATATTGAAAATTTTAAAAATGGCAATACAAAGAGCGGCGTAAGTCAGAATCAGCAATAAGTCCATTATTCGTCCTCTTTACTTTGTTCAGGCAAAGGCTTTTGCTGAATCTTTTGTTGTTTCAACATCGATACTTCGTTTTTGAGTTCGTTGACTTCATCGATGAGTTCTTCAAGGCGGTGATGAATGTCGTGTGTTTCTTGTTCTAGTTGTTTAAAACCCCAGCCGCGTTCCTTGCGCCATAATGTTGCCCAGATCCATAAAAATGGCCACAGCGCATGCAAAGTGAAAAGGCTGACCCAGCCAGCGTAGTGAATTGCGTCTTGGTGCGGGTGCTCTCTCTCTTTGGCGATTTCATATGGAATATCATGAATGACAATGATTCCGTAAAAGATCACTAAAGCAACGAAGATGAGTAACCCAAGTGCAAAATAGTCTAGAAACATCTTACCTACCTGTGCTTATTGCGAAATGGAAAATCTACGTAAATTAACAATTTAAGTATTTGTCTTAACTACAGATGAATCAAGCGGTTTTTATGTAGGAATTATGTTTATGCGATGTAAGTATCCACTGATGTTTATTGGCAGTTAAGGTGTTGCTGAGTACTTATTTAAACAAACAGTGAAGTGATAGAGGAAGGATAAGTAAAAAGTATAACAAAGCCCCAGATGTCAACCGGGGCATGGTTTAAAGTTCGGTACAGACTTGGTTTCTGCCGTTGGCTTTGGCGCGATAAAGAGCTTTGTCTGCACGATAAAAAGTTCGCTGAGTATTCTCGCCTTCTCGATGCAAGGTAATCCCTATGGATACGGTCAGCCCCCGTTCACCAAGAATATCGTCCCAACCATATTGATAAATCCGTTCACGATAATTCTCGGCATGCATTTCTGCGCGTTCCAGTTGGGTATTCTCAAGGATCACGAGGAACTCTTCACCACCAAATCGTACGCACGATGCGCCTTTAAATCTGAAGTAGGACGCCAGTTCCTGTGACACACTTTTGATCGCTTTGTCGCCCACCAAGTGGCTTAGTTCGTCATTGATGGATTTGAAGTGATCGATATCGATGACCATCAATGCAAATGCAGTATCGTGCAGAAGTAGATCTTTTAGTTTAACTTCTAACCAGCGTCGGTTGTGTAAAGACGTAAGTGGATCGGTAAAGACGTCCTGCTGTAGCTGAGCAACAGTATTTTTATGCTGCTTGGTGGTTTCTTTTAGTTCTTTGTTTTCTAGCTCTGACAAAATGAGTTTGAGTTGTAACTCAAAGCGTGAAAGTCGGCGTAGTTGAGCAGACCCTAACTCACCGATCGGAATATGTTTTACAAGATCACATTCGATTCTGTGCGCTTTTTTTTCACAATTTAATGCTTCTTGATACAACCCTTGAGAGGCGTAAACTTGACTCATCGCGTTATAAAAATGCTGAGTAACGATAGGAGATAGCTGCTTTTGAATCCTTTTACTGATGGAGTCCAGCGTTAAGTTAGCTAAAGAAGTGTGCCCTACACCGTTTAGACAATACGCAGTCTCAATTTTGACCATCGTGGATAACCAGTATGTCGTGGCACTACCCGTTGTATACTGAACATTCGAAATAGCCAGCAACGCACTGGGGTAGTCTTCTTGCAGACGATATAATTTGGCTCGGTAGAGGTGAATTTGTGCGGCGAGGTTTTTATCACTGACGAGAATGCTCAGTTCTTCACATTCACTCAATAGCTCTTTGGCGTCTGCGGTACGGTTCAAGCTGATGTAACAGGCTAGCATGTACAGCTTGTAACGAAGGCGTAGGGATCGACTGCCAATAGCGTGATCGATAGCATCTATTTTTTGATAATAACGTAATGCACGTTGGTGATCCCCATAGGCATCGCACAAATTACCCATTCCAATAATGGCCAATACGTACTCATCAATATAGCCGTACTCGACGGCGATATTGGTTGAAGCAACATACTCGGTTAATGCCGCATTGTAGTCACCTACTTCAACTAAACGCTCACTCAAGCTTGCTTTCACAGAAAGAATATCTTCTACATCCTCTGGTAAAACAAGCAACTCAAGCGCTTGTTTCAATTCACTAATGCTGTCGTTGAGCTGTTTGATCTCTCTTCGATACTCGGCGCTAATGATATAGCAATGCGCTTTCTCTCGGTTTGTTGACGCAATATGTAACCCTATGTGTTCCCATAGCGTAATCGCTTCTTCACCTGAAACGGAAGAAGGATCGATACCTGCGTCAGTCACCTTGCTAAGCAGTTGTTCCATTCTTCATTACCTCAATATAACTTTCTTCGAGCTGTTCTAACGTGAATGGGAAGGTCAGGATATCTTGCAAATACAGTATCGGTTTCGGGCCTTTGATTCCGCGTCGCTTCCATGGATAGATGTCTAACATCGCTTGGACAGTGCGGTAGACCTCTTCTGCTGCTTGACCTTTTTCTGCAATTAACATTGCTAGCCTGTTACTGGAAATTCTCGAGATGAGGTCGCTGGAGGTTGTCAATGCATGAACGAGCTCGGTACAAACATCGAGAACTTCGGGGTTTGAATGCTGAATCATAATGATGGCGTGTTTAGAGCGTTTGAGCTCCGTTTTAAACAAAACTAACTGTTCCCACCAGTAGGTCTCAGAAACGACATTAGAGAACTGTTTTTCAGGGTCGTATTCGTGTTGAGAGCGAATATGATTGATCAGCTTACGTGCTCGCTGCTCTAGTTGGCGTTTAGAGCCTCTTGCTTTATCCATGCTGATTCGATGAGTTTGTTCTTTGAGCATTTTGAGTGCGTGCTTACGGTATTTCTTGAACGCGTTAAACGCAGACTCAAAGTCACCTTGTTCTTCAGCGACTCGTGATTGTTGGAAGCAAATTTGGCTGAGTAGCTCACCGTGGTCGAAACTGAGTGCAGACTCTTCTGCTGCAAGTAGCAACTTGGCAGCGCTGTCTGTATTTTGGCGCAAAAGCTCAAGTCTTGCTCGGCTAATAAAAGAGTGTGCTTTCATCCAAACGAGGTCATGCTCAATGGCAAGCTGGTGGGCTTTTTGGGTGGCTTCTTCGGCCGCATCAAGGCGTTCTAGTCCAAGCAGTGCTAACCCTTTAAAGTCCCAGATCTCGGCTTGCCACGTACTGTCATCATGATCTTTTAATACTTCGGTTGCTCCATCCAGTACCGTAAGCATCTCGACAAACTTATTTAGTAAGTAATAGTCCCAAGCTAATAGGATGCGCGCTTTGCCTTCTAACCAAGCAATACGAACATTGTTTGCCACTTTAACGGCTAACTCATGAGTTGAAGCGGCAAGTTGGTGTTCATTAGTGATGCGCCATACATTACCAAGCCCAATTAGAGATTCGATTTGAATTTCAACATCATCAACAAGAGCAGATTGTTCGAGCGCATTAATCCAATATTGTTGCGCGGAATAATACTTTGCTTGGCCCCAATATTGGAGTGCAAAAAGATGGAGAATTTCCGGGAGATTATCGTCGGTTTCAAGCTGTGTTTGTTTGCTGTAAGCGTCTTTGACGAGTTTTAAGCCTTGTCGGTAATCCATTAGGCACCAACAGCATTGCGCCATGATGAGTAAGGCTTTGATCTCTCCGTCCACAAATAAAATTTGTTCCGCGCGGATACGATATTGCTGCGCAATATTAAAGGTATGTTTAGGGGCCGATTTTATTTGGCCTTTAAGCTTAGTGAGATCATCTTCTAGCTGAATTTGGTTTTTATCCAACGTTCACATCCATGACTATCGAACTGGAAATCACACCTAATATTAAGTGGTTAGATGCATGTTTCTTTACCAAAGCGATGCGGATAACGTTTTGGTAAACGATCAGGGGCCGTAATGTATACCGTTACAACCCCTAATTACTACATCTAAATTACCAATAGAATAGCTACGATAGGAGCTGTTTGATTGTCAAAGGTGCATCAGAGACTTCTAACCTTTGTGCAGCGGTAAGACCTTGTTTATCCTGATAGCACAAATTATGCCAAGCTCTGAATATATCTAAAAGAGGTAAAATACCAGCAGGTCGTAATTTGCGACGTGGCTCGTTAATGAAGCTTTCGAAAAGGATCTGAAAGCGGTTTTGATAAAACTTCACATGACGAGTTGTCGCAACGTTAAACCATTTTTCAGGCTCATTTTGATCGCCAGCGAGGTAGCAAATGCCTTTGTGGTTTTCGTTTTGACTAGAGATTGCCCAACGATCGCGCCACCAACTCATATAGGCGATATCGACTTTGCCAAAGGGAGTACTCATGTCCCAACTAGCGTCCTCTTCTACGTACATCAAGTCGACACTTTTCTCTTTAATGCGAGGTAAACAAACGCTCAGTGCAGCCGAACGTAGTAGGGGATCTTGAGGCATGTATAGAGATACACGTTTGTTTGGGCAGCACATATCAAGTACGTGCAAATAGTGTGCATATGAGGTGTATGGTGGACGGACTAATGCCCCTTTTGAAGGGTAATGAAATACAGATAGATTACCAAGAGGGTCTTCTACGTTACCGCGAGCCAAAATTGTTTGGTATTTTTGGTCAATTCGCTCTCTGAGGTGATGAGAAGGTTCCGCAAGCGGCTCACTTGCTTCCGCTACGTACTCCTGGGAAACAAAACGAGACACCTCATCGTAAGGATTATGATCGAGCGTTGCGATTGGCTCTTCATCAGCGGAATAATTGACGTGCTGGCAAAGAATATAGCCAGAATGCGCTTCGCCAGAAACAATCCAATACACACCATTATTGCTGTTCGGTTGCAATGCAATATAGTTTGAGGCCAATTCATAATGCGTTGCGTGGTTTACCCAGCGCGCATCAATGGTTGCAAGCTTGCGGCGGCAGCGGCTAGCTATATGGTCAACATGGTCGTAAAAGGTTTTTGGGTTAATACTAAGCTTACGGCAGATTTCTCGTACGGAATATCCCGTAAACAACAAGCCCATCAAGTTCTCTTGAAACTGAAGCTTCTTGTTGGCACCAGACCACTTGTCGACAAAGGTACTTTGACACACTTTACAGCGGTAACGTTGGCGATCGCCACTGTAACCGAAAGCGTGATAGAGGTGTTTGTGAGTGTGGACAGAAAGTCCAAAGTTGTCGCAATCATCATTACGGCAAGCAGGCAACCCGTCACTGTGGACGTGCCGCAGGCGATGAAGTTCGTTCACGACATCGCGATTATTAAGTAAGGGGGGGAAAGCTCCACATTCACGGCATACCATCGCCGGACGCTTAGGGTTCGCATGTTGCAGAACGTAACGCTTTGCATCACTCAATCCAAAGTTGTCACACGCCAATGTTTTACAAAAGTTGAGTTGTAACCCATCTGCGTCTTTTGGCAGTTCGCCGTTAGACACAATCGCCCCCTCGGGATAATTCGGGCAGCCAGCATAACTCTGGCTGCAAATTATTACTTACTATTTGTTCTTAGATGTTGATTGCAGTTTCTAGTGCAACTTTCATCATGTCGTTGAACGACTTCTGACGCTCTTCTGAGCTTAGTTTTTCACCACGGATGATGTGGTCAGAAACTGTCAGGATAGTCAGTGCTTTCGCGCCTAGGTCAGCTGCTACGCCGTAGATACCAGCCGCTTCCATGTCTACACCTAGGATGCCTAGTTTTTCCATCTTCTCGAAGATGTCTGCTTCTGGTGTGTAGAACAGGTCTGCAGAGAATACGTTACCTACTTTTACAGGCACTTCCTGAGCGCGTGCTTGGTTAACTGCTTCTTCTAGAAGACCGTAATCAGCGATTGCTGCGAAATCGTGGTTGTTGAAACGGATACGGTTAACTTTAGAGTCAGTAGAAGCACCCATACCGATAACAACGTCCATTAGTTTCACGTCGTCACGTACTGCACCACAGCTACCCACACGGATAACGTTTTTCACGCCGTATTCAGCGATTAGCTCGTGTACGTAGATACAGCAAGACGGGATACCCATGCCGTGGCCCATTACAGAAACTTTTTTGCCTTTGTAAGTGCCAGTAAAGCCGAACATGTTGCGAACGTCACAAACTTGTTTCACATCTTCTAGGAACGTTTCAGCGATGTATTTAGCGCGCAACGGGTCGCCTGGCATCAGAACTGTTTCAGCGAAATCACCTGGTTGTGCGTTAATGTGTGGGGTTGCCATAAGTGCTCTCCAAAGTTTTGTTTTGATAAAACGCCTCTATTATAGAACGCTATTACCAATTCTGTTGAACTTGTTCGTTTTCGTTGAGGCAATAATATCGGGACGTACAGTAGCCCCTTGAGAGCTTAGTCACAAAAACCACGCATTTAGAAACTGCAACTCCTATTGATAACTAAATCTGTTGAAACCAAAAGAGCAATCGATTTGCTTTTGAGCAGTTTGTCGATTGCGCGCACAAATTCTTTGTTTTTGGGCCAAACTTTTTTCTGAAAGCTGGTTGATCGAAATACTTTCGAGTGAAGTAAAACGATTAAATTGTACAACTTATTTTCTTGTACAATCTGGAAAGGCTTGCTATAAGTTATACAACAAAAATTTTTGTATAGGGATGCGTCATCATGGAATCTTCAATCAAAGTAGGTATCAGTTCGTGTGTTTTGGGTGAACGAGTGCGTTTTGACTCTGGTCATAAGGTGAGCAACTTTGTGACTAAAGAGCTCAGCCCGTATTTTGACTTTGTTTCGGTATGCCCTGAAGTCGGCGTAGGTATGCCAGTACCCCGTCCAACAATTCGTCTTGTTTCTAATGAAGAGCGTGTTGCATTGGTTGAAACCAAAAATCCAGAAAATGATCATACCGACAATATGCTCACTTACTCGGCCAATAAAGTAGATGAACTTCAAAGCGAGCAGCTTTGTGGTTACATCGTTTGTGCCAAGTCACCAACTTGTGGCATGGAGCGAGTCAAGGTTTACAGCAAGAACAGTGCTGCGAAAGAAGGTGTTGGCTTGTATACACAAACATTGATGCAAAAAATGCCTTGGTTGCCTGTTGAAGAGGATGGCAGACTTAACGACCCTGTATTGAAAGAAAATTTTATTACTCGAGTATTTTGTCTAAATGACTTTTACGACTCGATGGATGGTGAGCCTACTCGTGGCAAAATCATCGACTTTCATTCGCGCTACAAACTGACGTTAATGGCACACCACCCAGAGTCATACCGCTCCCTTGGCCGCTTAGTCGCTGATGTCGCTAATTATGAAATTGAAGACTTTTACCAAGAGTATCGTTTAGGACTGATGAAGGCGTTAACGAATCGGGCTAGCCGCAAAAATAACACAAATGTGTTGATGCATTTACAAGGATACTTCAAACGCTCACTAACTAAAGAAGAAAAAGAAGAGTTAGCGACAGTGATTCACGACTACCGTATCGGAATGTTGCCTCTGCTAGCACCACTTACATTGATTAAGCATTACTTAAATACTTACCCAGACGAATATTTAGCAAAACAGAAGTTTTTAGAACCGTATCCGCAGGAGATGAGATTACGCTATGGTTTGTAGTTCAGAAGAAAAACTATACGCGATCCGAGATGTCGCAGAAATCACGGGTGTAAAACCAGTTACGCTGAGAGCTTGGCAACGAAGATACAACTTGATCCAACCTCAGCGAACTGAAAAAGGACACAGACTTTATCGCCAGCAAGATCTCGATACGATTCGCGAAGTCCAGAGCTGGCTCGCGAAGGGGATTTCGATTGGTAAAGTGAAGGGGCTGCTAGGAAAAAGCGCCGATGTCGAAGTCAAAAACGAGGTTCGCACACTAGAAGAAGTTGAAAACATGCTGCTTGCGCTGTCTACCCTGAATCGAGGAAAAGCAGAGAGTTTACTTGCCTCTGTTCTTAAAGAGTATCCACTAAAACTCGTTATTGATCAGTTTATTAGTCCAGTATTTGATGCGCTAGACATGGTAAAAGGATCGTTGCGATCCTTGCAGGTAGGGTTATTTCAGACTTGTTTGATTACTCGACTTGCCCTTGTTATCGATTCTGAAAACAAAGCCGCTTCCAAAGGAAAGTGTCTGCTCATTAGCTTTGAACAAAACAGAGAATCTGAGAGTTGGATTCAAGCAGCGAAGCTTTGTGAACAAGGGTATCACACGACTTTGATCGATAAGGTTGATGATGTTTCTGGTCTACTAGATCATGAGGTCATTGAAAATGGTTCGTTTATCTACCTTTTCTCCAATAAAGCACTAGCTGCTAAACAAGTAGCGTCCATCAAAATGCTTCACGCACAGCTAGGTGATCGGATGGGGTGCTCTGAAGTGATAGAGAAATTACACCTAACTTAGTAGACAAAAGATAGGAGCTACCATGATTTTAGTATGGTTTCGACGTGACTTGCGTACGTTAGACCACACGGCACTCAAAGCGGCATTGGATTCAGGGCAGCCTGTCGTCGCTTGCTTTATCGCGACGCCAGAGCAGTGGCGGGAGCATCACATGGCGCCGATGCAGGCAGACCTCATTGCTCGTCGCTTAGCTTGTCTTAACGAGGAGCTTGAAAGCCTTAATATTCCCTTTTTGTACAAAGAGGTACCGTCGTTTTCCGATTGTACAGATGTGATTAGTGGGTGGGCGGAAACACTTGAAGCCACGTCTGTCATGGCAAACATTCACTATGAGGTGAACGAACGAGAGCTCGATACACAAGTAAGTGAAGCGTTAGCTTCTCACGATATCGAATTTGAACTGTTTCATGACAAATGTGTGCACGCGCCAACGACGGTTCTTAATAAGCAAGGCGAATATTTTAAGGTATTTACGCCATTCAAGCGTGCTTGGTTAACGCAGTTCCATATGCCGACGGTAGTAAAACCTCACGAGCAAGCGCTACTCAATAAAAAGGTACTCGAACAATTAGAGTCGGCTCGATTTAATTCAAGCTTCACATTTAGCTATCCTCGAGAATCCAGTGAAGACTGGCTGGCTTCGACTAATGATATTTTGAAGCAGCTTAGGGAATTTGCACGGGAGCGCAGTGACGCGTATCAAAGCGAGCGAGACTTTCCAGCTATTGATGGCACTAGCCAACTGTCTCCATACCTTGCGATTGGCGCGCTATCACCAAGGCAGTGTATTGCTCGTTTGTATGCTGAAAATCAACAAAATGACCTTACAGAAGGGAAAGCAACTTGGTTAAGTGAGATCATTTGGCGTGAGTTTTATCAGCACCTATTGGTTTTCGAACCAAAACTCGTCAAAGGCAAAGGATTTATCGATTGGGAGGATAAAATCCAGTGGTCCTATGATGAGAAGGCCTTTGAGCGATGGAAGACAGGAACAACAGGATACCCAATCGTTGATGCAGCAATGCGTCAGCTCAATCAAACAGGTTGGATGCACAATCGATTACGTATGATTGTCGCGAGCTTTCTTACCAAGGACTTACATATTGATTGGCGATGGGGAGAAGCGTACTTCATGAGTAAGCTGGTGGACGGCGATTTTGCAGCGAACAATGGTGGCTGGCAATGGTCTGCTTCTACGGGCTGTGACGGGCAGCCATACTTTCGTATTTTCAACCCGATAAGCCAAGGCGAAAAGTTCGATGCTAATGGTGAATTTGTGCGCCACTGGGTACCAGAAATCAAAAGTGTACCGAACAAATACATCCATAAACCTTGGACTTGGGAGGGCTTTTCTTTACTGGAATATCACAAGCCGATGGTTGATCACAAGACAGAAAGAGAGATAACCTTACAGCTCTTTAAAAGTGCCAAGGAATAGAGTGAAATGCTTAGCAAAAAGCGATCAATGAGTTTCGCAAAACGTACCCTGCTATCTGTGTCGTTATCTTTAGTGAGTGGTCTATCATTCGCTAAGATGTACGAATTACCAGAGGATGGAAGCCGTTTAATTGGTCGCCTTGAAAACCACGTCGTGCAAGAAGGCGAAACCATGGCAAATATCGCTAAGCTCTACGATGTGGGTATGCTAGGTTTAATGGCCGCAAACAAAGGCGTGGATCCCTTCTTACCAGAAGAGGGGCATGTTCTTACTATTCCGACACAGCTAATCCTCCCAGACGTACCTTATAAAGGTATCGTTATTAATCTAGCCGAGCTGCGCTTATATTACTTTCCGAAAGGAGAGAATATTGTCCATGTATTTCCTGTCGGAATTGGCCGAATAGGGCGCGATACCCCAGTAATGACAACGCGTATCAGCCAAAAACGACCGAACCCTACATGGACTCCTCCAGCCTCTATTCGTGCCGAGTACAAAGCAAAGGGCATTGACCTACCAGCCGTTGTTCCTGCGGGGCCTGATAATCCACTTGGTATGTTTGCATTGCGTTTAGCTTACGGGAATGGCGAATACCTAATTCATGGTACCAACAAGGACTTTGGGATTGGTATGCGAGTCAGCGCGGGTTGTATTCGTATGGACCCAAGTGACATTGAGTGGTTATTTGACAAGGTTCGTAACGGCGAAGACGTTAACATCATTAACCAGCCTATCAAAATGACACTTGAGCCTGACAGAAGTGTGTTCTTAGAAGCACATGAGCCTTTGACTCGTAGTAATGGCGAGAAAGATGAACTCAAAGTGCCGAAAGAGTTAAAGTGGTGGCTGGATGAATTCGGTATGAAAAACGTGAAGGCTAAAGCAGCAATCGCTGCACAGAATGGGGTTCCTGTCGAAATAACCGCGCCTTAACGGGCGTTAAGACGCGGTATCAAATCTTACTTAGTGTAAGACTGAGCGATGTTATCGATACGCTCGTTAGCACGCTCAGCTTCTTCTTGAGCAGCCATTGCTGCTGCGCCTGATTTTTGAACGTCAGATTGAAGAGCTTGTACGTCTTGGCTTAGTTGGCTAACTTGGTTGCTTAGTTCGTCTAATTTTGCTGCATTTGCTGTAGCTGCGTCATCAGAAGAAGCACAACCGGCTAGTAGAAGTACTGAAGTTGCTGCAGCTGCGATCAACGTTTTGTTCATATAAGAACTCCTTGCTTATAGTGAAAGTCTCGCCACTAACTATTATTTTATACAGTAGCGAGGTTAAATGTGGTTACATTTTATCAGTACATGATGTAGCAAAAGTCAAAAAAACCCAAGAATTTCATGGAGTACCTGACGTCAACTTTTACCTGAACTTAACAAAGTTTAACTACCTATCCTTTATTTCGTTCTCACAACAGTTTTCATAGCAGGTGTATTTGCCACGTTCCTGATATCAATAATTTAGACGATATTGACACAAATGAAAGTTTATTGGCCCAAATAACTGCTATTTAAGTCGTTTTGTTGATGGATAGAAGGCATATTTGAACGGCTTTTCTCTAAACTTCCTGTCCAGCTGCTCATCAAAAAGGCTAGTCTTTACTCTGAACTGAGCCACAAATGATGTTTTACCGTTACCACAGGGAATTAGTTTGTGTGATCTCTATCTATACTCCTATGATTTGCGGTATTATACCGAGCTTTATTTTTTTGCTGCGTTAGAGCGGAAACGACACTACAGAGCGCTCAGACGCTGACTGATTTATTGGAGAATACTTTGCAATTTAAAGATCTAGGCCTAGACAACCGATTGTTGAAGAACCTAAAACACTACGATTTTAAAAAAGCGACTGACATTCAGCAGCAGGCGATTCCTGTTGCGATTGCAGGCAAGGATCTATTGGCATCTTCGAAAACAGGTTCGGGCAAGACTTTGGCGTTTGTATTGCCAATGCTTCATAAGTCTTTAAAGACAAAATCGTTTTCTGCGAAAGACCCTCGCGCGGTAATCCTTGCTCCTACTCGTGAGCTAGCGAAACAAGTATATGGTGAGCTTCGTTCTATGCTAGCTGGCCTATCTTATGAAGCAGCACTGATTTTGGGTGGTGAGAACTTTAACGATCAAGTAAAAGCTCTGCGTCGTTACCCGAAATTTATCGTGGCGACACCAGGACGTTTGGCTGATCACTTAGATCATCGTTCGCTTTATCTGGATGGTTTGGAAACGCTGATTCTTGACGAAGCAGACCGTATGTTGGATTTGGGCTTTGCACCAGAGCTTCGTCGCATTCATAAAGCAGCCAAGCATCGTCGTCGTCAAACGTTGATGTTCTCTGCGACATTAGATCATGCAGACGTCAATGAAATCGCGGCTGAAATGCTCAATGCGCCAAAGCGTATTGCTATCGGCGTTTCTAACGAAGAACATAAAGATATTACGCAAAAATTTTACTTGTGTGATCACCTGGATCATAAAGAGGCAATTTTAGATCGTGTTCTTTCTGAGGCTGAATACCGTCAAGTTATTATCTTTACGGCAACGCGTGATGATACTGAGCGACTAACAGAAAAGCTGAACGAAAAGAAACTGAAGGCTGTAGCACTAAGTGGTAACTTGAACCAGACTCAACGTAACACCATTATGAGTCAGTTTGAGCGCGCAGTATTTAAGATCCTTGTAACGACTGATGTTGCTTCCCGCGGTTTGGATATTGCAACTGTGACACACGTCATCAACTTCGATATGCCAAAGCATACCGAAGAATACGTACACCGAGTTGGTCGTACTGGTCGTGCTGGAAACAAAGGGGATGCAATCTCTCTTGTTGGTCCAAAAGACTGGGATAGCTTTAAACGTGTAGAAGCATACCTACAACAAGATCTTGAGTTTTCATTGTTCGAAGATTTGAAAGGTAAGTTTAAAGGCCTTAAGCCACCTAAACCAGATTTCCGCAATAAGAAAGCGACCGCAAAGAAAGCTCGCCCTCAAGCGAAAAAATCGGCGAAAAAACCAGCTAAGCGTGACAAGAGCTTCTACAAAAACGTATCTGTGGGTGATGATGTCTTCATCCCTAAGAAAAAACCAGCGGCACCGAGCTCTGAAGAGTAAAAGCTGCTGTAGTTTCCCATTGATTTTAGTTCTTAAAAATCCGAGTGTTCGCACTCGGATTTTTTATGTCTGTCGCTAGGTGAAATAGCGTCTTTCCATACTCACTCGTTAGTCAGCTTTTATATCTGTCTGGTTGTATATAAACAGCATAGAACGCTAATTTAGGAAGTTATTAAGTTTTATAACCTCGGTCAAAGTAAACGTTTTTCCTCACACACTAGATAAAAATCTTACATGATTATGAAAATGATAATTGATCTCATTTTTATTTGAGGGCAGAATACGTGCCATTGTATTAATCCTATAAATGAATTCGCTCTCTATATGAAATTTACTCATGTTTTTTTAGGGCTCATAATTACCTCTAGTTCTGGCTTTGCTGCTGATGATTTCAACTGGCTTCGAGATGATGCTCGTAAAGATGAGCGAGTTCTTACCTACCTAACAGAACAAAACCACAAAACTGAACAGCACCAAAAAAGTTATCAGACGTTGACAAAAAACCTACTCACGCAGTGGGATACCATGGTGGCAGACAAAGGTGATAAGCCATGGTCGATCGTGAGTGGAAGAGAATGGACGCTAACGCGTCGCGATGGTCGTTACTTACTATTATCCCGTGCGAGTCAACATGCACCAGAAAACGTGGTGTTCGATTTCGATGAACGACAATCTGCGCATCAGTACTACCAACTTGGTCAATGGCAAGTGAATGGTGACACATTACTTTTCACGGAAGATATCGACGGCAGCGAACAATATCGCGCCGTGGTTGTTGATTTACTCTCCGGTCAATCTACGGAACTGGCGACGCACATCGATAGTGGCGTATTGTTGTCACCTAACGGGAAAGTGGCATTCCTTGTTGCAAAAGAAAAGCGTACCCAGCGACCTCATCAGATCTTACGTATCTCCACTGAATCTTTGGCAAAAACAGTCCTATGGAATGAACCCAAGTCAGATTGGTTACTTTCTTTCTATCGTGCGGCAGATAGCCGTTATGCTGTGCTGCAAAGCAACAACGAGTCAACAACAGAGCAGAAGCTTGTCGACCTAGAAACGGGCACTGTCTCAGATTCATTGCGAAAGCCTGAAGTGGGTGTGGAATATTACGCGGATGTGGCGAAAGGTTACATTTATCTTAAAAGCAACCTGGAAGGAAAGTTCGCCCTTTACCAAGCCGAACTCGCACCGCTTGGCGCAACATGGCAACGCTTTAGCAATCCTCGTGAGCCGCTTGAACAGTTCTACCTTTATGATGCAGGAGTTGTGGCACTTAGTAAGCCAAACAACTTGTCGACATTGACGGTGTATTCTTACCAAGGGCAGGAAAAAGTGATACTGCCATTGGAACACGATGGTAATGTCGCTTGGCTAAGCACGTTGGGCGATTTTGAATCAAACAAGATTCGTATCCGAAGCATGTCGATGACTACGCCTCCTCAGTGGGAAGAGTTCGATGTAAAAACGCTGAATAAATCCTTGTACTCTCAAGATGCTTACCAAGACTTTGATAGTCAGCGTTATGTATCCCAACGTATTTTTATTAAGCACGACGGCGTTTCTGTCCCGGTCTCTTTGGCGTATCGCAAAGACAAATTGCACCCACAATCTCCTGTGATGATTTACGGTTACGGCGCGTATGGTTTTACGATGAAACCGTACTTTATGCCTCAGGTTATCAGTTTACTCGACCAAGGTGTGATTTACGCTATCGCCCATGTCCGTGGCGGTGGGTACTTTGGCGATGAATGGCACGAGCAAGGCCGTGGTGTGCGAAAAGCCAATTCTATTGGTGATTTTGTCGCGGCCGCGAAGGCGCTGCAAACATTCGAACGTGGCAATAGAGAGGTTTTCGCCATCGGTTCTAGTGCTGGTGGTACGTTGGTGGCCGGAGCGGTTAATCAAGATCCTAAATTGTTTTCAGGTGTCGTACTTAAAGTGCCTTTTGTTGATGTGGTTGCAAGTATGTCGGATACCTCACTTCCGCTTACCACACAGCAGTATGGCGAATGGGGTAACCCAACCAAACCTGAACAATTGGCGTTAATGAAGGCGTACGATCCGATTCTCAATATCCATAAAAACGCTTACCCACCCATGTTGGTTCAAGTCGGTTTAATTGATCAGCGCGTCCCATATTGGGAAGGCGCAAAGTATCTGGCTAAAGTTTCAGCGTTAAGTGAGCGCAACGGGCCGTACTTGTTGCAAACTGATTTTAATTCGGGCCACCAAATGGACCCACGACAAGCGCAAGAACAACAAGCAAAAGAATACGCATTTCTACTATCACTCATTAAAACATCTAAAGCGGAGCAGTAAATGAAGCTTACCCCAGTGTCAGCGGCAGTACTTTCGGTACTTGCTGCCAGTCAAGTGCACGCCGAATCTAAGGTTTTCTCAATGGAAGAGGTGGTGGTAACCGCCAATAAAATCGATCAGCCATTGTCAAAAGTGGCAGGTAGTGTCGCGGTTATCACAAACGAGCAAATCGAAGAAAGAGGCGAGACCGAGCTATATGACGTGCTGCGTAACGAACCTGGTGTAAGTGTGACGGGCGGTGCAGGACGTCCGCAAAACATTACCATCCGTGGTATGACGGGTAACCGCATTATGATCGTTCGTGATGGCATTCGTTCTGCGGATGGCTTCGGTGCGAATGACATTAATGATGCAGTTGGGAGAGATACTTTTGATTTATCCAATTTTGAATCGCTGCAAATCATTAAAGGGGCAAGTTCTTCGGTGCATGGCTCTGGCGCGATCGGCGGTGTGGTGATTTTAGAATCCAGTCAGCCGGGTGATTTCTTAAAAGACAAAGACTTCTACACCGATGTTTCCGGTACTTACACCGATATCAGCAACAAGTACAAAGGCACGAGTAATCTAGCTTTTCGTTCCGGTGATACAGAGAGTTTGTTTAACGTTTCATACTGGCAGGGGCAAGAGACACGTAACTTTGATGAAGATTTGTATAACCGCGACCTAGATGGTTACAGCGGTGCTTATACGATCAACCACTTTTTCAATGAAGAGGTGATGTTGAAAGCCAAAGCGGAACTTTACACCCAGAATCAAGAGCGTTTGGAGGGATCACCGTCCATTCAACCTGATGGAATCTGGCATATTGAAGACTTTGCTGAAGATGAAACCTCCGAAGAGTACAGCGCTTACATTGGTGCAGAGGTGACACCGATTAATCCAACTTGGTTCGAAGAGTTGGATACCAAAGTTTACTGGCGTCACACCGAAGTGGTGGAAGACACCAACCGTTTAATGCGCCAAGTGGATCACAATGGTTTGATCACCAAGCGTCGCGAGCTGGAACACAAAACCTTCATTGACGAAACAATTGGCTTCCGTGGCGATTTAACCAATACGATTTATGCAGCAAATGCTGAGCACCAATTGGCTTACGGTGTTGAGCTTTCTACAGACTATTACGAACGCACAGATAGCGACTCCAAGATTGATTGGAACGGAGTAACACCTTCGACCAAACAACCTTTCGCTCCTGCTCGTGCTTATAACATTGGCTTGTATGTTCGAGACATGGTGGAACTGGATAAATGGACCATCACAGGTGGCCTACGCTTTGATGCCCACCGTCTCACGCCAGACGGTGCGGGTGAAGTGGGCGGCTTCCCATTAAAAGACATGGATAGCTCAGAGGTATCTCCAAGTCTGTCGGTTTCGCGTGAAGTATTTGCCAACAACATTGCTTATGTATCTTATAACCATGGTTACCGTGCTCCGGAATACGATAAAGCGTATGGCTTCGTAAGCCACGACTTTGTGCCGCTCACGCCGTTTGTCATTGCACCAAACATGGATCTAGAAGCTGAAACTTCCGACTCATTTGAAATCGGTAACAAGTTCGATAACGGTCGTGCGTATGTCTATGCGTCTTTGTTCTACAACAAGTTTGAAAACTTCATCGACGTTGTGACCACGGGCTTTGACTCAAGCAATGGTAATTACATTAAACAATACCAAAACCTCGATGGTGTTGAGACGTATGGTGCAGAGCTTTCTGCGGGTTACGCGATCACTAAGCGATGGAACATCAGCACCAAGTTTGGCTACGTAGATGGCAAAGACGCGGAAGGTGAATACGTTCGAAGCATTACGCCATTCGAAGGTAACGCTCAACTGAAATACGTCAACCAAGACTTCAATGCTTACGTGGCTTGGAACTGGGCCGCGGCCATGGATCGCGTTCCTAAATGCCAGACCACGCTTGGTCTAGCGACAGATTGCGCGCAGACAAGTGCGTGGAATACGTTTGATATTGGCGCAACTTACCACGTTTCCAAAGACCTTCGTGTTAGCGCAAACATCATCAATCTGTTCGACAAAGAATACATCCGATACCAAGACGTAGCGGGTATCGCTGAGGAAAGTAAGCGTTACTCAACTGAGCCTGGGCGCTACTTCACGCTAAATGCAAAATACGAATTCTAGGACGAAATCATGAAGCTAAAACCATTGGCGTTTTCGCTGCTTATTGCTTGTACCCCTGCGGCACAGGCTGCAGAGTGGGATTATCCCGCAACGGACTCTGTGGTAACGAATGAAGCGCAAGCGAAAACTTATCTAGACAGCCACTACTCGGAAGCGGGCGAGTTTAAGTTCCGTTACAAAACCCAGTCTCAGCTTGGTGAGCATTACAATTTTGATGTTTGGGTAAACGGTGAATATCAAGCACAGCGCACCCTCGTAGTAACAACCGATAAAAATCATCACGTTGTGCGAGTGTTTAAGAGCCTTGAAGATACGATCATTCGTAACGGCAAACCAACGGTTGCAATGGAATTGGAATCACCTCGCCAACTGCAAGCACAAGAGCCACCTGCTTTGAGCTCTGGAAGTCTGGTTGATGTTGAGGTTTCTTTGTTCAACCCAGATCTTCGCACCATGCAACAGCAAGCGGCACCAGAATCGACGTGGTCAGCACTATCCGATTACCCTCAGCCGATCGAGTACGTCACCAAGTCGATTGAGGTTTTACAGTCCGGCGGTAAGTTCTATTTGTCTAACCCAAGATTGAAGCAAGTGGATGCGACGGGCTTATTTGCAGCCCCAACACCTGGTGAAGCGCCTGTACTTGATACGTTGGATTTTCTCAGCGCAGAAGGAGTTCAAGCGTTTGACAGTGTTGATGAGATGCAAAGCACCGAGTTTGGTGACAATGCGTTCCCACAGTTGATGGCTTTTTATCATCTTGATAGCTCGATCCAATATCTGACAAGCCTGACTTACGACTTGTTTGACGAACCGCTTCGTTTTGACGCTCGCGGTTTATCAAAAGATAACTCTACTTACTATTACGGTCCGAAAGCACTCATGCTAGGTGTCGGTGGTGTTTCTCCGGATGCAGTCGATGCTGATGTCGTGATACACGAGCTTGGGCATGGCATTCATTACCAAATCGTACCGGATTGGGCGTACGGTCACACTGGTGCTATCGCAGAGGGTTTTGCTGATTACTGGGCGGGCAGCGCGAGCTACCGAACTCAATATTTGGATGCTTCGCGTCGTGGTCAAGAATTCGAGTTAGATACGGTGTTCAACTGGGACGGTGTGTTCGGAACACGCAAAACAACTCGTAGCTTATGGAACCAAAGAGCTCGTTACTTCGAGGGTTCAGAGTATCCTGCGCACGTTAGTGTGGGCGGTGAACTAGGCGACGAGTTATGGTCAACGCCACTGTTCCAAGCACTTAAAGCATCGGTTGAACGATACGGTGATGATACCGATAGGGTGTTCCGCGAGTTTGACACCATTGTTCTTGAAGGCATGTACGGCATTGGTCGTGGCGTGAAAATGAATGATCTGGCGGAGTCGACCGTGTTTGCCGCAAACACCTTGTTCCCAAATAAAGACTACGCCCAATTCCTGACGGATAGCTTCAACAAACACAACTTACTTAAAGCGCCTCTTCGTGTTCGCTATGACGCTCGATACATCGCACAAGGTCAAGACGTTGGTTTGAGCCTGAGCCAAACTGGCCGTGAAGCGAGCATCAAAGGGCAATGGCAGCTAAACAACGCATCTGTTTTCGACTTTGATGAAACGCTTTCTGACTCGACCTCAATGAAGGTGGCGTTACCAAGCGGTCTAACATGTGGCACGCAATTCGATTCCTCTATTTCATTGGATTATCAATTTTCTGAAGGCCTAAAGACTCACCAGTGGAGTGAAAAGGTGATGCTGGTTAATGGTACGCCAGAGCTCGATATCCAGCCTCAACCAGTGAACTCCGCTTTGCCGGAACAGGGCGACAGACTGTTCTCTCAGACGCTATCGGACAAGTCACGCACGATTGATGATTCGTTTGCGGTTTACCTGAACATCGAACATGACTCACTGCAAGATCTGCAAGTGACGCTAGTGTCTCCACAAGGCAAATCGGTCGTGCTACTTAGCCATCAATCAAGCAATACCAAAGGATTTAAAGGTTACTTCACCGCTCAGTATGACGAGGAGTTACAAGCACTTGTCGGTCAACCGAGTTGGGGTACTTGGCGTCTCGAAGTGTCTGACCGCGTGTCAGGGAACTCTGGGGTGTTGAAAGAGTGGGGTGTGAGTCACTTTGCTCAGTATCAGTGTAGTGCTGATACCACTAAAGAAAGCAGTGGCGGTGGTTCAGGTGGCAGTGGTTCGCCTTGGACCTTGTTAGGACTTTTCCTGCTTTCAATGGTGAGAGTGATTCGCTCTCGTTAATTAAAATCAAAAGAAGATAAAATCTATGAAGTTTCAATATTCTTTCGTTGCTATGTCACTAGCCCTTGCTGGCTGTGGCGGAGGTTCTGGTGGTGACACGTCGGCACCGACCTATGATGTAGCTGGCACCATCGTTTCTGCAGGTACACTTCTTGATACGCCAGTATGTATCGATTTAAACCAAAACTACGTTTGTGATTCCACTGAACCGAGTGCTAAAACGGATAATGCCGGTAAATTTAGCCTGACTTCAAGCGACAAAAACGTACTAACCAGCACCATTCTTGCTCAAGTTGATCAAGGTTCAAACCAAACGTTGCGTCTTGCGGCTCCGGGTCAAAATTTAGCAACGGGTAACACGGTCAATGGTGTAACAACGTTGCTCGCGGGTCTTGTAATTGACGGTAAAACCGTTGCTCAAGCTGAAGAGATTGTGAAAGCGCAACTCGCCGATGCCGGCGTTTCTCTTTCTGGTACGGTGATGTCTAACGCAGAAGCTAGCGAGCTAGACAAGCTAGAGCAAAACACGGTTGTGCTATTAGCTGCGATGCAACCAAAGCAAATGACCCAAGGCGTAGCGCTGCTTGCTCAAAATCTTAGCTTTCAAGGTAAATCGTTGGCCTCTGATCTTCTGTCTGAAGCGGAAGTAAGTGCATTTGCTGAAGAAATTGTAGCGGTTGCTGAACAAACGGTTGGTAGTAACGATACGGGCGCCGTTCTTTATTTTGCTGAAGGAGCAGCAGACGTTGCTGAGGTTCAAGCGTCTTACCCTGGTCAAGATGCAGAATACGGCTTCGACAAAGAGGACAAGCAAACGTCGACAGGCGCTGGCTTTAAGTTCGTTAAGCTAGATTCACAAGGTGCAGCTTTAGCTGCAGATGCGACTGAGTGGGCTTGTACTATGGACGAGCGTACTGGTCTTGTTTGGGAAAACAAAAGTGCGGATGCGAGCTCAGTTCAATTTAAAGATCGCCTATTTGCGTTTGAGTCTGAAACATTTAAGCCATTTAGCAAAGATGTAGAGCTTGCAGGTTGTAAAGACGCTGGTGATGAAGTTTGTACCACTAGCCAATATGTTCAGTACATAAACAAACAATCGTTATGTGGAATCACTGGTTGGCGCTTGCCTACTTACCGTGAGACTTATGACTTACTAGACTTTGGTGAACAAACACTGTTTGCTCCGAACGATGAATATGCAAAATACAACGTCTATGGTTTTAATGTTAAATACTTTCCACAGCAAACCATAGGTAGCCCTTATTTAGGATATGGTGCGTTTTGGCATAGCGACTTTAAGTTTACGAATGCATCATCACAACTTATTGATGGCGAGATTTATTTCCCTGCGATTGTCTCCCGGGGCAAAGATAGAGGCACTATTTCATACGTCGAGATTCGATCAAGCAACACAAGTGCGGGTGCCGATGATTCTTACCAATTCCCAATCCGTCTAGTCGCAGTTAAGGGGCAATAAGATGAAGAAATTAATAACTGTACTATCTCTTACTTTGGCTTCTCAAACTGCAATAGCTGCACAAGAGTGTTCTACTGACTTTGCTAAAACGGCACCTAACACGCGTTATACATATTCTGAGAGCGGTACCGTAACTGACCTGAAAACAGGTCTAACATGGATGCGCTGTCCAGTTGGTATGACATGGAATGTAGGAAACCAAGAATGCCAGGGGACGCGATCTACAATGTCATGGCAACTCGCTCTCTCCACAGCCAAACAAATTCGTAATAAGGATGGCAACCATCCTCTTCACAATTTTGCTGACAAAAAAAATTGGCGACTAGCAAATATCAAAGAGCTGGTATCTCTAACTGAGCGAGCTTGCCACAGCCCAGCCATAAATAGTACAGGGTTTGCTAGCGGCTATAGTCTGACAGATGGAGATGATGTTCTAGGGCGTTATGTCTGGAGCAACACACCTAATGGCGACGGTAAGCATGTTGCAACTTTTGATACGACTAATGGTGAGGTTTTCAATAGAGATCCGTTAAACTCAAGTTTCAAAAGCTCTCTCTTGTTAGTGACAGATGAATAATAATTATTACGTTAATAAGGGTTGATAGCTTTGCCTTTATGATAGGCTCCGCCAGTGCGGAGCTTTTTCTTTTCTAACCTTTGGAACTTATCGTGTTGAGCAGAGTATTTAAACTTGGAACTGCTTAAGTTGATGTTTTTGATTTTCTGCTAAACCAGACAACTCTTGCGCTGCCGCGGCGGATTGAGTGATACCAGTGACGTTCTGGCTCACTAGTTCATAGATGTTCGTTAAGTTGTTGTTGATATCAGCCGTAACCTGTTTCTGCTCTTCTGATGCGGTCGCAACTTGAGTGTTGATTGAGTTCAGATCGGCGATAGCATTACTGATATTAGCAAGTGATTGGCTAACTTCTTGTGTAAGAGCTTGGTTGTCTGACAACATGGCTAAGCTGGAATGCATACTTTCATTTGCGTGACCAGATTGTTGCTGTAGCTCTTCTATAATGGTTTGGATCTCTTTGGTGGACTCCTGAGTTCGCGCTGCCAGCATACGTACTTCATCGGCCACTACCGCAAAGCCTCTGCCACTTTCGCCCGCTCGTGCAGCTTCAATCGCTGCATTCAGTGCAAGTAGATTCGTTTGCTCAGAAATACCTTCAATCACTTCGATCACGCGACCAATGTGTTCTGATTGATCTTTTAGCGAAGTTACGACGGCAGCGGCTTCGTTAAGTTGTTCCGCCATCTTTTCACTTGCGCGAGTGCTTTCCCCAAACATGCTTATACTTTGTGAGGTTAACGTACGTGCTTGATTTGATGCACTATCGGCTTCTTGTGCATTGGTCGATACTTCAGCTGCGGTCGACTCTAGCTGATTGATCGCCGAGGCTACTTGCTCAACTTCTTGCTTTTCTTGATCCGAGTTGACGCTGCTTTGAGTCATAACAGTTGCTAACTCGGTTGATGCTGATGCCACATCTTCACTAATGCGAACCAATGCGCTTACAGTTTCACGCAGTTTTTCTATGGTCTGGTTTACATCTCGAGCCAGCTGAGACACTTCGTTTTTCCCGATGGCTTCGGCCTTAACTAGTAGGTTTCCCTTCGCGACTTCCTGCATCGTTACTTGAAGGTTACGAATCGGCGCAACGATGTAGCTGGCGAGTACCCAACTAATAAGTGAAGCGGCACTCAAGATCACCGCAAGCGAGACGGCGCTGTAAGTTAGCGTGGTTGAATGTTGTTCGCCATTCGTTTCGACTTCATCGGTGACGATTTGATTCAATTGTTTAGATAGTTTGTCGATGGCGTTGATCATCGCTTCGCCAGCTAATCGATACTCAGCCATTGCAGATTCGTACTTTTGATTGAAATCAGAGGTGGTGTAATCAGAAGAGTGTTTAGTGGTGAGCAGAGGTGTCATGGTAACGCGAGTGAAATCAACATAGTGATTCATGGCCTTACGCATAGCATTGACTTCATTTTGAACGCCAGGGAGATTGTCGATGGAGTTAAGAAAATCGCGGTTTTTGTTTTGTCGCTCAGAAAGCTCTTGGTTGAGAGACTGAACATCTTCGGCTCTAAATAGACTATAAATGGCTTTGATGCGCATGGCGTAAGTGTTGTCTACGATGCCGCTAAGTTCCTCTTTGTGAATGATTAGCTTATGGGTGGAAGCCGAAACCTTATTGAATGCTTGATCGAGTTTACCGATTCCGACACTCAGTCCAATGATGAGTAATATAACTGTGAATAGAACAGGCAGAAAAACCTGAAGTTTAATAGAAAGCGTACTAAGAAATTGACGCATGAGATTGACCCTCTATCGGTTTGATTATTATCTTTTTTATAAATAAGCATTTCGATTTTAATTGTTATATATGCCAAATCAATGAGTTACTCATATCTAATTGTTATGAAATGTACCAAAATCGATGGGGTTATCATCTTGAACATGAGGCAACGTTATAAAAACGTTACGTTCAAATTGAGAGAGGGATAAGTCGCGGAATTAATAGTTAGAAATGACAACGTGTCATAGAGGGTTCAACTAAGTGAAACACAACTGTCATATTCAAATTCTAAAGTGAGCACCGTTCAAGTGAAACACAACGGCAATAAAGCCACTTAAGGAAATTGTGATGAAAAAGACAGTAATCGGTGCAATCGCACTTCTAGGCGCAATGGCAGTGACTCCTGTTTCTGCTAAAGAAACTATCTCTGCAGTGGGTTCTAGCAGCGTAACTCCACTGATGGAAGTTTTCTCTGAAACGTACATGAAGAAGAACCCTAACGTATTTATCGAAGTTCAAGGTCCTGGTTCTTCAGCTGGTGTAAAAGCAGCGAAAAATGGTTCAGCAGACCTTGGTATGTCTTCTCGTAATCTAAAAGACTCTGAAAAAGAATCAACACTAATCGAAGAAGTGGTTGCTCGTGATGGTATCGCAGTGGTTGTTAACCCACAAAACAAACTGCCAGGTCTAACAGCCGAGCAAGTGACTGCAATCTACAAAGGCGAAGTATCAAACTGGAAAGAAGTCGGTGGTGCAGACAAGCCAATCGTAGCCATTACTCGTGACACAGCTTCTGGTACTCGTGGCGCATTTGAAGACATCATGTCTCTAAAAATGAAGATTTCTGGTAAGAAGGTATCAGCTATCTCTCAACGTGCTCAAGTTGCAAACGGTAACGGCGCACTGAAAACAATGGTTGCATCTAACCCATACGCAATCGGCTACATTTCTCTTGGTACTGTAGACAACACTGTTAATGCGCTAGCAATCGACGGCGTTGATGCAACGGTAGCTAACGTTAAAAACGGTTCTTACAAAGTAGCGCGTCCATTCCTTGTTCTTTACAAAGAAGGCAAGCCATCAACAGAAACGCAAAAATTCCTAGACTGGATGCTAACTGACGAAGCGCAAGCGCTAGTTGACCAAAAAGGTTACATCTCAGTTAACTAATCCCATCGGGACTCTAAAGTTTGCTCAGCCCAACGTTTCGGGCTGAGCCTTTTCTATCCATTGTGTTCAACGGCATTGCCCAGAACCGTGAGATTTTTAAATGACCATCGCAACAAATAGTGAAAAGCTTATGAATACTGACGCTAGAGCTATCAGCAAGTCAGGCCTACGCGAGAAGCGTCGTGTAGACTGGAAAGAGCGCATCTTCCACGGCTTGTTCCTAACGAGTGCCGTAATCGGCATTGTTTCATTGGCCGTTATTGCATACTTCATCGTTCGAGAGAGTATTCCGGCATTCCAAGAAGCAGGCGTATCGGGCATTGTCTTAGGACAAAACTGGTTACCACCTGCGCTTTACGGTGTCGCCACCATGATTGTGGCATCTATCGTATCGACGGCTGGTGCTGTCATTGTTGGGGTTCCAATTGGTGTTCTGACCGCCATTTTTATCGCTGAAATCGCACCAAAGCGATTAGCAGACATTATCCGTCCAGCGGTTGAGCTGCTAGCTGGTATTCCTTCAGTGGTCTACGGTTTCTTCGGTCTGGTTATTATCGTTCCATTGATTCAGAAGGTATTTGATGTACCTGCAGGTAATACTATCCTTGCCGGTATCATTGTTCTTGGTGTGATGATTCTACCAACGGTAATTACGGTATCTGAAACGTCTATCCGCGCTGTCCCTCGTACTTATAAAGAAGGTTCTTTGGCACTGGGCGCATCGAAAATCTACACCATCTTTAAGTTGCTCGTTCCAGCGGCTCGCTCAGGCATCATGACAGGTGTGATTCTGGGTATCGGTCGTGCGTTGGGTGAGACCATGGCGATTATCATGGTTATGGGTAACGCGCCGGCAATGCCAGAAGGCATCCTTGATTCGGCTCGTACACTAACTGCAAACATCGCTATTGAAATGTCTTACGCAAGTGGTGTTCACGCGAACGCACTTTACGCTACAGGTGTAGTACTTCTGGTCTTCATCATGTCGTTGAACGCTGTACTACTGTACCTAAACCGAGAAAAAGCGAAGTAATCGCTCGTTAAAGGTGACTATTATGGATCGCGCAAAACTAAAAAAAGCACGCCAGTTCAAAGATAATGTCTTTAACGCATTTGTCTGGATCTCGGCAGCACTAACGGTAGGTTTCTTGTTCTGGATTATCTGGTACATCCTATCAAACGGTCTACAACACGTAGATTGGAACTTCATTACTGATAACTATACGCGCACAGGTGAAGAGCACGGTATCTTCCCAATGATTGTGGCGACCATTTACATGGTTATCGCTTCTATCGCAGTGGCAGCGCCACTCGGTATCATGACGGCAATCTACTTGACCGAATACGCGAAAGTGGGCAGTCGTTTGGTGAAAATCATCCGATTCTGTACCGAGTCATTGGCGGGTATCCCGTCGATCATTTTCGGCCTGTTTGGTATGACTTTCTTCGTGGCGATTCTTGGCCTTGGCTTCTCGATTCTATCGGGTGCATTGACGCTAAGTATCCTAATCCTGCCAGTTATCATCCGTACGACGGAAGAAGCGCTGATGGCAGTACCACAAACGTACCGTGAAGGCTCTTATGGCCTCGGTGCTTCTAAGATTTACACTATCTGGCGTTTGATTCTTCCGAGCGCAATGCCAGGTATCTTAACCTCGGTCATTCTAAGTATTGGTCGTGTCATTGGTGAGTCTGCTCCAGTATTCCTGACAGCAGGTATGGTTGCACGTATTCCGGATTCTTTATTGGATTCAGGTCGTACGCTAACCGTTCACCTATACAAACTGACTACCGAACTGTTTACCGTTGAAGAATGGAATCAGGCTTACGGTACGGCAACAGTGCTTATCGTAGTTGTTCTCTTGATCAACATGGTAACGAAACTGATTGCTAGACGTTTTAACACCGCAACTTACTAACAACACTAATTAAGAACGCACGTTAAAAGACACGAATTCGAGAATTAAGAGATTAAGACAATGAACAAATTTGATATTGAAAACCTAGACCTATTCTACGGTGACAACCAAGCACTGAAATCGATCAACTTACCAATTCCAGTTCGCCAAGTAACTGCACTTATCGGCCCGTCAGGTTGCGGAAAATCAACGCTTCTACGCTGTTTGAACCGAATGAATGATCTAATCGAAGGCGTGAAAATTACAGGTAAATTGGCGATGGACGGCGAAGATATTTACGGCAACATTGATGTTGCTGACCTTCGCATCAAAGTCGGCATGGTATTCCAAAAGCCAAACCCATTCCCGATGAGCATTTACGAGAACGTGGCTTACGGCTTACGTGCTCAAGGTATCAAAGACAAAAAGACAATTGATGAAGTGGTAGAGCGTTCGCTGCGCGGTGCTGCACTTTGGGATGAGGTGAAAGATCGCCTTAAATCACACGCATTCGGTCTTTCTGGTGGTCAGCAGCAACGTTTATGTATTGCACGTACAATCGCGATGGAGCCTGATGTGATTCTGATGGATGAACCAACGTCGGCACTTGACCCAATTGCGACACACAAAATCGAAGAGTTGATGGAAGAGCTAAAGAAGAACTACACCATCGTTATCGTGACTCACTCAATGCAACAGGCGCGTCGTATCTCTGACCGCACTGCGTTTTTCCTAATGGGAGAACTGGTCGAGCACAACGATACGCAAGTGATCTTTAGCAACCCTCAAGACGACCGTACTCAAGGCTACGTAAATGGTGATTTCGGTTAATCCACCGTATTTACAAGCATAACTAAATAACTATAAGCGATGGTAACTTTGCCCCTCTTAATGAGGGGCCTTTTTCTTTTTAAGTCGTGGGCTTATAACGCCTACCAACACAAAAAATCTTGTAAATAAGTACAACTTTCCTCCCCAGTTTATAAAGTATGTAACTTATGTGAAACATGGCTTTAAAAGTGCTGAAGAGCTCTCGAATGTAACACTAAGTCTGATAATTTTGCGAATGACTTAACAGCTCAAATTTGAACGTATTGATTGCATATCATGGCCTAAGTAGTTTTTTATCGAGGATAAAAAAGTAGATTAGGTTGGTAGGGTGAGTTTAAGAAGTTTTACAAGAAAAGTGTCTTCAACGAGGGACCATCGGTTGCTAGCGGAGGCAATCTTTGATCATTTAGAGAGTCTGTTCTCCCCTCAAGCCCTCGCTATTTTTGAAGATCCTTCAATTAACCCTCGTCATTCGATGAGCTTCTCTCGCGGAGAGCTTTACCCAACCCAAAACTATCCTGAGACATTCTGGGAGTGGGCAAGTCAGTTTGACACCTCTGAAAGCATCATACCTCTGGCGATCAACACTTGTAACTGGAATCACACCCGAGATTTAGGTGGTGATAGTTACATCATGATGCTCGACAACACGCCTATCAAACGTACCTACCTACTGATTCAATCTGTTCATGCTCGCACGGCACATAATATCTATGAAGAAAGTTACGACGCAATGCAGCTTGCAGCGGCGCGTTGGCAATGTATTCGTGCCGAAAAAAATGCCTCGAAAGAGATCAGGCACAGAGATATTCGTGAAGCGCAATATGTTGATGAGATTAGCCAACGCGAGCGCTTTATCGAAAATATGAAGTTAGTTCAGCAAGTTGCACTCGAAATCTCTAATCCTGATTCTTTAAAGGACTTGTACTACAAAGCCGTCGAAGCGTTACGTGAACGACTTGGGTTTGATCGCTCTACACTGATGCTTCTCGATATGAAAAAGCGCAGCTTCAGTGGTACATACGGCACGGATGAGTCAGGAATTACGATTGATGAATTTCACACACAATACGATTTACATCAACTTAGCGAGGAGTATATCACCGCGTTATCTAGCCTTGAGAGCAACTTAGTGATTGTAGAAGACGCGCCAATATACACAGCAGGCAAGGTCATCGGGCAGGGCTGGAATGCGATGTTGATTTTACGCGATGGCAATGAACCGTTTGGGTGGTTCGCGCTAGATAACTTTATTCATCGTAAGCCGATAACGGCATATCAAAAACAGATGTTGGACTCGTTTGGTTCACTCTTCTCTCAAATTTACATTCGTAAGCGCCAAGAACAAAACGTACGCATGTTGCATTCAAGCATGGTTGAGTTATCACGTTGCACTACTGTCAGTGGAGTATGCAAATCGGCCGTCACTTTCGCCATTAAAAATCTTGGTATTGATCGAATGGCGGTGTTTTTAACTGATGAAAATTGCTCTTACATGCAAGGAACGTGGGGTACCGATATTCAAGGTAACGTGGTGGATGAATCTTACTTCTTTGGCGAAACCCAAGATTTCTCTCTTATAAATCTGGCTCGCTCAATGCCAAACGAAGTCGCATTTGAAGAATCAATGCCTATTTATCATGACTGTAATATTGTTGGCTTTGGTTGGGCTGCGATGACGGTATTGACTTCAAATAGCAGTGGTCCTATCGCCTTTATCGCTGTTGATAATTTGCTGACACGTGCGCCGTTAACTTCTCAGTTACGTGAAGTGATTCGTATGTTCGCGTCCAGCTTAGCTGAAGTATTGCAACGTACTCAAGCTCAAGAGGCGATTCGCGAATTAAACGAAAACTTAGAGCTGGAGGTTCAGAACCGAACAAAAGAGTTGGAGGAAGCCAATCGACAGCTTGAGGTACTTTCTAAGCTCGATCCTTTGACGCGTCTTGGTAATCGCCGCATGTTAGAACATGTGATGCAAAAATATTGTGCCCTAGAGTGTGAAGACGACATGTCGTTTGGCCTGATCCTGATTGATATTGACCATTTTGGCTTATTCAATAATCACTATGGTCATCTCGAAGGCGATATCGCATTGATGCGAATTGGCTATATCTTGGATCATCATACCAAAGGTGAAGATGAAGTTTTTTGCCGTATCGGAGGTGAGGAGTTTGCATTGCTCATGATTGGTTCTGAGCAAGAGGAGGTTCGACTGAGAGCAGAGTGCATTCGTCAGTGCATCGAGGGCGAGGGGATAAAGCATCGACATAACCCAGAAGGGGAGTTACTTACCGTTTCAGTCGGTTACTCCTGTTATAAAGCGAAAGGCAAAGACTTTAATTTCGACCATTTATATCAGTTGTCGGATAAGGCACTCTATCAAGCGAAGAATCATGGGCGAAATTGTGTAAGGCGATACGAATACGAGCCCCAAGTTTTGTTGAGTAAGTGATGTTCATAAGAGCAACTTGATAGGGAAGAAGCGGCGGTTGGTGCTCTAGATAAAACCGCTAAAGCAAAATTTGGCCGGATAAGAGAATTGGCAGCTCATGAGAGCTGCCATTGTTATTTAGTTATTTATAGCTTTTCGAGTTGGTGGTCGGTTTTCGTTACGTTTGCTTTGCCAAGGTTTTGAATTTTCGCTAGCAGCGAATCAGGGCTCCAAGGTTGTTGGTTAGCACTAAAACGCGCTTGATTCATGGCATTAAGCTCTTGCTTAATTGCTTGTACGTCACCAGGGTTTAACCTGTCTTGATGAGTGGTTAAATACTCATTTACAGAGCGTTCAATTTTCGCAGCATCGCCCTCTTCGATGACTTTTTTTAGCGCGTCGATGCAAAGTGGTTGTTCAGTATTTGAAACCGTTCCACTCGCTGTTATTGACCGCTTTTTCCATGCCCAAATTGCGATTCCCAATGTCATTATCCAAAGCCCTAAGAAAACAAAGGTTAACGTTCGCCAGAGACTGCTCACACCGCCGCTTGATTCAGGACTAGGGGCTGACACTAAAGGTGCTGAAAGAGGCGATTCCGGCAACGTGATTAGCCCAGTGTCATTTTTCTCTACGTCTAATGTTAGCTCTGGTAACGTTGTTTTCTTCGCTTCATCATTTTGACTGTCCCACCAGTTCAAGTCGTATCCTGGTAAGGTATATCTCCCGGCCTCTGTAGGAATAATGACTTGCTTCACCGTCATGGTAACGGTGCCATCTCTTCCGCTATCGAACTTAGGTTGTTCGGGATACACGCGCAGTGAACTCGGGTAACTAATATTGACTCGTGGCAGATATTCGGCTTGTGTACCGCGAGCCTTAACTTGAATGGTTCGAGTGAGTGAAGAACCTTGCTTTACTGTGTTGATCGCGTTAGTCGACAGTAGATTACCTTGATCGTCTTGCCAGCTCTGTGTCATTTCTAACGCTGAAGCAGGAAGCCATTCACCTTTAAATTCGCTCGGAATCGGTTTGACCGTGATTGGCATGCGTTCCGCTTTGGTGTTGATAGGCATTATTTTGGTTGAGCCCGTCAAGCTGTCGCCATAAATATAAGAACCGGTCAGTTTAGGACCTATCAAGGTATAAGTGCCTGGTTGATTGGCCGTTAAGCGAAACGACTGCTCTATGACCGCTACTTCTAACCCATTTAAGATCTTCTGTCTTTGCTGTAAGCCACCCAGTGCCTCAAGCTTCATGCCTTCAATCTGCGGAGGTACTATTTGCGGGTTATCTAGGCGTCGAGTGTCCGCTTTAATTAGAAGCTGTATACGTAATGTTGCAGATTGCTGAGGGTAGAGCGTACTGTTGTCGACCGTAATATTGAAGCTAAATAGATCATCAAGATTGGGGTCTGTTTGGCTCGCGTTGACACGCAGTTTGATCGGCTCCGTTCTCATACCATCAGCGGAAAAACTTGGAATAGTCAGAACACCTTCTTTCATTGGTGCAATTGAGATACTCCACTCGGTACGCACTGATTTTCTTCCGTTAATGTTATTGCTAGAGCGGCCATAACGAGGTTGACCCAAGAAGAAGTCTTTCTCTAGAACATTGAAGTCGATTGAGTCTGAGCTGAGCTCAGTATCTGAAATGATTCTGAGGTTAATCACTTCATTCTTGGCTACTTGTGTTTTATTCACACTAGCTTGAAGTGTCTGTGCTATCACCGAGAAACTGGATATTAGGCTGGCCACAAAAATAAAGACCAGTTTTACGCCTTTGTTCATCACAGGCTTACCACTCCTTTTGAGATTGTTGTGGAGGTTGTTTTTGTTGCGCTTGAAGTTGCATTTGCGCACGGATCAAAAAGCTTGGGTCGCGAGCACTTTCTACTGCTTCTAGTCGACGGAACTCAGGATCATCCTGATGCATTTTTTCGGGATGCGCTTTAGCCTGTATTGGTTCACCTTGATCCTTCACTTGCTTGTCATCTCGTTGCGGTTGATGTTGTTCCGTTTTTTGTTTTTCTTTTTTATTTTCAGAATCTTGCTGATTTTGTGACTGTTGTCCTTGCGCTTCCTTCCCTTCGTTTTGAGACTTTTGTTGCTGTTGCTGTTGCTGTTGCTGTTGCTGTTGCTGTTGCTGTTGCTGTTGCTGTTGCTGTTGCTGTTGCTGTTGCTGTTG